>NZ_DASSMH010000156.1:0-40648 GCF_035688975.1 Intrasporangium sp. | reverse complement strand
CGGCGGCGCCTGGCATCTCCATGGGCCGCAACAAGACGGCAGAGGCCCGAGCGCACGAACCGCCCGGGCCTCTGCCAGTCCGCCGCACAGCGACTCTCAGCCAGCTCCGCTGTCGGCTGGTCTTTCCGCTGAGCCGAACCGGGGCTCCGGTCCTTCCTCGCTGGCGCTCGGTCGATCCTCACGTCTTGGCTCAGCCGAACTAGTTCTCGGCTGCGCCGAACCGGGGCTCCGGTCCTCCCTCGCTGGCGCTCGGTCGATCCTCACGTCTTGGCTCAGCCGACCTTGTGGAGCCAGCGCACCGGTGCCCCCTCACCGGCATACCGGAACGGCTCCAGCTCTTGGTCCCAAGGGACTCCGAGCAGCCGGTCGATCTCCTCCTGAAGCGCCAGCCCGTCGCCCCGCGTGCGCTCGACGGCGTCGCGGAGGCGGTCCTCGTGGATGACGGCGTCACCTGAGACGGACGTCCACGTGTGGTGGATCCCTAGGCGTGGGGTGTGCGCCCAGCGGGAGCCGTCGGATGCCGCGGTCGGCTCCTCGGTGACCTCGTAGCGCAGGTTGTCCCAGCCGCGCAGGGCGGAAGCGAGCTCGGCTCCGGTGCCAGCCGGTCCGGTCCACGACAGTTCCGAGCGCACCAGGCGCGGCGCGGCCGGCTGAGGGGTCCACGCCATCGCCACCCGGCGGTCGAGGACGGCCTCGACTGCCCAGGTGACATGCGGGCACAGCACGGTCGGGGCCCCGTGAATGAACAGGACCCCTCGAGTCATGGTGCGCGACATCACGGCAGACATCCGAGACCTCCTGTGTGCGAGGGACGTCTTCCCCAACGACCTCTGCACCGGCGGACCCGGTCGTGCGACCGCGAACGTTGGTCCATTCTGCACCATCAATCACAACCGCACCAGTGGCGTGGCGGAGAGACCCGGGCCGCGTGGGATGTCGAAGCGGCGGCGTGATCGATCGAGGTCTTCCGGCACCTGGCGCCGGAAGACCTACGTCGTTCGCGCCTCAACCCCCGGCATCACGAAGACGTCGTCCCCCCGGACCTCGACCCGGTGGGCCCGCACCGGCTTCGTCGCCGGAAGGCACAGAGCCTCACCGGTCCGGAGGCAGAAGCGTGCGGAGTGCAGGGGGCACTCGACCTCGCCGGCCTCGATCCAGCCGTCGGCCAGTGATGCCTCCTCGTGCGAGCACGTGTCGTCGAGGGCATACCAGCTGCCGTCGTCGTCTCGGAAGAGGGAGATGGGCTCCGCCGTGCCCGTCAGCTCCGTCGGCAGGACGAGCGCCTCTCCCGGCTCCACGTCGTCGACGGATGCCGCGCGGATGCCGTCCGTCGCGCGGGTGCCCTCGGTCATGCGGATCTCCTCGTGTGAAGCTCTTCAGGTAGCCGTTTCCCCCGACCGGTGGAGGGCCGTTCGCAACCCCTTGCGGGACACAGCCGCCCTCTGGAGGCGCATCGCGTCGCCGCCGTCCCCGCCGTCACCCGGCCCGGCGGTGTTGTCGAGCGTAGACGCCCGGCCACCCGGAGCCATCCACCGGGTGTCATAGACTTCGGGCGGCTACGGTCCCGGGCCGGATCACCGCGGGACCCGGTCGATCGGGGCAGTAGCTCAGCCGGTCAGAGCAGCGGACTCATAATCCGTCGGTCCAGGGTTCAAGCCCCTGCTGCCCCACTCCCGTTTAGGCAGGCGACGGCCCTCATGCCCGAGTTGTGGGCAGGAGCGCAGGGTGTCGGCGCGAACCACTCGCCGCACTTCTGACTGAGGGTCGGGCCCAGCTGACGCGCAGGCCCGGCCAGCGAAAAGCGGACGCCGGACACGAGAAAGGCAAGGAGCCAACATCCCCTTGCCACTCTCAAGATACAGCGCGGCAGGGGGCTTGCGGCAAGGCCCCAGCCATGCCCCAGACTGCTCAGTCGCGCCCACAGAACGGGGATCACATGGACGACGTACTCATCGTCGGAGGCGGGCCGACCGGCATGATGCTCGCCGGAGAGCTCAAGCTGGCGGGGGCCCAGGTCGCGATCCTCGAGCGGCGCACGACCGCAGAACTGGTCGGCTCGCGGGCGGGCGGGTTCCACTCGCGCACGCTCGAGATCCTCGACCAGCGTGGGATCGCAGGGCGGTTCCTCGCTGAGGGGCGGATCGCGCAGGCAGTCGGTTTCGGTGGCATGATGCTCGACCTCAGCGACTTCCCCACGAGGTACCCGCACTCGCTCGCCCTCTTCCAGAACCACATCGAGCGGATCATGCTCGGCTGGGTCGACGAGCTGGGAGTCCCGATCCACCGAGGAGTCGAGGTGACCGGCTTGGCGCAGGACGACACCGGTGTCGACGCCATCGTTGCAGAGGGCAGGCCGCTGCGGGCGCAGTACCTCGTGGGTGCCGACGGGGGCAGCAGCGTGATCCGCCGCGCAGTCGGCATCGACTTCGTCGGCGAGGACGCCACCCGCAGCAACCTGATCGCCGAGGTCGAGGTCACCGAGGACATCCCGACGGGCGTGCGGTTCGACGCCATCGGGATCCACGGCATGCACCTCATGGAGAACGGTCACACCGTCCGCGTCGTCGCCACCGAGCCCGAGATCGGCCCCGCCATCGAGCCGACGCTGGCAGACCTGAGCCGGACGCTGACGACCGTCTACGGCACCGACTTCGGCGTCCACGAGCCGACCTGGATCTCCCGTTTCACCGACGCCACCCGGCAGGCGACCTCCTACCGGGCCGGCCGGGTGCTGCTCGCCGGCGACGCCGCGCACGTCCACGCACCCTCGGGCGGGCAGGGGATCGGCATCGGCGTGCAGGACGCGGTCAACCTCGGCTGGAAGCTCGCGCAGGTGGTCCACGGCAGCTCGCCCGACGACCTCCTGGACACCTACCAGGCCGAACGTCACGCGGCAACGGCCCGCGTTCTCAAGCACACGATGGCGCAGAGCTTCGTGCAGCGCTCCGGCCCCCGCATCGACGCGGTCAAGGACCTCATCACCGAGATGCTCGCCTTCGACGGTCCGCGCAGGCTCGTCGCCGGTTTGCTGTCAGGCCTTGATGTCGCCTACGGCGGCGGCGACCTGGACGGCCCCCACCCCCTCCTCGGCCGACGGATGCCCGACCTCGACGTCACGACGGCCGAGGGCGAGGTCCGCGTCTACACCCTGCTCCACGCCGCCCGTCCGGTGCTGCTCGACCTGCAGGACGGCCTCGACGTCGGCCCGTGGGCGGACCGCGTCAGGCGCGTGGAAGCGGCATACGACGGAACGTGGGAGCTGCCGGTGATCGGTGTGGTCGACGCCCCGACCGCGGTGCTGATCCGCCCGGACGGCCACGTGGCCTGGGTCGGCGCCGGGTCGGACGAGGGCCTCGCCAGGGCGCTCACGCGGTGGTTCGGGACAGCGGGTGACTAGGTCCGTGGGCCCGGAGTCCGTCCAGGTCCGTGGGCGACGGTTCCTGCCACCGCAGCAGGCGAGGGCCGCCCATCGCTGGAGCGGCCACGCGGACGTCTCGTGAGCTTGGCCCGTTGGCCCGTTGGCCCGTTGGCCCGTTGCCCCGTTGCGGCGCCCGACGCCCGGTGGCAGTGTGGCGACCGGTCCCACTGACCCCGACCCGGGAGGAGCCCGTCATGGCCTCGGCCAACCCCTACCTCAACTTCGCCGGCACCTGCATGGAGGCCTTCGACTTCTACAAGTCCGTCTTCGGCGGGGAGTACACCAGCGTCAGCAAGTTCTCCGACATGCCTGCCGAGGCGACTCCCGACGCGTCGCACGAGGCCCCGGCCGACGGCATACTGCACATCTCCCTGCCGCTCGGCGACTCGATCCTCATGGGCTCGGACGTGCCGCCAGGCATGGGCACGGTCATCCCCGGCAACACGTGCTACGTGTGTGTGAGTCCCGACAGCCCCGAGGACGCCAGGCGGATCTTCGACGGCCTCAGCCAGGGCGGCGAGGTCGAGCTGCCGTTCGGCAAGCAGTTCTGGGGTGACTACTTCGGCAGCTTCACCGACAGGTACGGCATCAAGTGGATGGTCGACGTGGCCGCGCCAGAGGCCGAGCAGCCGTCCGCCTGACCCGCGGGATCGGCGCATCGGCCGTGTGGACCTTCCAACCCCGCATCGGCGAGACCATCACCGCCGCCTGACACGAGCCGCGGGATCCCTCTCAGCCGCCCTGTCTGAGCGCCAGCGCCTCGAAGTTCTCGTACAGCTGCGGCACGCCGTGCTTCTCGCGCATCTTCCGGGCGGCCGGCCCGACGCGCGCCCAGGCTCCCGCGACCCACAGCCAGTCAAGGACGAGGTCCGTGTCGATCAGACCGTTCTTGGTCAGCGTGCCCACGGTCTCCCCCCAGGTGAGCACTCGCGACACGAGGACATCGTCGGTCGAGGCCGCGTCGGGGTCGAAGTCGTCGGCCCACACGGCCTGCATCGCCTCCTCGAGGCCCATCGTCGCGCCCCACTGCGCCAGCTGCACGAGCAGCGCACCGTCCTGCCGGTCTGCCACGTCGACCTCCTCGTCCGGGCCTGGCCCGCTGACGGCAACGCTACTCCCGCAGCGCCTGGCGCGGCCATGGCCGTTCGTATGCCGCGGACGTCGGGGTTCTCCTTCTCGAGCCCCTGGGCGGGGGTTCGCTCCTCATGCCTTCCGTGCCTGACCGCCACGGACGCACCCCTGTGGGGACCTCGCCGACGGGCCCCGGCCACCTGGTCGGTGACCGGGGCCAGGGGCCTCAGGCGAGGTCGAACCGGTCCAGCTGCATCACCTTGACCCACGCAGCGACGAAGTCCTGGACGAACTTCGCCTGGCCGTCGGCACTGGCGTAGACCTCCGCGATGGCCCGCAGCTGGGAGTTCGAGCCGAAGACGAGGTCGACGGCCGTGGCGCTCCACCTGAGCTCGCCCGTGGCGCGGTCGCGGCCGTCGTAGACGTTCTCGACCGACACCGACGGCTTCCACTCCGTGCTCATGTCGAGCAGGTTCACGAAGAAGTCGTTGGTCAGCGTCTCCGGCCGGTCGGTGAGCACCCCGTGCTGCGTCCGCCCGGCGTTGGTGCCGAGCGCCCGCATCCCGCCGACCAGCACCGTCATCTCGGGAGCGGTCAGGGTCAGCAGGTTTGCCCGGTCGAGGAGCCGGGTCTCCGGCGGCAGCTTCTCCCCGGCTCGGAGGTAGTTGCGGAAGCCGTCGGCCTTCGGTTCGAGCACGGCGAACGACTCCACGTCGGTCTGCTCCTGCGACGCGTCCGTGCGCCCCGGCACGAAGGGCACCGTGACGTCGTGGCCGGCCTTCTTCGCCGCCTGCTCGACGCCCACGCAGCCGCCCAAGACGATCAGGTCCGCGAGCGAGACCTTCCTCCCGTCGGGCCGAGCGGCGTTGAAGTCGTGCTGGATCTGCTCGAGGGTCTGCAGGACGCCGGCCAGCTCGGCAGGGTCGTTGGCCTCCCAGTTGCGCTGCGGCTCGAGACGGATCCGGGCCCCGTTGGCCCCGCCACGCTTGTCGGTGCCGCGGAAGGTCGCCGCCGACGCCCACGCCGTCGAGACGAGCTGGGAGATGGACATCCCTGACTCGAGGAGCTTGCCCTTGAGGGCCGCGACGTCCTCGTCGGTGATCTGCTCGCCAGCGACGGCGGGCACGGGGTCCTGCCACAGCTGCGGCTCCGGCACCCACGGACCGAGATAGCGCGACACCGGGCCCATGTCGCGGTGCAACAGCTTGTACCACGCCTTGGCGAAGGCGTCCGCGAGCTGGTCCGGGTTCTCGTGGAAGCGCCGGGAGATCTGCTCGTAGACCGGGTCGGCGCGCAGCGCGAGGTCCGTCGTCGCCATCATCGGCGCGTGCCTCACGGCGGGGTCGTGGGCGTCGGGAACGGCATCCGCCGCGGCGCCGTCCTTCGGCCTCCACTGCTTGGCGCCGGCGGGGCTCTCGGTGAGCTCCCACTCGTGGCCGAAGAGGGTGTCGAAGAAGCTGCTGTCCCACGTGATGGGGGTGGGCGTCCACGCACCCTCGAGACCGCTCGTGATCGTGTCCTTGCCCTTGCCGCTGCCGAAGGTGTTCTTCCAGCCGAGGCCCTGGTGCTCGACGGGACAGCCCTCGGGCTCGGGTCCGACGAGGCTCGGGTCGCCCGCGCCATGGGTCTTGCCGAACGTGTGGCCGCCGGCGATCAGCGCGACGGTCTCCTCGTCGTTCATGGCCATCCGGCGGAAGGTCTCCCGGATGTCCCGGGCGGACGCCAGCGGGTCGGGCCTTCCGTTCGGGCCCTCGGGGTTGACGTAGATGAGGCCCATCTGCACGGCGCCGAGGGGACCGGAGAGCTCGCGGTCGCCGCTGTAGCGCTCGTCGCCGAGCCAGGCGTCCTCAGGTCCCCAGAAGATCTCCTCGGGTTCCCAGACGTCCTCGCGCCCGAAGCCGAAGCCGAAGGTCGTAAAGCCCATCGACTCGAGGGCGACGTTGCCCGCGAAGACCAGCAGGTCGGCCCAGGAGATCTTGCGGCCGTACTTCTGCTTGACCGGCCACAGCAGCCGGCGGGCCTTGTCGAGGTTTGCGTTGTCCGGCCAGCTGTTGAGGGGCGCGAAGCGCTGGCCGCCGTCGCCGGCACCGCCGCGACCGTCCTCGATGCGGTACGTGCCGGCGGCGTGCCAGCTCATCCGGATGAAGAGCGGTCCGTAGTGGCCGTAGTCCGCCGGCCACCAGTCCTGCGACTTCGTCATCAGGTCGCGGACGTCC
The DNA here is from genome assembly GCF_035688975.1 of Intrasporangium sp. Classification (GTDB taxonomy): domain Bacteria; phylum Actinomycetota; class Actinomycetes; order Actinomycetales; family Dermatophilaceae; genus CALMNV01. The sequence continues at coordinate 33,943 of NZ_DASSMH010000156.1, read as the reverse complement.
TTCTTCAGCTCCTCGACGTCGAGGGTCTTGAACTCCTCGGCGTAGTCGAAGTCCTCGTCCATCGGGTTGGACTGCGGCGAGTGCTGGTGGAGGACCTGCAGGTTCAGCTGGTTGGGCCACCAGTCCTGGTTGGTGTGCGGTCGGGTCCTCGCCGGACGGGGGGACGGGATTACCGGGTTTTCACTTTCGCTGCCGTGATCAGACACGTCGGTCCATCTCCTATCTCGATGTCTCACTGTGGGTGTCGTTCTGTCACCTGGTCGCTGGGGCCCCGACGCACTCCGGGCAGACGCCCCAGTAGGTGACCTCGGCCTCGTCGATCGAGAAGCCTTGGTCGTCGGACGCGGTCAGGCACGGGGTCTCACCGACGGCGCAGTCGATGTCGGCGATGGCACCGCACGACCTGCACACGACGTGGTGGTGGTTGTCCCCGACTCTGGCCTCGTAGCGGGCCACGGAGCCGGACGGCTGGATGCGTCGCACCAGCCCCGCTGCGGTCAGCGCACGCAGCACGTCGTAGACGGCCTGATGGGACACCGCAGGCAGCTGACCGCGCACGGCACCGAGAATCGAGTCGGTCTCGGCGTGCGGGTGCGCGTGCACCGCGGCCAGCACCGCCAGCCGCGGACGGGTGACCCGGAGGGCGGCCTCGCGCAGCATGCGCTCGAAGTCCGGGGTAGGGGGCACGCTGCGCAGTATGCTCCGCTTTCTGGAATGGATCAAGAACAAGTTTCGGTTCGGCGCGTCGCGATCCGGTCCTCCTGCGACCTACTGCGAGGCCACCGTCCGAGCCGGTGCCGGCACTCGACCACCACCGCGCTGCGCCTGATCCTGCTCGGCGACGAAGGCGAACTTTCGCACCCGTCCGTCGCGCAGCCATTCGCTCCAGCACCCGTGTGCGGCAAGCAGGTCGTCGACCGCACGGTCGCCGAGACGTGCGCGAAGGTGGGCGTCCTCGGCGCGGAACGCCCGGAGGAGGGAGTCGACCGTCGAGCGGTGCGACGCCGTCCAGTCGGCGTGCCAGCGGACCCGCAAGCCCTGCCCCTCCAGAGCGGACAGCAGTTCCGGCAACGGGACGGGCCAGACGGTGTCGGCCGCAGGCATGAGGGCCCGTTCCGTGCTCGTGAGCGCGGGTCCTTCTTCGACCGTGAAGGCGAAGCGTCCGCCCGGCGGGAGGGCGGCGGACACCCCGGCGAGCAGGGACTGCTTGTCGGGGAAGGCGAGCATCGTCTCCAGCAGCAGCACCACGTCGAAGGGCCCCGCGGGAAGCGGTGGGATCCGCCCGACCCGGAACTCGCAGGGGACCTCGGCGCGCTCTCGTGCGATCTCGATGGCGCTGCTGCTCGCGTCCACGCCGAGGTAGGCACATCCCAGCTCTGCCGCGATGAGTCGTCCCGGGCCGGCCACTCCACAGCACACGTCCAGCACGGATACCCCGGGCGCGATGCCGGCCCGGCGCGCCAGGGTGAGGACCTCGCTGGCGGACATGAAGCTCTCCTGCCCCACGAACTCGCCGTGAGGGTATGCCGTCAGCCGTGCACCCAGCAGGGCACGGTCGAGGACGGCGCGCTCGTCCGGGCTCACGGCCGTGGCCGAGAAGCAGGCGTCGAACGGCCTACCAGCCCGGGTTGCTCGAAGACGCCGAGGAAGCGGTCACGGAAGGCGTCCATGCGCCACACCGGTGCGCCGGCGCCAGGCCTCATCCCCTCCTGCCATCCCCAGCTGGAGACACTGTCGACGACCGTCCGATCGCGAGAGATCACGGTGATGGGGACGTCGTGGTTGCCGCCGAAGCCGCTCACGATGGTGGCAGGCTGGTGGTCTCCCAGCAGGACGAGCACGAGGTTGTCGTCGCCGTACCGTTCCACAAACGAGACGAGGGCGGTCAGCGAGTACTCGATGGACGTCAGGTACGCGCGCGGCACGTCCTCGCGACGCCGCCACAGCGCCTCCGCGGTCTGGGCCCGGTCGTGGACCTGCTCGAAGATCGATCCGTCGCCGAGCGTGTCCCAGTCCACCATTCCGGGGAGCGGGGCCCACGGCGCGTGGCTCGACGCGAGGTCGATCTCGGCCATGACCGGGGCTCGCCCGGGCCTGGCCAGCTCCTTCTGGTGGAGCTTCCAGAGCGCGTACTGGTCCGGCATGGTCGAGAAGCCGAAGTCCGGGCCCGCGTAGCCGAGGCTCGAGCCGTCGTAGACCTCGTCGAACTCGTAGAAGGCCTTTCCCTCCGGCCACGGCTGTCGGTCCGCCGGAAGCAGGGCCACCGTGCGCCAGCCTGCTCGTCCGAAGGCACTGCTGAGGGTGGTGCGGTCGCCGGAGAGCAGCCGGTCGTAGCTGCGCTGGTTGTCGACCCACAGGCCGGACTGCAGCGTGGCGTGAGCCAACCAACTGCCACCACCGAAGGTCGGGGACCTGAGGAAGGCGCTCCTGGCCGAGTACCCGCGGGCCTGGAGTCGGCGCGTCCCTGCCTCGAGCACCGCCTGGACCCCGCGTGAGGAGGAACCTTCCACGGCAACGCGGCCGTAGCTCTCGACGAAGGCGACGAGCACGTCCTTGCCGCGCAGGGGGATGAGGTCCGAAGCCGCCGGGACGCGGAACCGGTCGGCCGCCACCGCCGCGTCGAAGGTGGTCTGCTCGCGCAGGTGCGCCGCTGTGGCGCGCACGTGCTCGACCGCGAGCCGACCGGCATCCGCCGAAGCGATCGGCACGTGCGGGACGATCGTGAGGCCCAACCCCGCGGAGGCGGTCCATGCGATGGCCAGGGTCGCCAGGGTCCACGCTGACCTGACGCGGTGCCGTCGCACGACTCGAGCCAGCCGCCCCAGACACAGCGGCAGGCACACGACGAGGGCGAGCGCCAGCAGCGCCCCACCGACGACGGCGAAGCTCGCCGCCGCAGGGCCGACGGACTGCCTCACGAAGTCCACCGCCGAGCCGACCTGACCCGCGTCGGTCAAGGGGTCGAACGGCCGGTCGAGCACCCCGTAGAACCCGAGGTCGAGGAGCCGCACCACGGTGAGCAGCCCGAGGAGCACCCCGGTCACCACCGTCAGCACGCGTCGGGGGCCACGCGGCAGGAGGAGCACGAGTCCGGCCAGGACCAGCACCTCCACGGGGATCCGCAGAAACGCCCCGGGCACGAGGCGGTCCGGGCGGTCCGGCGCCACGAGCGCCAGCCACACGAGGAGCAGCGCCAGCACGGAGGCACAGGCGACGACGACGCGGCGCGACCAGCTGACGGCGCTCCCCGTCCGTCGGCGCATCCCCATGTCGGCTACCGGCTCCCCGTGTCGGCCAGCACAGAGCGCACGACGGGCTCGGCGTCGCCCTGTCCTTCGGGCCGGGGCCGATGGCGCCACAGCCACCACACGTCCCGCCCGAACGACTCGGCCGCCAGCGCAAGTCCGAGGAGCAGGGCCCCGACCGTCAGCGGGCGCGGCAGCACGTCCGCGACGGCGGCGGTCAGGACGATGCCCAGCGTCGCGGTGACCACCTTGCGCCAGTAGCGGTACGTCAGCTGAGCGCGCATCCACGGCAGGACCCAACCGGCCACGGCGAAGCCGTAGCGGAGGAGCCCGGCGGCGAGGACCCACGCACCGACGGTCGGTGCGACGTACACGCTGAGGACGAGGATGAGGAACGCGTCCACCTCACCGTCGAACCGCTTCCCGAACGCCGAGGCCGTCCCCGTCCGCCTCGCAAGCCAGCCGTCCACGGCATCCAGCAGCAGCGCCACAACCGTGATGGGGACGACGACCCGGGCCACCGGGTGATGGAGCAGGGTGTCCGCGGTCAGCGCGGCCAGCCCGCAGGCGATGACGCCCCGAGCCAGCGTGACGAGGTCGGCCGGCCCGGGGCCCACTGCTCCCGCCCGGTCGAGACCCAGAGCCACAGCCGCGTTCAGGATCGCGCCGCAGCCCAGCCCGATGACCCAGCCAACCGCGCCGACTGGTGCGCTCGCGCCGAGTGCGGTGAGCACGGCCACCTGCGCCGTCAGGCCGACCACCACCGAGCTTCGCATCCTGAGCACGGCGCCTCCCGTTTCTCGACGTACAGCCCCTACTACGCGCACTGCTAGCGTTCGGTTCATTCAGGCGCCCCGGTCGCGGAGGTCACATGGTCGAACCTGTCCGGGCCGACGCCGGGTGGTTGAGCTTGCGCGAGCCGGCCGACGCCGCCGCCCGCGCCCCGGGCCTCGTCGAGGAGCTGAAGCCCGACCTGGTCACCGACGAGGTGGCCGTGATCCACGACCTGGGCTGTGGCGCCGGGTCGATGGCTCGCTGGCTGGCTGGGCGGCTGACCGGTCGCCAGCACTGGGTGATGGTCGACCGCGACGTCGAGCTGCTGGCCCGTGCCCAGGCGCACCCGCCCCTCGCGGCAGCGGACGGCGCCCGGGTCACGGTCGAGACCCGCCGGCGTGACATCACCCGGCTGGCGCCCGGAGAGCTCGACGGCGCGGCGCTCGTCACCGCGTCCGCGGTGCTCGACATGATGACCGGCGAGGAGCTCGGACGGTTCGTCGCCACGTGTGCCGCCGCGGGCTGTCCCATCCTCATCGCGCTCAGCGTCACCGGGCACGTCGAGCTCACACCCGCCGACCCGTTCGACCACCGTGTGCAGGAGGCGTTCAACGCGCACCAGCGCCGCGAGGTCGGGGGCCGACGCCTGCTCGGTCCCGACGCCCTCGGCGCGGCGGTCGAGGGACTCACCGAGCGCGGCCTCGAGGTGCTCGTCCGAGCGAGCCCCTGGCGTCTGGGTCCCAGCGAGCGCGCCCTCTCGGCGGCGTGGTTGACCGGCTGGCTGGCGGCAGCGTGCGAGCAGGAGCCCGGTCTGGCCGACGAGGCCCGGTCGTATGCCGGACGCCGGCTCGCTGAGGCAGCCGCGGGCCAGCTGTCCGTCATGGTCCACCACGGGGACCTCCTGGCCCGGCCGAGCCGACGCTCCGGTGGACGCCCTGGTGGGAGGGGTCGAGCGTGTGTGCGCCACGCGTGACCTTTGCCGACAGGTAGCGCGCGTTCGCGTCGCAGAGATGCAGCCCGGTCGGGACACGCTCGGTCACGCTCACCCCGAGCCGCGTGAGCTGCGCGGCCTTGTCGGGGTCTGACCAGTCCGTCGGGGAAGCGCAGGGGCAGGGTCACCTGGGTGCGGACGATCGCGGTGGGCGGGGCGGCCGTCATGTGGGCCGCCCCGAGCCCGCGTCGAACCGTGGCGAGAGGGCGTATTGCAGGAGGGCGACATCGCCGATCTGGCGCACCTGCACGAGCCTCGCGCGCCTCGACGCGGTCCACGGGAAGTGCCCGTCGCGGACGAACCGGGGCGCGCGTGAGTCCCCGACGAAGCACGGCGCCACCACCAGCTGCAGCTCGTCGGCGAGACCCGCGGTGAGCATCTGGGTGTGCACGGCTCCGCCGCCCTCGACCATCAGTCGCCGGACCCCGCGTCCGTAGAGGTCCTCGCTCACCGTCCGCAGCTCGACCGGGTCGCCCGCGTCGATGACGGTCGCCACGGCCGCGAGCCGCTCACGCGCGGCCGCCGCGGTGTCGTGGGCGCAGTAGACGAGCTTCTGCCCGTCGCCGCTCGCGAAGAACTCGGCGTGGGGGTCCAGGCGCGCCTGCGCCGTCACGGTCACCTTGATCGGCGAGGGCGGCCGGCCACGAGAGACCCGGTCGGCCCGCCGCACCGGGGAGCGCACGAGCAGCCGCGGGTTGTCGCTGCGGACCGTCTCCGCGCCGACGAGGATGGCGTCCGAGGCGGCGCGCTCGGCGTCGACGCGGTCGAAGTCGGCGGCGTTGGACAGCTGCAGCCGCTCGTGCGACGCGCTGTCGAGATACCCGTCGATCGACATGCCACAACTGAGGACGGTGTAGGGGCGTTCACTCATGGGGCGTGCCGCCTGCAGCAGGGGCGCGCGCAGGCGTGGACCGCCCCTGGCCGACACGGGGCGCACGGGTCGCGCGCCGGATGCCCGCGGTGACCAGGAGGACTGCGCCCGGGAGGGTGGCGACGAAGACCATGACCCCGTAGACCACCGCCGTCGCAACCCCCTGTTCCGCGCCCCACCCTCCGGCGCCGAAGGCCCAGGCCGCCACGCCCTCCCGGGGCCCCCACCCTGCGAGGTTCGGCAGTCCCGCGGCGACGAGGACGATCAGCGCCCACGGGAGCAGCTGCAGCGCTGGTGCACCCGATCCCGCTGTCCGGGCGGCGACGATGAAGGTGAGCACGTGGCCGCACACAGCCACGGCGGACGCGAGGAGGATGCCCGGCCACGTATGCCGTGCGAGCGCGCCGGCCCGCACTCCCCCGCCCCCCTGCCCGAGCCAGCGCGCCCAAGCGGGGCGCACCCGGGAGCGAACGCCCATCAGCAGCAGCCCGGCGGCGACCGCGCCCCCGACGAGCACCGCGGCGGCCAGGCGCGCGGTCGGACGCACCGGTGAGGGCAGCAGGCACAAGGCGGACCCGGCCATGGCCACCAGCACGAGCTGACCGGCGAGCCGCTCGCCGACGACCGAGCGCAGCGCCACGCCGGTGTCTCCGACGGTTCTGCCGTGGCGCACTGCACGGTCGACGTCACCGAGGATCCCGCCGGGTGTCGCCACGTTGACGAACTGCGACCGGTAGCAGGCCCCGAGGGCGCCGCGGAGCGGCACGTCAACCCCCATGGCCCGGGCGACCAGCGTCCAGCGCCACGCGCAGCACAGCGTGGTCACGACGGCGATGCCGCTCGCCGCGGCCAGCGACCAGAGGTCGACATGGGCGAGGCCGGCGAGGAAGGGCCCGGTCCCGACCCGCCACAGCACGACGGTGAGGATCGTGACGGCAGTGAGGGCACGCAGCCACGCCGGCCGGTGGTGCCGCAAACCGGCCGGCCAGCACACGCGGCTCGGGCTCTCCTGCAAGGGTGCAGCTCTTCCTCATGAGTCGGTCAGCGACTAGTACGGCCAACGCGTCGCGTGGGTTCATCGCAGCAGGGCCTCGGCCACCCGTCGCGCGGTCGTCGACCAGGGCGGCAGCGTGGCCCGGCGGCCGGCCGCAGCGGCGCGCAGCCGGTCGCGCAGTCCCTCCTCGACCAGCCACGACCGCACGGCCCCCGCGAGCGCCTGCGTGTCGCCGCACTCCACCAACAGCCCTGGTCGCGCCCCGGCGGCGTCCCGGCCCAGAGCCTCCGGAAGCCCACCCACCGACGTCATCACGGCGGGGATCCCGCGGGCCAGGGCCTCCGTCACGACCATGCCGTACGTCTCGAACCGGGAGGCCAGGAGCAGCAGGTCCGAGGCGGCATACACGCGGTCGAGCTGGGGTCCGCCCAACGCACCGGTGAAGTGGACCCGGTCGGCGATCCCGCTCTCCCGGGCCCAGCGCACGAGGCCCTCGACGAAGGGCGGGTCGAGGGTGAGCGCGCCCACGCACGTGCAGCGCCAAGCCAGGTCGGCCACTCGGGCGAGGGCAGCCAGGAGCTGGTCGTGCCCCTTACCCGGCGTCACCGCCGCCACGCAGAGCAGCTCGCCGCCCTCGGCTGAGCCGGCCGCGAGGGGGGCCGGCTCCGCTCCGGGCTCGGCGACGACCACGCGACCCGGGTCCAGGGCGTAGCGCTGCAGGAGCCAGCGCCGGGTCCAGCGGCTCGTGGTCACGACGGCGGCCGCGGCGGAGAGCACCTCGCACTCGGCGGCCGCAGCGGGCCCGGCGGGCCCGGCGCCGTCGTCGACCGGCCCGCCCAGTGGCATGTGGACGAGCACCAGGAGGCGCAGCCGACGTGCCTCCGGCACGACCACGTCGGGAGTGCAACACGCGATGAGCCCGTCGAGGAGCGCCACCTCGCCGTCGGGAACCGCCGCCAGCTCCCGCCCCAACGCGGCACGCGCCGTGGAGTCCGGGTGCGGCCACGGTCCGGGCGTCGCGTGCACGTGCACCGACCACCCCATGGCCACGAGCCCGTCGCAGACCCGGCGGTCGTAGACGTTGCCGCCGCTCGGCCGGGCCGGGTCGTCGATGGTGCTCGGGACGACGACGTGCACCGTGGTCACAGGGGGCGCTCGTAGCTGGCCCACGCCACGTGCGACTCACCCAGGGTGACGGCGATCCCCGCCAGCCCGAGCGCGGTCTCCCCCAGGTCGCCGGCCAGGACCCGGGCGGCGAGCCGGTCGGCCACCACCTGGGCGAGCGCCTCCGTCGTGGTGTTGGTGCCGGAGAACGCCGGCTCGTCGTCGAGGTTGCGGTAGTTGAGATCGGCGAGGACGGCGTGCAGCTGCTCTGCCGCCCGGCCGATGTCGATGACGATGTTGTCGGCGTCCAGGGACTCCCTGCGGAACGTCGCATCGACCACGAAGGTGGCGCCGTGCAGCTGCTGCGCCGGGCCGAACACCTCGCCGCGGAAGCTGTGGGCGATCATCATGTGGTCCCTGACGGTGACGCTGAACATGGGTCTAGCCCTCCCCGTAGTCGATGGTGTGGCAGATGGCAGGCACGCTGCCCTTGGCGAGGCCCGCCATGACCTCGGGCAGCTGCTCGAACCGGGACCGACCCGTGATGAGGGCGTCGAAGGCGGGGTCGCGCAGCAGGTCCAGCGCGAGGGCGAGCCGGTCGGACCGGGTCCGCCTCGACCGGCGCGCCGCGGCCACCTCTCCCACCTGGCTGGCATGGATGCGGAGGCGTCCGGAGTGGAAGGAGCCACCCAGCGACAGCCGGACCTCGCCGTCTCCGTACCAGCTGAGCTCCACCACGGTGCCCTCGGCGGCCAGCAGGTCCAGCGACAGCTGGAGGCCCGCAGAGGTCGCGCTCGTGTGCACGACGAGGTCGCAGCCCGCGACGTGGTCAGCGGCCAGTGCGCTCGTGGCGAACCCGACCTCCAGGGCCTCGGCCACCTCGGCCCGCGCGGGGTCGAGGTCGACGAGCGTCACGTGCACGCCCGGCACCCGGCCGACCAGGCGCGCGACGCAGCAGCCGACCATCCCACCGCCGACGACCGCCACCTTGTCCCCCACGAGCGGGGCGGCGTCCCACAGCGCGTTGACGGCGGTCTCCACCGTGCCGGCCAGCACGGCTCGCGCGGAGGGGACGTCGTCGGGCACGACCGCAACCGCCCCGGCGGGCACCACGTATGCGGTCTGGTGCGGAAACAACGAGAACACCCTCCGGCCGACGAGCTGCGCCGGCCCGTCCTCGACGATGCCGACACTGAGGTAGCCGTACTTGACCGGCGCCGGGAAGTCGCCGTCCTGGAACGGCGCCCGCATCGCGGCATACTGGCTGGGAGGAACCCTCCCCTCGAAGACCAGGGTCTCCGTGCCCCGGCTGATGCCGCTGTGCAGTGTGCGGACGAGGACCTCTCCGGGACCCGGCGCCGGCACGTCCACAGGCCGTATCTCGCCCACGGAGGGGGCCACCAGCCAGAAGGCGCGCTCGGCACTGAACACAGGGCACACCCTAGCCGGGGGGCCTCCCGCGGCGAGGGGGTCGGTGAAACCGGCAAGGTCTCGAGGACTGCCCACGGCTCGCGACCTCAGGCGACGACCCCGGCGTCGCGCAGCCGGCTCACCTCCTCGGGCGACAGGCCGACCTCCGTCTGGAGGATCGAGTCGGAGTCGGCCCCGAGGGCCCGCCCCGTGCTGCGAATGCGCCCTGGTGTCCGGCCCATCCGCCACATGACGTTCTGCATCCGGATGGGGCCCAGGTCCTCGTCCTCGACGGTGGTGATGAGCTCGAGCGCCCGCACCTGGGGGTCCTCGAGCAGCTCGCTCGGCTTGTAGACCGGGGCGACCGCGGCGCCGGCCTCCTCGAAGGCGGCCACCACCTCGTCACGGGTCCGTGCCGCGACCCAGCCCCCGACGTAGGCGTCGAGCAGGTCGGCATGCTGCGCTCGCGTGCGGCCGGTGGCGAACCACGGCTCGGACACCACCTCCGGATGGCCCACGAGCCGAAGGACCCGCTCGGCGATGGAGTTGGCGCTGGTCGAGATCGCGAGCCAGTGACCGTCCTTGGTCCGATAGGTGTTGCGGGGCGCGTTGTTGAGCGAACGGTTCCCAGTGCGGTCCTGGTCGATGCCCAGCTGGTCGGCGTAGACGACACCTGGCCCCACGGCGGTCATGATGGGGGTCAGCAGGTCGAGGTCGATCTCCTGGCCCCGGCCGTCCTTCTCTCGCTGGTAGAGCGCCATGGAGACGGCTGCCGCAGCGGCGATCCCGGCAATGGAGTCGGCCAGGCCGAACGCGGGCAGGGTCGGGGGTCCGTCGGGCTGGCCTGTCAGGTGGGCGAATCCGCTCATCGCCTCGACCAGCGTCCCGAAGGCGGGGCGCGCGGCATACGGTCCGCTCTGCCCGAAACCCGTGACCCGCAACAGGATCAGGCCCGGGTTCTCCTGGCTGAGCGCGTCGTAGCCGAGCCCCCAGCGCTCGAGGGTGCCGGGCCGGAAGTTCTCGACGACCACGTCGGCCGTCCTGGCCAGCTCCAGGAAGATGCGCGCGCCCTCGGGGTCCCCGAGGTAGAGCCCCAGGGTGCGCTTGTTGCGGCTGATCATCTTCCACCACAGCGGCTGGCCGTCCTTGTCGAGGCCGTGGCCCCGCATCCCGTCGCCGCGGGAGGGGTGCTCGATCTTGATGACGTCGGCGCCGAAGTCACCGAGGATCTGGGCGGCCAGCGGCCCCGCGAGGATGGTCGACAGGTCGAGCACCCGGACGCCGGTCAGGGGGCCGTCGGTCGCGCTCGTGCTCACGCCTGCCCCTTGGTAGGCGCGCCTCGCCGGACGTACCTGCCGCGGGCCGCGCCGACGATCTTGCCGTCCTGCAGCACGCGCATGCCCCGCACCCAGGTGTCAGTCACCCGGGCGGTCAGCTCGAAGCCCTCGAACGGCGTGTACTCCTGGCTCGACTCGGAGTCGCCCGCGTGGATGGTCCATGTGCTGGCGGGGTCGACGAGGCACAGGTCCGCGTCGTGACCGACCGCGATGCGTCCCTTGGCCGAGCCGAGGCCGTAGCGCTCCGCCGGGTTGAGCGAGGTCAGCTCGGCGATCCTCCGGTAGGACAGGCCACGCCGGGTGCCCTCGCTGACGAGTGCCGGCAGCAGGTACTCCGTGCCACCGAACCCCGACTTGGCCGCGAAGACGTCCTCCCGGTCCGCGCCGAACTTCATCTCCTCCTTGCAGCAGGCGTGGTCGCTGACGACCCAGTCGATGTTGCCCGCGAGGAGGTGCTCCCACAGGCTCTCGACATCCTCGCGCGGACGCAGCGGAGGGTTGACCTTGCCGCCGATTCCCGACGCGGTCTCGATGTCGGCGACGAGGTGCCCGATGGTCACCTCCCGGCGGAAGTTCACGTGCGGGAACGTCTGCTGCATGAGCATGGCTGCCCTGAGGGCCTTGGCCGAGGTCAGGTGCAGGAGGTTGATGTTGGGCAGCTCGGTCTCGTCGGCCAGGTACGACGCGATGGTGATGGCCAGCCCCTCCGAGTGCGGGGGTCGGGAGGCGCTGTATGCCGCCAGGCCGCGCAGCTCCCCGGCGTCCTCGACGAGCTTGGTGTAGGCCGTCATGATCTCGGCCGTCTCGCAGTGCAGCGAGAGCGAGATCTGGTCGGCGAGCTCGGGCAGCTCCTCGCGCGCCTTCTGCACCCCCCGCATCACGAACTCGAAGTGGGCGAGGTCGTACCGCTCCCCCGGCGGGATCATGAGGAACTCGCTCTGGTCGCGGGAGCGGCCGTGCAGGCCGTGGCTGCCGTAGAACATGAAGATCTTGAAGGACGCCACACCGAACTCAGTGACGAGCGAAGGGATCTCGTCGATGTGCTCGCGCATCATGGGCGCGAGGTGGAAGCCGTAGTCGACGTAGGAACGGTTCTCCGAGGCGGCGAGCACCTTGGGGAAGAACTCGCGGTAGGGGCCCCCCTGGTTGAGGTAGTACTGGCCGGTGCGCATGTAGGTGATGCCCGTGGTCACGCCGCCCTGGGCACTGGCGCGGCTCTCCGTCACCGTGTCCTGCTCCAGCGGGTTGTAGATGCCCCAGTGCTGGTGCGCGTCGACGACCCCGGGGAAGGCCACCAGCCCGCGCCCGTCGATCACCTCTGCCGCGTCCGTCTCGGGGATGTCCGCCTCGACGCGGGCGAACCTGCCGTCGACGATGCCGAGGTCCAGTCGCTGCCCTCCGTCGGGCGCGCCCTCCTCCGTGGTGACGACGGTGGCGTTCTTGATCAGCGTGTCGAGCTTCATGTGTCCTCCTTCTGGGACGTGGGGTGGTCCGAGCAGGCGCCGGTGGACGCGATGTGCTCCGCGGCGAGGAACGCGAGGCCGAGGGCTGGCAGGAGGCCGTTGCCGGCGAGGTACCCGGCGGCGCCGTGGCCCGAGATGCCCTCCGCCGCGCCCCCCGAGGCGTAGAGGCCCGGGATGGGGTCCCCGTCGGGGCGCAGCACCCGAGCGTGCCCGTCCACGACGAGGCCACCCTGCGTGTGGAAGAGCGCGGGGACGACTCGGACCGCCGCGAATGGGGCGCGCAGCGGCGCCTCGACGCTCGTGCGGCCGAAGCGGTCGGCGCCCGCTCGTCCGGCGACACCGGCCAGCGCCGCGCACTCCTCGGCCAGCGCCCGGGCGTCGACGCCGATGGCCCGGGCGAGCTGCTCGAGGGTGTCCGCCCATACCAACGCGCCGCTCTCGACGGTCTGCCTGAAGTCGGTGAAGGCGAGACAGGCGTCGTGGATCCGCTGGTCGAGGATGAGCCAGCCCTCGGCGCCGTCCTGGGCGGCGAGCTGGGCGGCATACTCGGAGTAGCCGGTGGTCTCGTCCCCGAAGCGGCGCCCCTTGCGGTCGACGAGGAAACCGCCGTGCATGACCGTCGCCCACCCGACCAGCGTGGCGCCGCGCTTGGCCAGCGCCGCATGTCCCTGGTAGGCGTCGAGGAAGGCGGTCGCCGCGCCGAGGCGTTCCCCGATGCGCAGTGCGTCGCCACGGGAGGTCTCGCTGCCGTGGTACACGGCGCGAGCGATCTCGGGCAGGTGCCGCGCCACGAGCTCGGGGTCGCCGCCGTAGCCGTTGGTGGCCAGCAGCACCGCCCCGGTCTCCACGTGCTCGGCACGTCCGTCCGGCTGGGCGATGACTGCGGTGCAGCCCGCATCGTCGACGTGGACGTCGACGAGCCGGGCCGGGACCAGCATGGTGATCCGGTCGGATTCGCGGACCTTGCGGACGAGATGCCCGAGCAGGACCGAGCCGTGCCGGCCCTCGACCGTGTGACACCGGTCGACGCTGTGTCCGGGGTAGTGGAAGTCGGTGACGAGCTGCAGCGGGATGCCGAGGTCGTCGGCCATCCACTCGACGAGTCGCGCGGAGACCTCGGCGAGCGCCCGCGCCACGCGCAGGTCGGCCTCTCCCTTGGTCTTGCGCGCGACGTCCGCGACGAACTGGTCCGGGGAGTCGGTGATCCCGGCCTCGCGCTGCCAGCGCGACCCTGCCCCGGGAACCATGGCCGTCGACATGGACGTGTTGTTGCCGCGTCGATAGTGCGGGCTCGCCTCGACGACGAGGACCTCGAGGCCCAGCTGGGCCGCGCGCAGGGCGGCGACGAGCCCGCCCCCGGCGCCCGCGACGACGAGCTCGGGTCGGTCCTCGCTCACTGGGGCCCCTCCGCCGCGAGCAGCCGGAGGGCCAGGGCCGTCGGGTCGACGACGCGGGTCCGGCGCGCACCGTGCCCCGTCACCTCGACCGCCGAGCAGCCGTTGATCACGGTCGCGACCTGGTCACCGAAGCCGTCGACCGCCTGGCGCAGCCCGGCCGTCCACTGCTCCTGGTCGGAGATCGCCTCCACCGCCAGGCCGAGGACCCGCACCCCGGCGACGTGCTCTGCCCAGTCGTAGGCCTTGGCGCGGGCCAGGAGCTCGTCGGCGATCGCCTCGTTGCGGGCGACGAGACCGACGCGGCGTCCCCGGACGACCTGCCAGCCGAGGCTGAGCTGCAAGATGCCGACCACGGGCAGCTCGGGGGCGAGCTCGGCGACCCCGGGGTCGAGGACGCAGTCCGGCATGAGCACGTCGTAACCCTGCGGGGCGGCGCGCAGGGCGGCCACGACGGCCGCTTCGCTGGCGCGCACGTCGGCACCGGTGTCGAGGGATCGAGGAGCCTGCGGCCCGATGTCCACGAGGTCGAGCGTGAGGCCCGACGGCAGCAGGGCATCGTACCGCTGCTGCCTGCGGGAGAGCTCCTGCGGACCGACGTGGATGGGGGTGACCGAGAAGATGCGCATGGCGAGGGGCCTTCAGCTCGAAGTGACTGGCAGGGGTGGGATGCGTGGCTGGGGCGGGACTGGATCGGTGAGGGCCCCGAGCACGGCTCCGGCGCCGAGCTGGCCCGCGAAGAGGCGGTCGACAGCCCCCACCACCGCGTCGGCCGCCTGGCGGCTGCCGAGCAGTCGGGCGACCAGGTCTCGGACGTCGTCCTCGTCGAGGGGGTGGAACGAGCTGTCGCCGATCGGGCCCGGCCGCAGAGCGGCCCACGTGCGCTCACCGGACACCACCGACAGGCGCACCGGACGCTCCTGCGGGAGCCGGGCGTCGAGGTCCTCGGCGCCCCGCACGTGCACGCGCCGGGCGAGGCTGCGCACGACGGGGTCCTCGAGCGCCACGCCCTCGGTGACCTCCGGCCCCACCGAGCCGTGCACGACGGCCGCCGCGACGACGAACGGGATCGAGAACATCGCGGACAGGCGGTTGTCCCAGCTCTGGCGGTCGAGTCCCACGGCGAGGGCGTGCGTCTCCACCGTGATCCGGTCGATCGCCTCGGCGGCGGGCAGCCCGCCCGTGGCACGCAGCTCGAGGGCGGCGTCCGCGGCCGGGTGGGTGAACGAGCAGGCTGCGTGCTGCTTGAAGTAGCCGAGCTCGATGTCCCATCGCGACCCGAGCTGCGAGCTCGCCTCGACCGGGTCGAAGGTGCCCAGCAGGTCACCGAGGGTGTATGCCGCCGTCCCCGTGTTCGTCGCCAGCCCCGCGGCCGCCATACGGGCGGCATTGAGGCCCGAGGCGTTCGAGGCGCCGACCCAGGCGTCCCTGACCCGGTTGCCGTCCAGGGCGCTCGAGAAGTGCGCCGCGACCGGCAGACCCGCCGCCGTGTCGACGGCCGCCGCCGTCGCTTCCCCGTCGAGGCCGAGCAGCCGCGAGCAGCCAGCCGCCGCGCCGGTGACTCCCCAGGACCCATGCGGGTGCATCCCGGGACGCAGCGTGGTCGCGCGCCCGAAACGGGAGGCGACCTCGTATGCCGCGAGCAGGGCCGGCAACAGGGTCTCGGCGTCCGCGTCGCGCGCCGCCGCCAGCGCGAGCACCGCCGGGAAGCCGTGGGCGGCCGGATGTCCCTTCGCGAACTTGTTGCCCTCGTCGAGCTCCAGCCGCACGAGCGCGGTGGCGTTGAGCCAGGCCGCCGTCTCGACCGCCGTGCTGACCCCGCTGCCGAACACCGGCGCCGGACCGGGGCTGGGGTCCCACGCCTGCACGAGGCGCCGCTGCTCGGGGTCCCGGGCGCCCACCATGGTGATGCCGAGGACGTCCAGCAGCACGAGGCGCAGCCGCGCACGGACTGCCGTGGGGACGGCGTCCCATGTCAGCCCCGCGACCCACTGCCCCACGGCCGCGGTGTGTCGCATGGTCGCCGCGTCCATGGCGCTCACATCCCGAGGTACGCGCTGCGCACCCGGTCGTCCTGCGCCAGGGCCGGACCTCTTCCCTCGAGCACGACGCTGCCGCTCTCGAGGACGTAGGCGCGGTCGGCCATGGCCAGGGCCTGGCTGGCGTTCTGCTCGACGAGCAGCACGGCGACACCGGTGTCGCGGATCCGCTTGACCGCGTCGAGGACCGCCCAGGTGAGCTTGGGCGAGAGCCCGGTCGACGGCTCGTCCAGCATGAGCAGCTTCGGTCGGGCCATGAGGGCCCGTCCGATGGCGAGCATCTGCTGCTGGCCGCCGCTGAAGGTCTCCGCCACCTGGGTCCGGCGGTCGTAGAGGATCGGGAAGAGCTCGAACACCTCCGCCAGGGAGGCGACGGTCGCAGCCCGGTCCTGGGTCCAGCCGCCCATCTGCAGGTTCTCCTCGACCGTGAGGCTGCCGAACAGGGCGCGCCCCTCGGGCACGAGCACCAGTCCCTCGCGCACGAGGTCGCTCGGGCGCCGACCCGCGGCGGCCTGCCCGGCGAAGGTGATCGTCCCGGAGGACGGCTTGACGAGACCGGCGATCGTGTTGAGGGTGGTCGTCTTGCCGGCGCCGTTGGCGCCGACGATGGAGACGATCTCGCCCGCGTTCACCTCGAGCGAGATCTCGTGCAGGATCTGCAGCCGGTGGTAGCCGGCCGTGACGTTCTCAAGAGTCAGCACGGGTGGGCTCCTCTCCGAGGTAGGCCTCGATGACCCGGGGGTCCTTGGTCACCTCGTCCGGAGGACCGGAGGTGAGCACCCGGCCCAGGTTGAGCACGAGGACCGAGTCGGACAGCCGCATGACGGCGGCCATGATGTGCTCGACGAAGACGAGCGTGACGCCTTCGTCGCGGCGCAGCCGTTCGAGCAGGTCGAGGACCGGAGCCCGCTCGGTGGGCACCAGCCCGGCCAGCACCTCGTCGAGGAGCAGCACCTTGGGGCGCAGGGCCAGCGCCCGCGCGAGCTCGAGGCGCTTCAGCGCCGCCGTGGGCAGCCCTTCGGTCGGCGCGTCGCGCCACGTGCCGAGCCCGACCGTGTCGATGATCTCGGCCGCCTGGTCTCGAGCGGTCCGGCTGCTGGCCCCGCTGGCGAGCACCGCGATGGTCACGTTGTCGAGCACGCTCATCGAGTAGAACGGGCGCATGAGCTGGAAGGTCCGGACCATGCCGGCCCGGGCGATGACGTGCGGTGGCCTGCCGGTCACCTCGGCGCCGTCGAGGAAGGTGCGGCCGGCGTCCGGGGCGATGGCGCCGGCGATGAGGTTGAAGACCGTCGTCTTGCCGGCTCCGTTCGGTCCGATGACGCCGAGGATGCTTCCCTGCTCGACCTCGAAGCTCACGTCGTCGACGGCGGTGACCCCACGGAAGTGCTTCGTGAGGCCCTCCACCCGAAGGATGCTCATAGTCGGAACCACCTCTCGCGGATGGCGCTGTAGATGCCTTGCGGCAGCACGAGGATGATCACGATGAGCAGCAGGCCGTAGATCATGACGTCGAGACCCCCGCGCCCGGCGAGGAAGGCCAGGAACTCGGGCGGGTTGCGCAGCAGCGTCGCCGTGACGTCCGACAGCGGGCCGAGGATCACCGCTCCGACCAGGGGTCCCCAGATGGTGCCGACGCCTCCGATGACGGCCGGCAGGATCGCCTGGATCGACACCGCCGACCCGAAGGCGAGGTCTGGGTCGATGAACAGGTAGTACTGCACGTAGAACCCGCCCGCCACGGAGGTGATCCCGGCCGAGAGGGCCATGGTCGTCAGCTTGTGGCGCGTGACGGCGATGCCGAGTGCCGCAGCGGCATCCTGGTCGTCGCGGACCGCCAGGGTGAACTGCCCCGTCCGGGAACGCAGGAAGGCAACGCTGATGACGAGGGCCAGGACCACGAACGCAAGCGCGATCCAGAAGTAGTTCGGTGATGCCGGCGCGAACTGCAGCAGCCACCAGGACTCGTCGACCTGGAGCGGGACGTGGTAGCCCGCCGCACGGTTGACCAGGTCGCTGTTCGTGGCCAGCAGCCGGAACATCTCCGCGAAGGCGAAGGTCGCGAGGGCGAAGTAGGCCCCCTTGAGCCGGTATCGCAGCGCGAGGAACCCGGACACGACGGCAAAGAGGGAGGCGACGAGTATGCCGCTCGCCATGCCGATCCATGGCGACACGTGGTGTTGGACGAGGAGCCAGGCGGTGGTGTAGGCCCCCAGCCCGAAGTACGACGCGTGCCCGAAGGAGAACATCCCGCCGAAGCCGCTCATGATGTTCCAGCCGATGGACATCAGCGCCAGGATGAGCACGCGCACGGCGATCGCCTGCTGCGACGGTGGGAGCACCAGCGGCACCGGGGCCATGACCACGGCGAGCACGCCGATGGCGACGAGGTGGCGGTTCCAGGGCCGGCGCGGGAGCGGCGTCGGCGCCGCCCGGTCGACCGTTGCCGTCTGGGTCACGATGACCTCCCGAGGAGCCCCTGCGGCCTGAGGAACAGCACGAGGACGAACACGATGAAGATGGACAGCAGCGGGCTCTGACCGGGCAGGAAGACCCCGCCGAGCTGTTCGGCGAGACCGATGACGAGCCCGCCGACCAGGGCGCCCACGACGTTGCCCATCCCGCCGATGACGACGACGACGAAGGCGACGATGTTGAACAGCGCTCCCGTGCTCGGCTCCACCGTGACCAAGGGCGCCACGAGAGTGCCCGCGGCGCCGGCGCACGCCGTGCCGATGGCGAAGGTCAGCGCGTAGATCCGGCGGGTGTCGATGCCGACGAGCTGGGCGCCGGCGTCGTTGGCGGCCACGGCGCGGATCGCGGTGCCGAGGCGGGTGCGCTGCAGGACGAGGAAGAGCAGCCCGGCGAGCACGAGCGCGCCGACGAAGGCGAGGATGCGCGACAGGTCGGCCACGGCCCCGAACACACCGACCGCCTGGTTCCCGGGCAGCCTGACCGCCCGGGGGTTCGCGCCGAAGAACAGCAGCAGGGCGTTCTCGAGGACCAGGGAGATGCCGAGCGTGATGAGCAGCTGGTTCTCCAGCGGCTTGCCCATGGCGCCCGAGAGGATGCCGCGCTGCACGGCATACCCGAGGACGAACATCACCGGCGCGGTCACGAGCATCGTGAGGTAGGGGTGGAGGCCCACGCTGCTGACCAGCCACCAGGTGACGAAGAGCGCGACGGCCAGGAAGGCGCCGTGGGCGAAGTTGACGATGTCGAGGACGCCGAAGATCAGCGTCAGGCCCATGGCGACCAGGCCGTACACCCCGCCGATGAGCAGGCCGGTGACGATCGCCTGGGTCGCGATGACCGGGCTGTCGGCACGCACGTAGGCCAGCAGGACGGCCACCGCGACGACGGCGACGAGCAGCAGCCGGTGGCGGGTGACGCCGCCCCCGAGTCTGCGCAGCTGGCCGGCAGACGGGGCGGAGTCCGGGGAGGCGTCCTCCTCAGGCGCCAGGCCGCCCGAGGAGGTCACGCCCTGCGGGTCGTTCACCATGGGGTCGTCAGCCGCCGACGGCCGGGTAGCTGGGCTTGGCCTGCGCCAGGTTCGAGGGCCAGACCTGGTTGGTCGCGTCCTTCTGGACCTGCATGAGGATCGGGATGGCGCCCTTGTTCTCGCCCTTCTCGTCGAAGGCGATGGGGCCGCTCTGGGCCATCAGCGACTCGAGGCTGGTCTGGGTGATGGCCTCGCGGATCTTCGCCGGCTCGGTGCTCTTGGCGCGCTCCACGGCGTCCGCCAGGACCCGGACCGAGTCGTAGGACAGGACGGCGCCGGTCCGGATGTCGTCGTTGTACTTCTTCTTGTACAGCGCGGCGAGATCCTTGGTGGTCTGCTTGGTGAAGTCCGGGTGGTAGTTGGCGTCGAAGTACCCCTCGCCCGCC
Source organism: Intrasporangium sp. (assembly GCF_035688975.1). Lineage (GTDB taxonomy): Bacteria > Actinomycetota > Actinomycetes > Actinomycetales > Dermatophilaceae > CALMNV01. The sequence goes on along the minus strand of NZ_DASSMH010000156.1, from coordinate 14,433 downwards.
GCGCCCGCGTCCTTGGGGAACTGCGGAAGGTCGAAGGCGCCGTCGGCCACGCCGTACACGGCGTTCACCGCCGGCTTGACCGAGCTGACGGCCTTGGCGACCAGCACGCCGTCGCGGTAGTAGCCGGCCACGGCCAGCACGTCGGCTCCCGAGGCCTTGACCTGGGTCACCTGCGTCGTGAGGTCGGCGACGCTGGCGGCGTCGTAGCTGATCGCCGGAGCGACCTCGAACCCCAGCTCTTTCGCCTTCTTCGTGAACGCGTCGCGCACCCCGGAGCCGAACGGACCCTGCTCGTGGAGGAAGGCCACCTTCTTGACCGGCTTGCCGGCGGCCTTCGACACGTCGAAGAGGTACTGCGCGCCCTGCTGGCCGATCACCGACGCGCTCGGCTGGACGCGGAAGGTGTACTTGTAGCCCTGGCTGAGGATGGAGTCCGCCGAGGAGACGTCGATGACGAAGGGCACCTTGTTGCGCTCAGCCACCGTGGCGACGTTGGCGCTCACGGCACTCTGGTAGGTGCCGACGATGCCCACGGCGCCCTCCTGGATCAGCCGCTGCGCCTCGCTCTGGCCGACCTCCGGCTTGCCCTGGGAGTCGGCCGACACGATCTCGAGCTTCGCGCCGCCGAGCGACTTGATGCCGCCGGCCGCGTTGATGGCCTCGGCGGCGAGCTTGGCGCCGTTGTCCATCTGCTGACCGTCGGCGGCCGCGGCGCCACTCAGCGGGTGCAGGGAGGCGATCTTGATCGTACCCCCCGCGCCTGCGCCCGGGGCGGCCGCGCCACCCGTGCCCGAACCGCCGCACGCGGTGAGCCCGAGTGGGGCCACCAGGGCCACACCGATGAACCAGGCCTTCTTCATGGGTTTGCTCCTGAGTCCAGGACGTTCCGTTGATCGGAACAGTCGCCTTGCGGGCAAGGGTGGCATCGAGACGGGGCAAGGTCAAGGGATCGGCCAACATTCGCTACCGGCCTGTTATCCCAGCGAGATGACCGGCGGCGGGTTCTTGCGTGAGGCGTTTCGTCGCTGCCATACTCCGTTCCACTGACAGGAACACTGGCAGTGAGTCGGGCAACACACATCAGCGGCCGGCCCGTGGGACACGGCGCCGGGCGGGCGGGTAGAGGAGCGCCACTGTGGCCATGGAGCCCAAGACAATGGAGCCCAAGGGAACGGAGCGCAGGGGAACCGAGACTGCGACCCGGGTCGCCGACGTCCTGCTGCTCTTCACGGACGGACCCGACTCGCTCGGTGTCTCCGCGATCGCGCGGTCCCTCGGTCTGTCCAAGACCGTCGTCCACCGCACCCTGTCGAGTCTCCTGGAGCGCGGCTTCCTCGTCAGCGATCCGCACACGCGCGAGTACTCCCTCGGGCCGTCGCTGGCATCGCTGGGCGCCCGCGCCCTGCGTGAGTCCAGCCTGCGCACCGCGGCGCTCCCGGTCATGCGGCGCCTGCACGGCGTCACCGGAGAGACCGTCACCATCTCCGCCCGGGTGCCGGGAGGGCGCGCCTACATCGAGCAGATCGAGAGCACGCGCGAGATCAAGATGACCGTCGAGCTCGGACGTCGCTTCCCACTGCACGCCGGGTCGTCGAGCATGTGCATCCTCGCGTTCCTCCCCGAGGCCGAGCGGCGCGACTACCTGACGGACCATCCGCTCGAGGCGCTCACCACGAAGACGGTCACCGACGCCCGCGAGCTGCAGGCTCGCCTCGAGAACGTTCGGGCCAGGGGGGTCGCCGAGTCCGATGGCGAGCGTCAGCAGGGAGCCGGGTCGGTGGCCGCACCGATCTTCGGCTTCGACGGCCAGGTCGTCGGCGCGCTGTCGGTGTGCGGACCGGCATACCGGATGCACGGCGAGGCCCGGGCGGCCCTGATCCCGCACGTGCGGGCCGCCGCGGACGAGGTGTCGCGCGGACTCGGCTGGCGCGGTGGACCTCCGCACGAGATGACGCAGGACGCCTCGTGAGCGCCGTCCTGCGCACCTGGCTCTACGTCCCGGCATACCACGCCGAACGAGCGCGCAAGGCTCTCACGTCGGGCGCGGATGCCGTCGTGCTCGATCTCGAGGACTCGGTGCCCGCCGAGCGCAAGGACGAGGCGCGGCAGGGAGCGCTGTCCATCCTGCGGGACCTTCCCGCCGAACGGCCCCAGGTGTGGGTGCGGGTCAACCCCCTCACCTCGCCCTGGGGGGAGGCGGACGCCTCGGCGCTTGCCGGGTCGGCGGCGGACGGGGTCCGGGTGCCCCGGGCCGAGGATCCAGAGGAGGTGGCCGTGCTGGCCGGGACGCTGGGCTGTCCGCTGCAGCTGCTCGTGGAGACGGCCCGCGGCCTGAGGGCTGCGCGTGAGCTTGCCGAGGCGCATCCGCAGGTGGCGGGCATCGCCCTGGGCGAGGCCGACCTGGCAGCAGACCTGAGGGTCGCCGAGCGGGGTCTCGACTGGGCGCGAGGGTGGATCGTCGTCGTCGCCCGGGCGGCGGGGCTGCCCTCCCCGGTGCAGAGCGTCTACACCGACGTGGCCGACCTCGAGGGGCTGCGCGCCACCACCGCCGACGGACGCGACCGGGGCTTCCTCGGCCGATCCGTCATCCATCCCCGGCAGGTCTCGCCGGTCCACGAGGTCTACCGCCCCGCCGGGGAGGCGCTCGCGCGCGCCCGAGAGCTGCTCTCGGCCTACGACCGGGCCCGCGAGCGGGGGGACGCCGCCGTCCTCACGCCGGACGGGCGCTTCGTCGACCCGGCGGTCGTCGCCCAGGCCCAGCTCGTGCTCACCCTGGCCAGCCTTGACCCGTCGAGCCCACCAGCACCGTCCCCCACCGAGGAGAACCGATGACCACCGAGGCAAGCAGCCGTGCGGCCGCCACCCGGAGCCTGATCGAGGCAGCCCGCACCACGAGCACGGTGGAGCTCGGGCAGCCCCACTTCACCGGTATGCCGTGCTCCCCCAACCACCCCGGGTTCCGGATGACCCTCATGCGGCGCCACGGCGACATGGTCCGTCCCGACGGCGGCTCGGCGTCCAACGAGATCATCGTCACCGGCGGCCACGTGGGGACGCATGTCGACGCCCTCTCCCACGTGAGCCACGACGGGAGGCTGCACGGCGGTGTCGACGCCGCGGCCGCGCAGGCCGGTGGCAGCTTCTCGGCGCTCGGGGCGGAGCACACCCCCTTCCTGTTCACCCGCGGGGTGCTGCTCGACGTCGCCGCCACCAAGGGCGTCGACGTCCTCCCCGCCGGCTACGGCATCACCGCGGACGACCTGCGTCAGAGCGCGGACCGGGCCGGCGTCCGGCTCGGCGCCGGTGACGTCGCCCTGGTCCGCACGGGATGGGCCCGCCACTTCGGGACCGCCGCCACCTACCTGGGCCAGAGCGACGGCGTCCCGGGCGCCACGACGGAGGCCGCGGAGTACCTTGCCTCGGCCGGGGTTGCGACCACCGGAGCCGACACCACGGCCTACGAGCAGATCAAGCCGGGGGCCGGCCACTCGGTCCTGCCGGTGCATCGGGTCCTCCTCGTGGAGGCCGGCATCCACATCATCGAGCACCTCAACCTCGAGGCGGCCTCCGAGCTGGGCCTGACCGAGTTTCTCTTCGTCATGGCGCCGCTGCGCATCGTCGGCGGCACGGGCTCGCCGATCCGTCCCGTCGCGGTGCTGGCGGCATGACCGCCGGGCAGACCGTCTCGGGGCGGCTGGCCTCCGCCGCCGCCGCGGTGGCCCGCGACGGCCTCTCCGGGGAGCTTCGGCACGACGTCGCACGACGGGTGCTCGATGTGCTCGGCAACTCGCTCGCTGCGGTGGACCAGCCCGCCGCCCGCGCGGTCTCCACGGTCGTCGCCGCGTGGGGCGGGGCCGGCCAGGCCACCGTGATCGGTGGCGGACCACGGCTGCCCGCCGCCACGGCCGCCCTGGTGGGCGGCACCCTCGCGCACTCCCTCGACTTCGACGACACCCACCTGCCCTCCGTGCTGCATCCCTCGTCGTCGGTGGTCCCGGCCGCGCTGGCGGTCGCAGAGGCCACCGGCGGCACGGGGCATGCCCTCCTCGACGCGGCCGGAATGGGCATCGAGGTGACCGTGCGCCTCGGGATGGGCGGGTACGACCGCCGGCTCGGCAACTCCGTCTTCTTCGACCGAGGTCAGCACGCGACGTCGATCTGTGGCGCGGTCGGCTCGGCGGTCGCCGCCGCCATGCTCATGGGGCTGGACGAGAAGGGGATCGCGGACGCCATCGGGATCGCCGCCAGCATGGGCGCCGGGCTGCTCGAGGCCAACCGGACCGGGGGGACGGTCAAGCGGATGCACTGCGGCTGGGCGGCGCACTCGGGCGTCGTGGCGGCCGAGCTGGCCAGGAGCGGCCTGACCGGCCCACCGACCGTCATCGAGGGCCGGTTCGGCTTCCTGCACGCCTTCTGCGGCGACCAGGCCGACGTGGACGCCGTCGTCGCCGGCCTGGGCGTCGAGTGGGAGCTGCCGGGCATCTTCTTCAAGCCCTACCCGTGCAACCACTTCACGCATGCCGGGATCGACGCGGCCCTGCGGCTGCGCGCCGACGGCGTCACCCCGGATGACGTCGTCGAGCTCGAGCTGGGCGTCCCGACGCCCGTGCTGCGGACCATCGCGGAGCCGCCGGAGGCCAAGGCACGCCCGGAGTCCGGCTACCACGCGGCCTTCAGCGGGCCCTTCACCGTGGCCTCCGCCCTCGTCGGCGGCGGCGGACTCGGCGTCGGCCACGAGGACTTCACGGACGAGGCGTCGCGCGACGAGCGGCGCCTCGCCCTGGCGGCCAAGGTGCGCTGCGTGCCGGACGCCCGATGCGACGAGATCTTCCCGAACCAGTTCCCGGCCGTGGTCCGGGCGCTGCTTCGTGACGGCAGCCGCCGCGAGGTGCGCGTGGACGTCAACCGGGGTGGCCCGGGCAACCCGCTGTCCGCCGACGAGCTGGCGCAGAAGTTCCGCACCAATGCCAGCCACCGGCTGGACGGCGCGGACGCCGCCAAGGTGGCCGAGGCGGCCTACGCGCTGCCGACCGGCGGCTCCGTCTCGCGCCTGATGAGCCTGGTCGGGTCATGAGCGCCGGGACCGCGGGCCCAGGGCGGCCAGGCTCGGGACCGGCTGCCGGAGGCGCTCGGCTCGAGCACCTCGCCGCCGCGGCCGCCGGCACGACCTGCGCCCATGCACCGGCCGAGGTGCGCCAGCGTGTCCGCGACCTCGTCGTGGACACCCTGGCCGTCACGGCGTGGGGCAGCCGGCGGGGCGAGCTGCGCGCGCTGCGCGAGCTGGTGGCGGACACTGAGTCACACGGTCGCGCAACGGTGCTCGGCACCTCGATCACTCGGGAGGCGGCGCTCGCCTGTGCCCTCAACGGCTCGGCAGCCGCGGCTGACCAGCTGCAGGACGGCCACCGCGTGGCTCGCGGTCACCCGGGGTCCCACGTCGTCCTCGCGGTGTTCGCCCTGGCGGAGGAGCGGGACTGCTCGGCCCAGGCCATGCTCTCCGCCGTGCTCGCCGCCTATGAGGTCGGTGCCCGGATCGGCACGGCCATGCGGGGCACCCCGCCGGGAGTCCACGACATCGGCACGTGGGGAGCCGTGGCTGCAGCCGCCGGCACGGCGCACCTGCTCGCTCCGGGCGACGCCTCTGCCATGGCCGCCGCCATCGAGCTCGGGTCCTCCGCCATCCTGCTGACCGACGCCGAGACGGTCTTCGGTGGGCACCCGGGCGGCCACGCCTTCCTCGGTGCCTCCGTGGCGCACGGCCTGTGGCTCGGCCAGGCCGCGGCCTCGGGCCTGCGTGCGGCCCCCGGCACCCTGGACCGTCTCCTGGGCCGCCACGCCGCCGCCGACTGGGCCGGCCTGCCGGTCGGGGACGCCGACGGCTGGCAGGCCTACGAGGTGATGCGCGGATATCTCAAGCTGCACCCGGCGTGCGCGCACCTGCACGGCGTCCTCGACGCCCTCGACGACATCCTGTCGACACATCGGGCATCTCACAGCGCGGCCGACGTCGAGCACGTGCTGGTCCGCACGTATGCCGCCGCCAGCGCCTTCGCGGCCCCGGCCGACAACGAGCTCCAGGCCCGTTTCAGCATCCCGACCGCGGTCGCCCTGGCCCTGCGCCATGGTCGCCTCACGGAGGACGTGCTGACCGACTCGGAGGTTCGCAGCCGGGCTGTGCGCGAGCTGGCCGCGCGCGTCGAGGTCACCCACGCGCCCGAGCTGGACGCCGGGTATCCCGATGGCCGGCCATCCTCGGTCGAGCTGACCCTGAGCGACGGCACCTCCGTCTCCGCCCACAGCGCCCGTCCCCGCGGATACGCCGACGGAGCCGCCTCCCGCCCGGCGCTCCGCGCCAAGGCGGAGAGGCTCCTGCGCGGCTCCTTCGGGGACAGCGCCGCGCCGCTGCAGCAGGTGCTGGCCGAGTGGCCCGAGCGGCACTCGCCACGACAGCTCGGCCTCGCCTTCCGCCGCGCCGCCGCCGGTGCCGAGGGCGGGCGGCCGCCCGCGCCCCGGGCCGCCGGCGGCACCGGGCCCGAGGCGGCGACGAGGACCGCCCATGTCTGACACCACCCCTGGCAGCACCCCTGGCACCACCCCTGGCACCACTGCGGACGCCACCGAGGCGACGGCCCGAGCGCTCGCCCAGCGGTTCGTGCGAGACGAGGCGGGATTCGCCCAGCTGACGACCCTCGACGCGCGCGGCTACCCCGTGACCCGCACCATGACGGCATTCCTCCTCGACGAGTGGAGCGTGGCCACCGTGCAGCGCCGCGGGCACCGCAGGATCGAGCAGTGGAGGCGCCGTCCGCAGACGGAAGTCACGTGGGTGGGCTCCCCGCGACCGGGAGCGACCAACGAGCGTCCGCACGTCTTCGACCTCGGACGGCTGCCTCCCCGCGTGGTGGCAGTCCGCGGCGAGGCGGTCCTGATGCCCCCGGGGTGGACCGAGCAGGTCTACCGCGCGGCGGTGACCGCCCAGCGGGCCCGCGGCAACACGCGGGCGCCGCTGCGCTCCCCCGAGGAGGTCGCCGCCGACCTCGTCGGCGTCCTCATCCGCCCCGTCCGGGTGCGCCTCGAGGGCTTCGGCGACGGCGCCCAGTCGTTCACCTTCGTCCCGTAGCCGCACACCAAGGAGACACCTGATGTTCAAGACCATTCTCGGCTACGACATCGAGGACGGCATCACGCAGCAGGACTACGAGAAGTGGCTCTTCGAGGTGCACGCTCCCGACCTGCTCGCCAACCCATACCTCGAGCGCATCGTCTTCAACAAGGTCGAGGGCCGCGTGACGTCGGCCTCCGGCGGAACCGCGCAGATCGCGGCAGGTGAGACCTTCTACCGCATCGCGGAGATGCACTTCGCCGACGAGGCGGCCTACCGTGCCTACCGGGACTGGTTCACCGAGCACCCGATCCCTCTCGACCGCGGGCCGGCCGGACGCACGCGGTTCAAGTTCTACGTCACCGCCACGCCCACCGAGGTCACCCGCGAGTCCCTCGCCGACTCCAGCCGGTGACCGTGTCCGCACCGCTCGCCGAGGCCCTCGACGCCGCACTCACCGTGGCCCCGCCCGCGGCCGAGGCCATCCTCGCCGATGCGCAGGCGCAGCTGGCGCACCTGGGCAGGCTCGGCCCCGACCCGGACCTGTCCGAGCTCGCCCCGCAGCAGGACCCGGGCGACACCCCGCTGCTGAGCACGCCGCACACGGCATCGACCTATCCGGCCCTGCTCTGGAACGGCGAGCGGTTCGAGCGGCTTTCTGCCCCATGGGCGGCCCGGCTGGCCTTCCTCGCGCGGGTCGCCGCCGGCGACGCCGCCGAGCCGGTCCGCCTGGCGCGTGCGGTGTGGGCGGGTGAGGTCGTGCGCCGGCTCTGGCCGCCCGCCCCGGAGGGTCCCGCCCGCGCCGGCCTCACGACCGACTCCGTCGCCGCCGGTGCGTGCGCCGCCGTCGCCTCCGGCATCGAGGGAGACGAGCTCGCGGCCGTGGCCGAGCTGGCCGCCGGCCTGATGCTCGTGACCCCGGTCGATGTCGGGGCCGGCGCCCCGGCCGGCGCCACGCCGCACCTCGCCGGCCTCGCTGCTGGCCACTGCCTGGCCGCCGGGTGGCTGGCGGTGCAGCTCTTCCGGTGCGGGGTGCTCGCCGCGCCCGGCACGGCCCTGGAGGTCCTGGCCACCCGGGAGGCACCGTGAGCGGCATACCCGTCCTGCTCAACCTTGCCCGTCCGCGCCGCGAGATCGATCCCGTGACGATCGCGCGACAGGCGCGTGCGGCGGGCCTCAGCGGCCTGGGGTTCGCCGACAGCCCGCGCCTCTTCCCCGATCCACTCGTGGAGACGGCGAGGGTGCTCTCGGCCGAGCCCGAGGTCATGGCAGGTCCCTGCGTGCTGTCCCTGCCGCTCGTCCATCCCGCGCGCGCGGCCAGCGCGCTCTCCACGCTCGCCGGCGACTTCCCCGGCCGGGTGGCCGCGGTCGTCGGACGAGGGGAGAGCTCGCTCGCCAACGAGGGACTGCGCCCGCCGGCCCTCAGGGAGTATGCCGCTCTGCTCGCCGCGCTCCGCTCTCGCCTCGACGAGACCCAGACCCAGCTGCCCCTGATGGGGGCCGCCTCCGGGCCGCGGACGATCGAGGTGACCGCCCGCGAACTCGGCGGAGTCCTGCTCGACGTCGGTGTCCACCCGAGCGCCGTCGCCGCTGCGGCCGAGCACGCCCGGGCCGCACACGGCGAGGCCAGAGTGTGGGCGTTCCTGCGCGTCGTCATCGCCGAGGACGCGTCAGGGGCGGCCACGGCCGGTGCCTCCTTGCTCGGGTCGTGCGCCTCCCGCGTCGTGGCGGCCCCGGACTGGTACGGGGTCGGAGCCGACCTGGCCCGCGAGGTGGCCGACCTCGCGGCATCCCATGACTACCGGCGCCACGGCACCAGCCCGGCCCACCGCGTCGAGGACACCGGCGGCTCGCCGCACGTCCGAGCCGCGCAGCTGGTCCGGGACCGGTTCATCCTGGCCGCCACGACCGAGGCGGTCGCGCTGCGCCTCGGCGAGCTCGTCACGGCCGGTATCTCCGGCGTCATCCTCGCCGGCGGGCTGCCTGGAGTCCTCACCGACCTCGTTGAGCTGGGCCTCGCCGCGCGCGCCGTGGTCCGCACCGGCACCCCCACGCGGGAGGACTCGCCGTGACGCCCGACAGCCTGCCGTTCCCGGCCCGCCTCGAAGCACTGGCCGCCTTCGCCGCGGCCGGACACCGCACCCGGCTGCCCGCGGAGGTCGACGCGTTCGCGCGGGTGCTGCTGCTCGACACGCTCGGAGCGCTCGTCGGGGGCACCCGCTACCCCGAGGTCAGGCGGATGCGAGAGTGTCTGGGCGCAGGGGACCTGAGGGGCGAGGACCTGCCCTTCGCCGCGCTCTTCAGGCTGGGCGCGGCGGCCACGTGGCTGGATGCCGACTCCGGGGGCTCGTTCCACCCCCAGGGGCACCGCCTGCCGCCCGTGCCCACCGCCCACCCTGCCCCGCACGTCCTTCCCGTGGTCCTCCAGGGCGCGGCCCGGGGCGCCTCGGACGACGAGCTCGTCCGGGCCTTCGCCGTGGCCACGGAGGTCGGGCTCCGCTTCGGCACCGCCACGTCGCTGCGGCCCGGCATGCACCCGCACGGGCTTCACGGGCCGGTGGCCGCCGCGGTCGCCTCGAGCCTGCTGCGCGGCCACTCACCCGCCCAGCTGGCCACAGCCATGGGACAGTCGCTGCGCCTCCTCGCGGCCGCTCGGCTGTGGCAGCCCATGCAGGGCGGGACCGTGCGCAACGCCTGGACGGGCCTCGGCGCCTACTACGGCGCCCGCGCCGCCGCCGAGGCCGGCCTCCGCGGCGGGCTCGACCCGACCTCGGCCGGCGCCGTGCTCCAGGCCTCGGTCATGGAGGACGTCGGTGACCTGCCGGGACTCACTGCCGGGCTGGGCTCACGGTGGACGTTCCTCGACAGCTACCTGAAGCCGTATGCCTGCGCCCGGTGGATTCATCCCGCGCTCGACGCCCTCTCAGGCGCGCTGGCAGACGGTGGAGGCGAACCGTCGAGCCGGGTCGCACCCGGTGATGTCGACCACGTCCTCGTGGACACCTTCGCGTATGCCGCCGGCCTGGACGCGGTGGACGCGCGCTCCGACCTGCACGCGCGGTTCTCGATGCCCTTGTGTCTGGCCACCCTCCTGCGCGACGGTGAGCTCCATGCGGCGGGCTTCCTGCCGGAGCGGCTGGCCCGTCCCGAGGTCCGCGAGCTCGCGCGGCGGATCACGTTGCGGGAGAACGCGAAGTTCAGCGCCGCCCTGCCTCGGGAACGGCCCACGACCGTGACCGTCACGTGGCGGGACGGCCGCACGGCCTCCTGCCACGTCCGCAACGCGCGCGGCAACCCGGCCGACCCGCTGTCGGCCGACGAGGTGGCGGCCAAGTTCGCGTCGAACGTCGAGACGGTCCTGTCCGAGGGCGCGCTCGAGCGGTGCCTCGACGCCTTCCTCGTCGGGCGGAGCGGTGCGGGCTCCGCCCTCGCCGTCGTCGCCGACGAGGTCGTGGTGGGGACTGGTGCGCCGGCGCTCAGGCAGGTCTGGTTCAGAACAGGTCGGTCACGCTGCGGGTAGCCGTGTAGAGGCCCACGGCGATGAGCAACACGGCGAAGGAGCGCGCCAGGTGCTGAGGGTTGGCGCGTGAGGTGATGCGCCCGCCCACCAGGCTGCCCGTGACGGCGGCGGCGGTGAAGCCGACGATGAGCGCCCAGTCGAGGTGGTTGTCCTCGCCGGACAGGCGGGCCAGGAGCGCAGTCCCGCTGTTGACGGCGATGACGAGCAGGGACGTGCCCACCGCGGTCGGCATGTCGTAGCCGAGAGCGAGGACCAGGGCGGGGACGAGGGCGAAGCCACCTCCGACGCCGAAGAAGCCGGTCAGCAGGCCGACGGCGGTAGCCGTGAGCACCAGCCTGGCCACCCAGGCACAGGCGCAGGTGAAAGGGTGCAGCGTCATCTGGCGCTGGGCACTGACGTCTGGGCCCTCCTCCTGCTGGTCGCCCGAGCGGCGGAGCATCAGGGTGGCCACGACGAGCATGAGCGCGGCGAACGTGCCGAGCAGCACCTCGCGTGGAACACGAGCCGACAGCGCGGAGCCGCCGAAGGATCCCGCCGTGCCGAGGATCCCGAAGAGGAGCCCCTGTCCGGCGCGCACGCGGCGGGCTCGGGCGTGCGGGACCAGCGCGAGGAGGGAGCTGGTGCCGACGATCAGCAGTGAGCTTGTCGTGGCGGTCCTGGGCGCCTGTCCCAACGCATAGACCAGCGCGGGGACGGTGAGGATGGAGCCGCCACCACCGAGGGCCCCGAGGGCCAGCCCGATGAGCAGCCCCATGGGGATCGTCAGGAGCGGCACGGCACGTCCTCTCACGGGCCGGGATGGGCAGGGAGGCCGCCAAAGGGTGGCGCCGCCCCGATCGGGGGTGTGGCCTCAGCCGCGGCCGAAGAGCCCGCGCAGGATCGAGCCGCTCCCGGCGTCGGAGCCGCGGTCCACCGGGTGGCCGGGGCAGCGCTCCGCGGGTCTGACGTTGGCCATGACCTGCTCGACGTGCTGACCGCACCCCGCCCAGGTGGTCTTGCCGCAGGTCCTGCAGGTGGCGGGCCGACACATGATGGCGCTCCTTGAGGGTTGTCGTCGCTGCAGTGGTGGCGGGCGTGGTCAGCCCTTGGCGGGGACCACAGGAAGGCCGGAGGCGGCGGCGTGCTCGTCGAAGCTGTCGTCGACGACGACGACGTTCTCGGCGCTGTGGCCGCGGGCGGCGAGGACCGAGGCCGCGACGGAGGCGCGGTAGCCGCTTCCGCAGTGCACCCACACCTCGCCGTCCGGGACGTCCTCCAGGCGGTCGAGCAGGTCACCGAGGGGCACGTGCACGGCCCCCTCGATGTGGCCTGCGGTGAACTCGGAGACCTGCCGGACGTCGAGGATGCTGATGCCGCGGTGGTGGCGGACCTGGGTCAGGTCGGCGAACGTGGCGCGCCGGAGGCGCTCGACCGGCGCGTCGGTCCAGTCCTCGGGGGTGCCGGTGGCCGCGCCGGCAAGGCGGTCGATGCCGATCCGCACGAGCTCGCGCTGCGCCTCGGTGATCTGGTCCGGGCTCTCGCCGAGCAGGGTGAGCGGGGTGCCCCATGGGATCAACCAGCCCAGGTAGGTGGAGAGCTCACCGTCCAGGCCGAAGTTGAGAGTGCCGGCGGCGTGCCCGGCCGCGAATGCGGTGCGGGTGCGCAGGTCCACGACCCACTCCCCGCCGGCGATGCGCCTGGCCAGCGTCGCCGCGTCCGCCGTGGCGGGCAGTGACAGGTCAGCCGCACGCGGCCCGGCAGCGTTGGCCGCGCTCATGTGCACGTAGTAGGCCGGGTAGGCGTCCAGGCCCGCGAGGGTCTCGGCGACCCAGCGTTCCTCGTCCTGGGTGAGCGCTGGGTTGGCCCGCTTCTCCTCACCGACCGTCGAGGCGCTCGCGCCGCTGGTGGAGCCGGTGGAGCCGGTGGAGCAGAAGCTGCCGAAACCGTGGGTCGGCAGGACCTGGGCCTGCTCTGGCAGCTCCCCGGCCAGCCGGTGGGCCGAGGCGTACTGGCGGTGGACCAGGTCGAAGGTGTGTTCCTGCCCCAGGAGGTCAGGCCGTCCGGTGGCGCCGAACAGCAGCGACCCGCCGGTGAAGACACCGACCGGCTCGCCACCGTCCTCGAGAGCGTAGGACAGGTGGGTGTAGGTGTGCCCGGGAGTGGCGATGGCACGTATCCGCAAGGACGACGAGATGTCCACGACCTCGCTGTCCCGGATCGGGGTGCGCTCGAAGGAGACCTTATCGGCGGCGTTGATGCAGTAGGCCGCGCCGGTCGCCTGGGCGAGCGCGAGGCCGCCGGTGACGTAGTCGTTGTGGATGTGGGTCTCGAAGACGTGCGTGATCCGGACGCCGGCGTTCTCCGCGAGGGCGAGGACGCGGTCGATGTCTCGCTGCGGGTCGACGACGAGGGCCACGCGCCCGTCGTGGGCAAGGTAGCTGCGGTCGCCGAGGGTGGGCGTCTCGATCGGGACGATGGTGGCCATCGGTGCGGTGGTCCTTCCGGAGAGGCAGGCAGGCAGGGGGGCACGCAGGCGATCCGCATGCCGGTGGACATACCCAGCGGGGTATGCCTCGGGACCCGAGCCTAATACCCGCCGGGGCATGCACGTCAAGTGCGGGCGCGGAACGCCGCCGGCAGAGCGCTGCAGCCGGAGCGCTGTGTCGGCCCACCGTGAAGGCACGACCGGCACGCGGCACGGCATACCCCGGTCGGTATACTTGCCACGAGCACCCCCACCTGCTCGCGAAGCCGTCGAGGCACCGCCGGGCGGCGCCGGACCGGCCCAGGACCTCTCCGTCTTCACCCCGACAGAAAGGAGCACCGACATGGGATACGCCCTAGGCACCATCCTCGCCCGCGGCTTCGACGAAACCCTCGAGGGGACCCGCACGGCCCTCTCGGAGCAGGGGTTCGGCGTCCTGACCGAGATCGACCTGCGGGCCACCTTGAAGGCCAAGCTGGACGCCGACATCGAGCCACAGGTCATCCTCGGCGCCTGTCGTCCGCCGCTGGCGCTGGCCGCTCTCGAGGCAGAGCCGTCCGTTGGCCTGCTCCTGCCCTGCAACGTCGTCGTTCGCTCACTCGGAGCAAACCGCACGGCCGTCGAGGCGATGGACCCGGGCATTCTGGTGCAGCTCACGGACAACCCGGCACTGGCGGACGTCGCCGCAGACGCCCGGGCCAGGCTCACCGCCGCACTCGACAGCCTCGCACCAGCCCCCGCCTGACCCGCGGCCCACCACGCCACCTCCAACCGCCCCCCCCGTATCCGAAGGACGTCTCATGGTCTCTCTCAACGCCGCCGACATGACCCCCGTGATCAACCGCCTGCGTCGGGCCCAGGGCCAGCTCGGCGGTGTCATCCGCCTGATCGAGGAGGGCCGGGACTGCAAGGACGTCGTCACGCAGCTCGCCGCGGTGGGCCGCGCTCTGGACCGCGCCGGCTTCGCCATCGTCTCCTCCGGCATGCGGCAGTGCCTCTCCAGCCCGGAGGGCATCAGTGCCGAGGACCAGGCCACCATGGAAAAGCTCTTCCTCACCCTCGCCTGAGATGCCGCCGAGGGGCCACCCCAACGGAGCAGGCGTGGCCCCCTGCGCTCGGTGGACTCGCGCGACTTCGGCCCCGTGGACCTCGGGAGGATCGATGGCCGCGTGCTGCTGCGGATGTGGCCACCGGACCGATAGCCGCCGTCGTCTCGCTTGGGCTCGGTCACGTCCTCGCCGCGGTGAACCGGCGTCCGGTGACCGACGTCGGGTCGATCCGCACGTAGTGCGACTTGGGCCCCGGCTGCCACGGGAACAGGGGCAGCATCATCGCGTCGAGCACGTC
>NZ_DASSMH010000155.1:0-9524 GCF_035688975.1 Intrasporangium sp. | reverse complement strand
CACTCGACAAGGTCAGCGCGCCCACCGGTCCCCCCCAGGCGCCCCCCCCACCCGTCGAGTGGCCATTTCCGCACGCGCCCGGGCGCGCACAAGTGACCACTCGACAAGGTCGACGCGCCCATTGTGCCGTCCGCGCGTCCCCAACCCGTCGAGTGGCCATTTCCGCACGCGCCCGGGCGTGCACGAGTGGCCACTCGACGAGGTGGGGCGCGCACAAGTGGCCACTCGACGAGGTCAGACGGACTGCTGCTGGGCCATCCACGACTCGTGCAGCCGGGCGTAGACGCCCCCCTGAGCGACCAGCTCGGTGTGCGGGCCGCGCTCGACGACGCGTCCGGTGTCGACGACGATCACCTCGTCGGCCGCCTGGGCGGTCGAGAGCCGGTGCGCGATGGCGATGGACGTCCGCCCGCGGGTCAGCGAGTCCAGGGCCCGCTGGAGGCGCACCTCGGTGCTCGGGTCCACCGCGGACGTGGCCTCGTCGAGGACGAGCAAATCGGGGTCGGCGAGGTAGGCCCTGGCGAGCGCGACGAGCTGGCGCTCGCCGGCGGACAGGGACTCCCCGCGCTGGCCCACCTCGGTCCGCAGAGCCTGCGGCAGCGTGTCGAGCCACTCGTCGAGCCCGAGCTCGGTCAGGGTGAGACGCACGTCGCCCTCCGACGCTCCGGGGCGGCCGAAGCGGATGTTCTCCAGCAGCGTGCCCTCGAAGAGGAAGCCCTCCTGCGGCACGAGGACGACGCGTTGGCGCAGCGAGTCGAACCGGATGCGGCGCAGGTCGGTGTCGTCGACGAGGACCCGGCCCGTCGTCGGGTCCATGAGCCGGGTCAGCAGCTTGGCGAGGGTCGACTTGCCCGACCCGGTCTCCCCCACGATCGCGACCCGGCTGCGCGGGGCGATCACGAGGTCGATGTCGTGCAGCACCGGCGGGCCGTCCGGGTAGGCGAAGCCCACACCATCGAACCGCACGGTGATCGGGCCCCGGGGCAGGCGGACCCCGGCGTCGCCGGGGTCGGCGACGTCGGCCTCGGTGTCGAGGATGCCGATGACCCGCCGCCAGCCGGCGACGGCATTCTGCATCTCGTTGAGGATCTCGGTGGCCTGCTGCACCGGCTGGGTGAAGAGGTTGACGAGGAAGAGAAAGGCGAGCAGCTCCCCGAGCGTGAGCCTGCCGCGGACCGCGAGCAGGGTGCCGACGACCAGCACCACCGCGGTGGTCAGCCCCGAGACGAGCTGGCCGGAGGTGAAGGCCAGGACGGAGCGCGTCTGCGCGGCGATGGCGGCCCGGCGGTGCTCCTCGACGGCCCGGTCGATCCGCTCGGCCGTGCGCTCCTCCACACCGTAGGCGCGGATCGCCTGGGCGCCGACGACCGATTCGGACACGGCGCCGAGCAGGTCGCCGACGCGCTCCCGGACGCGGGTGTACGCACGCCCGACGATGCCCTGGAACTTGCGGATGATGACGAAGAGCGGGACGAAGCAGGCCCACACGACGAGCGCGAGCGCGGGGCTGTAGAGGACCATGAGCACCGAGGCCAGGGTGACCTGGGCCAGGTTGACGAGGAGCATGAGGCCGCCGAACTGCACGAACATCGAGATCGTGTCCACGTCGGAGGTCACGCGCGAGACGAGCGACCCCCGGCGCTCGGCGTTCTGGGTGAGCATGGCGAGGTCGTGGATGTGGCGGAACGCCTTGAGCCGGAGGGTCGCCAGCCCGTTCTCGGACGCGCGGAAGAGGCGGACGTTGACGAGGTAGGCGGAGACTGCGGTGACGGCCACCCCCGCGAGGGCAAGGCCCACGTAGGCCAGCACGACGTCGACGTCCGGCCCACCCCGGGCGAGGATGCCCTCATCCGTGGTGCGCTGCACGACGAAGGGGACGAGCACCCGGCCCAGCGTTGACAGGGCCGCGAGGGCCAGCGTGACCCAGATGCCCCTGCGCAGCTCGGGAGAGAGCGCGACCCCGCGCCGCAAGGTCTGCCACGTGCTCAGCTCGCGGCCGGAGGCGATGCCGTGGTGCTCCACGGGCGCGGTGAACCGCATGCTCATCGGGCGACCTCCCGCTCCTCGTCGGCCGCGATGGCGGCCCGCTCCGCGGCCTCGCGGGCGTATGCCGTGACGAGCCGCTCGTATCCGGCGCACCGGCGCACGAGCTGCTCGTGCGTGCCGTGGTCGGCGACCCGGCCCTCCTCGACGTAGACCACCTCGTCGGCGAGCAGGATCGTCGCCATCCGGTAGGCGACGACGATGACGGTCGTGCCGGAGCTCGTCTCCCCCAGCCGCGCGAGGATCGCCTGCTCGACGCTCGGGTCGACGGCTGACGTCGCGTCGTCGAGCACGAGCAGCTGCGGGTCGCGGATGACCGCTCGGGCCAGGGCGATCCGCTGCCGCTGGCCGCCGGACAGGCTGGCGCCCCGCTCCCCCACGCGCGTGTCGAGCCCGTCGGGAAGCCGCCGCACGAAGGCGGAGCCTTGGGCCACCTCGAGCGCCTGCCAGACCCGCTCGTCCGGATGCTCGGTGCCGAGCGTGATGTTGCCGCGGACGGAGTCGTCGAAGAGGAAGGTCTGCTGCGGCACGAGGGCCGCCACCGCCGACACCCCGCCGCGACGCACCTCCCGCAGGTCCACGCCGTCCATGAGCACCGAGCCGGTCAGCGGGTCGACCAGCCGCAGCAGCAGGTTGGTCAGGGTCGACTTGCCGCTGCCCGTGGGACCCACGAGCGCCACGGTCGTGCCCGCCGCCACGTCGAGGGAGACGTCCCGGACCGCGGGGTTGAGCTCCGTGCGCCCGTCCTCGGTGACGACCTCGTAGGCGTAGGTCACGCGGTCGGCCTCGAGCCGGCTCGCCCCCGAGCCCGGGAGCGACCGGCTGCCGTAGGCCATGGACCCGCTCGCGTCGAGGACGGCCCGGATCCGGCTCCAGCCGACGACGGATCTGGGCAGCTCCGCCAGGACCCAGCCGAGCGCGCGCACCGGGAAGGCGGTGATGGAGAAGAGGTAGGCGATCTGGACCACCTCGGCCGCCGTGAGCAGACCGGTGCGGACACGCACGGTGCCGACGACGAGGACGGCGAGCGTCCCCAGGGTCGGGATCGCCTCGATGGCAGGGTCGAACCGGCCACGCGTGCGGCCCACCTCGATGTTGGCGTCGCGCAGCTGGTGCGTGACCGCCCGGAACCGCTCGGCCTCGTGGTCCTCGCGGCCGAGGGACTTGACGATGAGCGCGGCCTCGAAGCTCTCGTGGGCCACCTCCGAGACGTCGGCCCGCAGCTGCTGGGCCCGGGTGACCCGCGGTGACATCGCCCGCTGGAAGGCGACGTTGGCGAGGAACAGCAGCGGGAAGACCGTCAGTCCGACCACGGCCAGGACGGGGTCGACGACGACCATCTGCACGATGCCGAAGACGAGCATGACGACGACCCCGAGCGCCATCGGCAGCGGCGCGAAGATGTTCCACGTCGCCTCGACGTCGGCGTTGGCGTTGGACAGCAGCTGGCCGGAGGGGTGACGGTGGTGCCAGCTGAGCGGCAGCCGCAGGTACTGGCGGGTGACCTGCCGGCGGTACGTGGCACCGAGGTTGTACATCGCCACCCCGCCGGCGAGGCGCCGGGTGATGACCCCCACGACGTTGACGAGCACGACGAGGGTGAGCGTGCCGCCGATGACCCACAGCTGGCCGCTCGTGACGCGGCGCGCCGCGATGGCCGGCCCGACGGCGGTCTCGACGACGTGGCCGATGGCCCACGCGGTGAGGCTCGTCATGATGCCGTAGACGGCCGCGCCGCCCACCGCGAGCGAGAACCAGCGCGGCTCGCTCCGGATGCCACGGGCGATCACTGCCACGCCCTGGCGCAGGGTCGAGGGTGGGCTGCTGCTCACGGCGAGGGGCTCCGGAAGGTCGGGACGTGCGGAAGGTGCGCGGACAACCACCGACCCTCTCACGGCCCTGCGACAGTCGTCGGACTCGCCCCCCGCTCCCACCGCTGCTCGCCGCCGTCGGACCCGACGAGCCGGAAGCCGCACCGGCGCAGCACCCGCCAGCTGGCGGTGTTGCCGGGGTCCGTGTGGGCGATCACGGTGCACCCGGCCGCCGCGAGGGCGGCCGCCATGGCCGGGACCACGTCGGTCATGAGACCCGAGCCCCGCGCCTCCGGGACGAGCCCGTAGCCGATCTCGACCACGCCGCGGTCGTCGGGCGGTCCGAAGCAGCCGATCGAGCCGACGACCAGGGCGTCGGAGCGCCGGACCACGTGCCGGGGCGACCACACGTCCGGGCCGCGCAGCATCCGAGCCGCCTCGACGTCGTCCTCGCGCGGGTAGCCGGGCGCCCAGCTGGGCAGCCGGCGACCGGAGAGCATGGCGTCGACGTCCGTGTCGGTGAAGAGCACGAGCCGGGCGGTCCGCGCCTCGACGGGCGCGAGCGAGATCGGCGCCACCGCAGCCCCGGTCTGCAGCCAGTACCTGCGCATCCCGCCGCGGACGTCCTCCAGCAGGCCGCCGCACGCCTCGATGGTGCGCGCGGACGCGACGTTGTCCGACTCGCAGGTCACGAGCACGGGGTCGATCCCGCGGCGGGCCGCCTCGGCCAGGGCCAAGCGCAGGGCGGCCGTGGCGACTCCCCGTCGCCGTGCCCGCGGGCGAACGGCATACCCGATGTGCCCACCGGCCTGGAGTAGGAAGTCGGTGAGCTCATGCCGCAGCGAGATCGTCCCGACGAGGCGGCCGTCCTCGACGATCCAGCGGGTGGAGGCGGGGACCCGGTCGCCCGGGAGGTGCGGTCCCGGCGTCTCCGACTGCCAGAGCCAGTCGACCCACGCCTCGAAGGCGGCGGGCTCGCGGATCCGGGCCAGCTCGCCGGGCTCGATGGCCGCGCCGTGGACCCGCTCGCCCGCGAACTCGTCGACCATCTCCCACCAGGAGGCGCGCAGATCCGCGGTGGGGCGCACGAGCTCGACCATGCCGGCGAGCCTACGGAGCGCAGGCTCGCCGGGGCCAGCGCGTTTCGGTCCTGCGAGGATGGCGCCATGACGAGACATGCCGCCTCCGAGCGCCAGCTGCTCTGCGACGAGCTCGAGCGGCTGGGTCCCGACGCGCCGACGATGTGCGAGGGCTGGGCGACGCGTGACCTCGCCGCCCACCTGCACCTGCGCGAGGCGCGCCCCGACCTCGCGCTGGGGGTGCTGCTGCCCCCGCTCCGTGGCCGCCTCGAGCGCGAGCGCCGGAGCCTGGTCGGCGAGGACTACCGGAAGCTCATGGGCCGGCTGCGCGGCGGCCCGCCGGTGTGGAGCCTGGGGCGCCTGCCCGCGGTCGACGAGCGGCTCAACCTCACCGAGTACTTCGTCCACCTGGAGGATGTCCGCCGGGCCCAGCCGGGCTGGGAGCCGCGGCGGCTCGGCGTCGAGCTGCAGTCCACGCTCTGGCGGGGGCTGCGACGCAGCGCGCGGCTGATGTTCCGGCGCGCTCCCACGGGCGTCGTGCTCATCGCGGACGGACACGGCAGGTATGCCGCGAAGTCGCCCGGAGAGCGCGGCACCGTGATCGTGCGCGGCGAGCCGGCCGAGCTGGTGCTCTTCGCCTTCGGGCGGACGACGGTCGCGCAGGTCGACCTGCAGGGCGACCCCGACGACGTGGCCGCGCTGCGCGAGGCCCGGCTCGGCGTGTGACGGCTCGGCGGGTGACGGGTCGGCGGGTGACCGTCAGCGGACGACGGGTCGGCGGGTGACCGTCAGCGGACGACGGGTCAGCGGACGACGACGCCCGCGTGCCGCAGGGCGTCCTTGACCTCGGCGACCGTCAGCTCGCGGAAGTGGAACACCGACGCCGCGAGGACGGCGTCGGCCCCCGCCGCGACCGCCTCGGGGAAGTGCTCAGCCCGCCCGGCGCCGCCGCTCGCGATGACCGGCACGGTGACCGCCGCCCGGACGCGCCGGATGAGCTCGAGGTCGAAGCCGTCCTTGGTGCCGTCGGCGTCCATGGAGTTGAGCAGGATCTCGCCCGCCCCGAGCTCGGCGGCCCGGGCGCACCACTCGACCGCGTCGAGGTCGACCGCGGTGCGACCCCCGTGGGTCGTCATGACGAAGTCGTCCGTCCGCTGCCCGTCGTCGCCGCGGCGGCGGCGCACGTCGGCGGAGAGGACGAGCACCTGGGCACCGAAGCGATCGGAGATCTCGGAGATGAGCTCCGGCCGGGCGATGGCGGCCGTGTTGACCCCCACCTTGTCGGCCCCGGCGCGCAGCAGCCGGTCGACGTCGGCGGCGGTGCGCACGCCCCCGCCCACGGTGAGCGGGATGAAGACCTGCTCGGCGGTCCGCCGGACGACGTCGTAGGTCGTCGACCGGTCGCTGCTGCTCGCCGTGACGTCGAGGAAGGTCAGCTCGTCGACCCCCTGGTCGTCGTAGAGCTTCGCGAGCTCGACGGGATCGCCGGCGTCGCGGAGGTTCTCGAAGTTGACGCCCTTGACCACCCGGCCGTTGTCGACGTCCAGACAGGCGATGACTCTCGTGGCCACGGGCATGCGGACAATGTAGCCGGGGCGGCCGTGGGTAGGGTCGCCCCCATGCCAGACCCGACCGTCGACCCGGCCCGCGGGCCCGATCCGGCGCAGGTCGACGCCGTCGTCGCGCTCGCCCGGGCTGCGGCGCCCCGGTGCGGCGGCACGGTGGTCGTGGGCATCGACGGGCCGAGCGGCGGCGGCAAGACGACGCTCGCCCAAGCGGTTGCCGACCGCCTGCGCGCGCCGCTCCTCTCGCTCGACCACCTCTACCCCGGCTGGGACGGCCTCGCCGCGACCCCGCAGCTGCTCGCCACCCGCGTGCTGGAGCCGCTCCGGGAAGGGCGCCCGGCGGCATACCGCCGCTGGGACTGGTCCCGGGGGGAGCCGGCGGAGGTGGTCGACGTCCCGGCCACCGCCCTGCTCGTCGTCGAGGGCTGTGGCGCCACGGTCTGGCCGGCCGGGGCGTATGCCGCCGTGCGGGTCTGGGTGGAGGCGCCGGCGGACGTGCGCCGGCGCCGGGGCGTCGCCCGGGACGGCGACGCCTACGCCCCCCACTGGGAGCGGTGGGCCGCGCAGGAGCGTGCCGTCTTCGCCGCCGACGGCACACGCGCGCGCGCTGACCTCGTCCTCGACACATCTACGCTCGGGAGCATGCCCGTCTCCGCCCCGGCCACCCGCCGCGTCCCCGGATGAGCCGCCCTCGCGCGCTGCCGCCCTTCTGGGTCATGGCCGCGGCACTCGTCGCCGTCGCGGCGAACCTGCGCGTCGCCATCACGAGCGTCCCGCCGCTCCTCGCCTCCATCTCGGCCGACCTGGGGCTGAGCCACGCGGCGGCCGGGGCGCTCACCACGTTGCCGGTGCTGTGCATGGGTCTCTTCGCGCCGGTCGCGAGCGCCGTCGCCCACCGCATCGGCGCCGTTGCCGCCGTGCTCGGGGCCTCGGTGTGCGTCGTGCTCGGCACGGCGTCGCGGTTCGCCGGTGACCAGGTGGCCGTGCTGTATGCCGGCACCTTCGTCGCGGGCGTCGGCATCGCCGTCGCCGGCACGCTGCTCCCCCGGCTGGTCAAGACGTTCTTCCCGGCCGACCGGGTCGGCCTCGTCACGGGCCTCTACATGCTCGCCATGATGGGCGGGGCGGCGCTCTCCTCCGCCGTCTCGGTGCCGCTCGCCGAGGCGCTGGGCTCGTGGGAGGGCGCGCTCGGCTCGTGGACGGTGATCGCCGTGGTCGGCACCGTGGTCTGGGCACCCTTCACGATGCGGGCCAACCCCCACCACACGCGAGGCGAGACGGCTCGCGGCCGTCTCCCTTGGGGCGCGCCGGTGGCGTGGCTCGTCGCCGCCTACCTGACGTTGCAGTCCTGGTGCTTCTACTCGACGGTGACGTGGCTCGCGCCGACCTACGTCGAGCACGGCTGGGCGGCTTCGTCGGCCGGCTACCTGCTCTCGGCCTTCACCGCCGCCCAGATCGTCTCGGGGCTCCTCGGTCCGGTGCTGAGCGACCGGGTGACGGACATGCGCCGGCTGCTGCTGCCCTCGGCCCTGCTGGGCATCGTCGGCTGCGTCGGCGTCTACGCCGCGCCGGTCGCCGCACCGTGGCTGTGGGCGGTGCTCATCGGGCTCGGGCAGGGCGCAGCGTTCTCCCTGGCCCTCGTCCTCCTCGTGACGTACGCCCGGACGCCCGCCTCCAGCGGGCGGCTCACCGGCATGGCCTTCCTCGTCAGCTACGGCATCGCCTCGGTGGGACCGCTCGCGATGGGCGTCGTCCGCGACGTGACCGGCGGGCTCACGCCGGTGTGGCTCATCCTCGCCGCGGTCGGGGTCGTCCAGGTGCTCGTCGTCACGCGGCTGCGGCCCGACCTGCGCAAGGTCGACTAGCAGGTGTGGGAGTAGCGGCCCGGGGCGTTGCCCACCACGAGACGGACGGCGCGCTGCGGCATACGGCACGCGTTGCCCGTGCCGTATGCCGCCTGCCGCGCTCATGGCGCGAAGGGCACCTGCTCCCAACGGAGGACGTCGGCGGCGCCGGGCCGGTTGATCGTGACCTTGAGCCAGTCGGTGTTGTTCGCCGACCCGTCGACCGTGACGCGGCGCAGGTTGTCGGCGGCACCCGCGACACCGTACGTCGCCAGCCACCCGGAGCCGGTGGCGAGGGGCCGGTCGGTGTTGTAGACGTGGCTGTCCCCGTTGAAGAGGTAGACCTGCCCGTCGAACCGGCTCGACTCGTCGACGATGGCCTGCACGAGCGGCTTGAAGGCCGAGATGTCCTGCCACGTCGGAGTGAAGCTGGGGTCGAACATGTCGGCCTGCAGCAGCAGGACGACGGCGCGGTCGTGGCGCCTTCGGGCGTCGGCGAAGGAGCGCCGCACCACGTCGACGACGTTGGCCATGCGTGCCTGCTCCTCGGCGAGCTGCTGGGGCGTGGCGCTGGTGTTGCCGATCCCGGTCCACGGCGCGAGGTCGTTGTTGCTGCCGACGACGTGGAGCGCGGCGAAGCTGACACCCTGCTCACGCAGCCGGACGTTCTCGGGGAAGCCTGCCCTCGCCTCTGACTCGACCCTTGCCGGTTTCTCGCCGAGCGTGACGCCGGGTTGCGGGAAGAAGACGGACCGGTCGAAGGCGAGGCGCTCGAGCGGGTTGTAGGAGCCGTTGTTGGCGCGGTGGCAGTCTGTCCACTCGTTGTCACCCGGGGTGTAGACGAGCGGGCTCGTGAAGCGGTCGAGCTGGGCCTTGATCATCCGGTAGTAGCCGTCGTCGCAGCGGGTGGAGCCGTTCTTGATGTCGCCGAGGTGGAAGGCGAGCTCCGGGTCGGCCGCGTTGATCTGGTCGACCCAGCGGGGGAAGGCCGCCACTTGGTCGGCACCGTAGGGCACGTCACCGATGACAGCGAAGGAGAAGTGGCCGGGCTTGTCCTGGCCGGGTCCTCGGGTGGCCGTGGTGGTGTCGGCGAAGGACGAGGTAGGGACGGTGGCCGTGAGGACGAGAGCGAGCAGAGACGCACCCGCAGAACGACGTGGGGACATGGGAGCTCCTGGGGAG
>NZ_DASSMH010000154.1:0-52815 GCF_035688975.1 Intrasporangium sp. | reverse complement strand
GTCCACCCCGAGGACACCCCGGACGCCCCGCCGGTCCAGGTCGTCGTCGCACCGGTCCGCTCCGTCCTCCAGCCCCAGGTCAAGGGGCTCGGCGACCTCGTCCCGGTCGTGCTGGAACCCGGCTCCACCGCCGAGCTCGACACTGTGGTCGAGGCGTTGTCGGCGGCGGCGTACTCCCGCGTCGACCTCGTCGAGAAGCGCGGAGAGTTCGCGGTCCGCGGAGGCATCCTCGACGTCTTCCCGCCGACCGAGGAGCACCCTGTCCGGATCGAGTTCTGGGGGGACGCGGTCGAGGAGGTGCGCTGGTTCAAGGTGGCCGACCAGCGCAGCCTCGAGGTCGCCGAGCACGGCCTGTGGGCGCCGCCCTGCCGCGAGGTGCTGCTCACGGAGTCGGTGCGCGAGCGGGCCGCCGCCCTCGCCCAGCAGCTGCCCGGCGTCGCGGACATGCTGACCAAGGTCTCCGAGGGCATCGCCGTCGAGGGCATGGAGTCGCTCGCCCCGGCCCTCGTCGACGGCATGGAGTCCGTGCTGGACGTCCTGCCGCGGTCCTCCCTCATCGTCCTCGCCGACCCGGAGCGGATCCGGACCCGCGCCCACGACCTCGTCGCGACGAGCGCGGAGTTCCTCGAGGCGAGCTGGGCGAACGCCGCGGCGGGCAACCAGGTGCCCGTGGACCTCGAGTCGATCCTCGGCACCGCGTCCTACTGGACCCTGGGTGAGGTCCGCGCGCACGCGCTCGCCTCCGGGCGGCCGTGGTGGACGCTGACGCCCTTCGCCGCCGACGCCGACCTCGTCATCGAGGAGGACGACGTCGACGAGCGGGTTGCGCTGGGTACGGTCGACCCCGAGGCCTTCCGGGGAGACACCGAGCGGGCGGTCGAGCACCTGCGGGCCCGTGCGCAGGACGGCTGGCGTGTGGCGGTCGTCACCGAGGGTGCGGGGCTGGCCAAGCGCGTCGTCGAGGTGCTGCGCGACGAGGAGGTGGCGGTCGGCATGCTGGAGGCCACCTCCCTTCCCGCTGGCCGGGTGAGCGTCACCACCGGCTCGCTTGGCCGCGGGTTCGTCTGTGACAGTGAGCGATTCGAGGTGCTCACGGAGACCGACCTGACCGGACAGCCGGGCACCGGGCCGTCGACGAAGGACATGCGCCGTATGCCGTCGCGTCGGCGGGCGCAGGTCGACCCGCTCCAGCTGCGGCCGGGCGACCACGTCGTGCACGAGCAGCACGGCGTCGGCCGCTTCGTCGAGATGATGCAGCGCACCGTGGGCGGCGCCACGCGCGAGTACCTCGTCATCGAGTACGCGCCGTCCAAGCGCGGGCACCCGGGGGACCGGCTCTACGTGCCGACCGACCAGCTCGACCAGGTCACGAAGTACGTCGGCGGCGAGGAGCCCTCCCTCAACAAGATGGGCGGCTCCGACTGGACGAAGACGAAGTCGCGGGCCAAGCGCTACGTCAGGCAGATCGCGAACGACCTCATCCGCCTCTACAGCGCTCGGCAGGCCACGAAGGGCCACGCCTTCGCGCCCGACACGCCGTGGCAGCGCGAGCTCGAGGACGCCTTCGCCTACGTCGAGACGCCCGACCAGCTGTCGAGCATCGAGGAGGTCAAGGCGGACATGGAGAAGCAGGTCCCGATGGACCGGCTCATCTGCGGCGACGTGGGCTACGGCAAGACCGAGATCGCGGTCCGGGCCGCCTTCAAGGCGATCCAGGACGGCAAGCAGGTGGCCGTGCTCGTGCCGACCACCCTGCTCGTCAGCCAGCACCAGCAGACGTTCTCGGAGCGCTACGCACAGTTCCCGGTCAAGGTGCGGGCGCTGTCCCGCTTCCAGTCCGACAAGGAGAGCAAGGAGGTGCTCGACGGGCTCGCCGACGGCACCATCGACCTCGTCATCGGCACCCACCGCCTGCTGTCCAACGAGGTCCGCTTCAAGGACCTCGGCCTCGTCGTGATCGACGAGGAGCAGCGCTTCGGCGTGGAGCACAAGGAGCTGCTCAAGACGATGCGCACGGCCGTGGACGTGCTGTCGATGTCGGCCACCCCGATCCCGCGCACGCTGGAGATGGCCGTGACCGGCATACGCGAGATGTCCACTCTGGCAACGCCGCCCGAGGAGCGGCACCCGGTGCTGACCTTCGTCGGGGCCTACGACGAGAAGCAGATCACCGCCGCCATCCGGCGCGAGCTGCTGCGCGAGGGGCAGGTCTTCTTCGTCCACAACAAGGTGTCGAGCATCGAGAAGGCCGCGAGCAGGCTGCGCGAGCTCGTCCCGGAGGCGCGCATCGCGACGGCGCACGGCCAGATGGGCGAGCACCGGCTCGAGGAGGTCGTCGGCGACTTCTGGGAGAAGCGGTACGACGTGCTCGTCTGCACGACCATCGTGGAGACCGGTCTCGACATCTCCAACGCCAACACGCTCATCGTCGAGCGCTCCGACGTCCTCGGCCTCTCCCAGCTCCACCAGCTGCGTGGCCGCGTCGGTCGCGGCCGGGAGCGGGCCTACGCCTACTTCCTCTACCCGCCGGAGAAGCCCATGACGGAGACGGCGCACGACCGGCTGCGCACCATTGCCAGCCACACCGACCTGGGCTCGGGCATGCAGGTGGCGATGAAGGACCTCGAGATCCGTGGCGCCGGCAACCTTCTCGGCGGGGAGCAGTCGGGCCACATCGCCGGCGTGGGCTTCGACCTCTACGTGCGGCTCATCGGGGAGGCGGTCGCGGACTTCCGCGGCGAGGTCAGGGACGCGCCGGTGGAGATCAAGATCGAGCTGCCCGTCGACGGGCACCTGCCGCACGACTACGTGCCGGGGGAGCGGCTGCGCCTCGAGGCCTACAAGAAGCTCGCCACCGTCGAGACGTTCGAGGCCGTGGACGAGATCGAGGCCGAGCTGCGGGACCGCTACGGCGCACCGCCGGAGCCGGTCCGCAACCTGCTCGAGGTCGCGCGGCTGCGGGTCGTGGCCCGCAAGGCGAAGATCGGCGACATCGGCGCGCAGGGCAAGTTCGTCCGGTTCGGACCCGTGCCCCAGCTCCGGGAGAGCCAGCAGCTGCGCCTGCTGCGCCTCTACCCGGGGACCATCGTCAAGGAGGCCCCGGGCACGATCCTCGTCCCGATGCCGACGACCGCCCGGGTGGGCGGCAAGCCGCTGCGCGACGTCGAGGTGCTCACGTGGGCCCGGCAGCTGCTGACCGCCGTGCTGCTCGACGACATCGCGGCGGCCTGAGCGCTCCGCCCGTTGCCGCGAGTGCGGTATGCCGTGCCGGGGCCCGGACGGGCGCGCACGGGCCCGGGGACGTCCAGCGAGGCGGCGGAGCCGGGTGCGCGGCGTGCCCGTAGGATTGCACCCGCATCCGCTCGAGGAGGACATCAGTGAACGCTTGGCTAGCCCTGCCCGGGAAGCGACTCGCCGCCACCGCCGTCGCCGGCCTGAGCGCCGTCGCGCTCCTCGGCGGATGCGGCATGGAGACGCGGCAGCAGGCCGCCGCGATCGTCAACGGCTCCATCATCCGCGAGTCGGACGTCCGCCAGACCGCCGAGCAGCTGTCCGGGGCCAACCTCAAGTTCTCCGAGAACATCGTCGTCACCGCGCTCATCGCGGCGCCCCTGCTCAAGGCCCAGGTCGACAAGTCCGGCAGCTGGAAGCCGGACGAGACGTATGCCTCGGTCGTCGCCGCGATCCCCAACGCGACCGAGACCACGAAGGAGTTCGTCTCCGCGGTGGCCCTGCTCGACTCCGCCCGGATGACGCCGGCTGACGTGGCCGGCTACCGCCAGAGCCTGCAGAAGGCGAAGATCACCGTCAACCCCAAGTACGGCGCGGTCCACCCGTCCGACGAGGGCCCGGTCTACTTCTCGCTCGGTGAGGACCAGCCCAACTGGATCAAACCCGCCGCGGCCGGCGCCGGACAGTGAGACGTCCCCGACGGTGACCGCCCCGCGGCTGACGCTGCTGCTCACCTCGCCACGGGTGGCGCCCGGGCTGCTCACCCGCGACGCCTGGCGGGCCCTCGAGGAGGCTGCCGAGATCTGGGCCGTGCGGGGCGAGCCGCAGGCCGCCGCGGTCGAGCAGGCCGGCCTGCGCGTGACCTGGCGCCCTCAGGAGGAGCCGGGAGCACTCGCCCGGGCCCTCCTGGCCGCGGTGCCGCGCCAAGCGGCGCACCCGTCTCGGTCGGCCGGGACGGCGGCCGTCTGGGTCGGCTCCTCCGACGGCGACCCCGGGCTCAACGAGGCCGTCGCCGCCGAGGTGACGCGGCTCGAGGACCCACCCGACGTCGAGGTGCTCATCGGCTCGCACGACGTGCCGGGCTCCCGGCTCCTCGACGTCGTGGCGGTCATGGACCGGCTCCGGTCGCCTGGGGGCTGCCCCTGGGACGCGCAGCAGACGCACGAGAGCCTGCTGCCCTACCTGCTCGAGGAGGCGCACGAGGCGGTCGAGGCCATCGAGTCGGAGGATCCCGTGCACGTCCAGGAGGAGCTCGGCGACCTGCTCCTGCAGGTGGCCTTCCACGCGAGGGTCGCCGAGGAGGACCCGGTCCGGCCCTTCGGCATCGACGACGTGGCCGCCGGCCTGGTCGACAAGCTCGTCCGTCGTCACCCCCACGTCTTCGCCGACGTCGAGGCCGCGACCGCGGCTGCCGTGGAGGCGAACTGGGAGACGATCAAGGCCGACGAGAAGCAGCACCGCAGGTCGCCCCTCGACGGCGTGCCGGCCTCGTTGCCGGCGCTGGCGCGGGCCGCGAAGCTCGTCAGCCGCCTCGAGCGGGCGGGTCGCGCCGACCTGCTCGACGAGGTCGCCCTCGACGGGCAGGTCCCGCCGCTCGGGCGCGAGCTGCTGGCCCTCGTCCGGCGGGCCCGGTCGGCCGGCGTCGACGCCGAGGGCGCGCTCCGGCACACGCTGCGCCGGCTGGTCGAGCTGTCGGCGCCGGCCACCACGACGGAGGACGCCCCCGGCGGGGCCCGGCCGAGCAGGCCGGGTCACACCGGGGGCGCCGCGGGGCCCTAGCGCTCAGTAGGCTCCGCGCGAGGCGAGCACCGCGTGGACGGTGCGCAGGAGGATCGCGACGTCCTGCACGATCGACCAGTTGTCCACGTAGTAGAGGTCGAGGCGGACGGTGTCCTCCCAGCTGAGGTCCGACCGGCCGGACACCTGCCACAGGCCGGTCAGGCCGGGCCGCACGTGCAGACGACGGCGCACGTCCGGGTCGTAGCGGTGCACCTCCGAGGGTAGCGCCGGGCGAGGCCCGACGAGGCTCATGTCCCCGCGCAGCACGTTGAACAGCTGCGGCAGCTCGTCGAGCGACAGGCGCCGGATGAGCTTGCCCACCCGCGTGACCCGCGGGTCGTCGGTGAGCTTGAACAGCACCCCCTCGACGCTGCGGTTGAGGTGCCGGATCTCGGCGAGCCGCGCCTCCGCGTCGACGACCATGCTGCGGAACTTGAGGCACTCGAAGAGGCGTCCGTCCCGGCCGACCCGGGTCTGCCGGAACAGGACGGGACCGCCGTCCTCGAGCCGGATCGCCACCGCCAGGGCGGCCATGATCGGCAGGGCGAGGACGAGCACCGACAGGGTGCCGACGATGTCGAAGGCTCGCTTCAGCCCCCGGGAGGCGCCGAGCGACTGGGGCTGCTCCACGAGCACGAGCGGCAGGCCGCCGACGGGGCGCATCGTCACCCGCTCGGCCGAGATGTCGCTGAGGCTGGGCACGACGACCATCTGCACGTCCCGGCCCTCGAGGTCCCACGCGACGTGCCGGAAGTCGGCGGGGGTCGCGAACGACCCCTCCGCGAAGACGACGACGTCGGCCAGGTGCCTGCCCACGGCCTCTGCCGTCTCGGCCACTCGGCCGACGACCGGGATGCCGCTTCCCGTGATCCCGGCCCGGTGGCCGTGCGGCAGCAGGGCCCCCACGATCTGGTAGCCCAGCCACGACTCGCGGCTCAGCACCTTGGCGACGTCGTCGACGTGCTGCGGGTCGCCCGAGATGAGGACCCGGGTGAGCAGGTGGCCCTTGCTGTGTGCGCTGTGGACGAGCTGCCGACCGGCATACCGCCATGCCACGAGCGCCGGCACGGCCAGCGCGAAGAGGAGGACGAAGAATCCTCGGGACAGAGGGAACTTCGTCAGGTAGCTCGTGATCCCCATCAGGCTCGCCGTGACGGCGGCCGAGGAGCAGATCCGGGCGTACTCGGTCGTGCCCACGCCCAACGCCGACCGGTCGTAGCTGCCGACGAGGACGTTCATCAGCATCCAGCCGAGGACGACGTAGCCGCCGATGGACAAGGCGATGACGTTGACCCCGGTGGTCTCGTCGAAGACCGTCAGTCGGGTGCGACCGGCGGCGGCCAGCGTCGTCGCGATCGAGACGATGGCGAGATCGCCCGCGGCGATGCTGAGCTGTAGTGCGCGCTGCCCACGCGAGCGCTGCGTAAGCGGTTGACGGACCGGTCGTGCCCGAAAGTCGACCAGCGTCAGAGCTGATGGCCGAACGGCATCACTCATGGTTGACACCCACCCCCCCGGTGGTTTTCATTCCCCTCGGCCTCCGACGACGGCGGCCCTTCCCCCAACGTCGCCATCCCGGGCGACCTCGTCCTCCCCCTGGCACCGCCACCCCTGGCGGTGCCTCTCCCGCCCACGCCACCCCTGGCGCGGGCCGTCCTGCCTCATCCCCGACCCGCCACCCCTGGCGCGTCGTGGTCCCGCTCGCCGCCAGCCGAGATCAGGGCCCTGCCGTCATCCCCCCGGATGACGATCCCGTGTGCCGTCTGGCGACGACATTCGGAAGTATGCCGTGGGCCACGACGCGCCGTGGCGAAACGCGGACATTCGCGCCAGACGGCCTGACCACGCGCTCCGTCCGCAGGCCGGGTCGCTCGCTCGGGGGAAGCGCGCCACGGGCTAGGCTCGGGGCCGTACGCCACCCGTCACGGTCGCCACCAGCAGGCGCCACCAGAGGAGAGCACTGTGGCCAGCATTGAGGAGATTGGTGCCCGCGAGATCTTGGACTCGCGCGGCAACCCCACGGTCGAGGTCGAGATCCGTCTCGACGACGGGACCTTCGCCCGGGCCGCCGTGCCGTCGGGCGCGTCCACCGGCGCCTTCGAGGCCTCCGAGCGTCGCGACGGCGACGCCGGGCGCTACTCGGGCAAGGGGGTCGAGCAGGCCGTCGACGCCGTCATCGACACCATCAACCCGCGCCTCGTCGGCTTCGAGGCGAGCGAGCAGCGGCTCATCGACGCCGAGATGATGGCCCTCGACGGGACGGACAACAAGGAGAACCTCGGGGCCAACGCCATCCTCGGCGTCTCCCTCGCGGTGGCACGCGCCGCCGCGGAGTCGGCCGCCCTGCCGCTCTTCCGCTACGTCGGGGGCCCCAACGCCCACATCCTGCCGGTGCCGATGATGAACATCCTCAACGGCGGCTCGCACGCGGACACCAACGTCGACATCCAGGAGTTCATGGTGGCGCCCATCGGCGCCCCGAGCTTCCGCGAGGCCCTGCGGTGGGGCACGGAGGTCTACCACGCGCTGAAGAAGGTGCTGCAGGAGCGCGGTCTCTCGACCGGTCTCGGCGACGAGGGCGGCTTCGCGCCCAACCTCGAGTCCAACCGGGCGGCCTTGGACATCATCGTCCAGGCGATCAAGGCGGCCGGCTACGTCCCGGGCCAGGACGTGGCGCTCGCGCTCGACGTGGCCGCGTCCGAGTTCCACGGCGATGGCGGCTACACCTTCGAGGGCTCGACCAAGACCTCTGGAGAGCTCATCGACTACTACGCCGAGCTGGTCGCCTCCTACCCCCTCGTGTCCATCGAGGACCCGCTCGACGAGAGCGACTGGGACGGCTGGAAGGCGATGACCGAACGCCTCGGTGCCCAGGTGCAGATCGTCGGCGACGACCTGTTCGTGACCAACCCCAAGCGGCTGGCCCAGGGCATCGCGACCTCCACCGCGAACGCCCTGCTCGTCAAGGTCAACCAGATCGGCACCCTGACCGAGACGCTCGACGCCGTGGCGCTCGCGCACAGCAACGGCTACCGCTGCATGATGAGCCACCGGTCCGGCGAGACGGAGGACGTCACCATCGCCGACCTCGCCGTCGCGACCAACTGCGGCCAGATCAAGACCGGCGCGCCGGCCCGGTCCGAGCGGGTCGCGAAGTACAACCAGCTGCTGCGCATCGAGGAGGAGCTCGACGACGCCGCCGTCTACGCAGGCGCCGGCGCGTTCCCCCGCTTCGACACCGAGCGCTTCGGCGCGCAGGCCTGAGCGCAGTCGTGGCGGAGCGCACGCCTCCACGCGCGGCCCGGCCGGGGCCCGGCCGCCCGCGGGCGGCAGGCGTGCGCCCCGCCCCGGTCCGGGGGGCCTCGGCCCGCCCGCGACCGCCTCGCTCCGGCGCGACGGCCTCGGGCCGGGAGCGTCCGGGCGGGGCGGCCCGCCCTCGCACCCCCCAGCCTCAGCCGCCCGCCCCGTCGACGGCGTGGGTCCGGGGCGCGGTGCTCGTGGGCATCCTCGTCGTCCTCGCCGTGATGCTCATGCCCACGGTCCGCTCGTTGGTGGCGCAGCGGGGGGACGCGGCCGCGCTCGCCGGCAAGGTCGAGCAGCAGCGCGCGACGGTGCAGCAGCTGCAGCGACAGGCGGCGCTGTGGAAGGACCCGGCATACATCGAGGTCCAGGCGCGTGAGCGCCTGAAGTTCGTCCGCGTCGGCGACCGTGCCTACTCCGTCATCGACGCCGGCGCGGGGCCGACGACGCCCAAGCCCGCGGAGCGCCCGGTGGTGGCCGCTCCGCTCGCCAACGCCTCGTCGCCGTGGTACGGCAAGCTGTGGCAGTCGGTGCAGATCGCCGACCGACCCGCGGCGGGGCTGCCGAAGTCGAGGTGACCGGCGCATGACGACCTCACCGCACCCGGTCGCCGCCTCGGACCTCGAGGCGGTCGAGCGGCAGCTCGGCCGGCGGCCGCGTGGAGTCGCCCACGTGGCGCACCGGTGCCCCTGCGGCGAGCCCGACGTGCTGCGCACGGCGCCGCGCCTGCCCGACGGCGCACCCTTCCCCACGACCTTTTACGCCACGTGCCCACGGCTCACCGGGGCCATCAGCACCCTGGAGACCCAGGGCGTCATGCGGGAGATGAGCGCGCGGCTGGAGCGGGACCCCGAGCTCGCGGCGGCCTACGCGCGGGCCCACGAGCACTACCTCGCGAGCCGCGGCGAGCTCGGGCACGTGGAGGAGATCGCGGGCGTCTCGGCCGGGGGCATGCCGACGAGGGTCAAGTGCCTGCACGTGCTCGCCGCGCACTCCCTGGCGGCCGGTCCGGGGGTCAACCCGCTCGGTGACGAGGTGCTGGCGAGCGTGGGGCAGTGGTGGTCGCCGACGTCGTGCGCCGAGGCGCGCGCCGAGACGAGAGCACCCGACGGTGGCTGACCGCACCGTGGCCGACCCGAGGGCGTCGTCGGACGGTGTGCGGGTCGGTGCGGTCGACTGCGGCACGAACTCCATCCGCCTGCTCGTCGCGGACGTCCACCCCGACACCGGCGAGCTCGCCGACGTCGTGCGCCGCATGGAGATCGTCCGCCTCGGGCAGGGGGTGGACCGCGCCGGCGTCCTCGACCCGGAGGCCATCGAGCGCACGCTGCGCGCTGCCCGGTCGTATGCCGCCCAGTGCCGGGAGCTGGGGGCGACCAGCGTCCGCTTCGTGGCCACGTCGGCCTCGCGCGACGCCCGCAACGCCGGCGACTTCACCACGGGGGTGCGCCAGACCTTCCGGGAGGCCTTCGGGGCCGAGGTGGCGCCCGAGGTCGTCTCGGGCGACGAGGAGGCGCGCCTGTCCTTCCGGGGCGCGACGGGAGGGCTGCGCGTGCGAGGCATCGACGGGCCCTACCTCGTCGTCGACCTCGGCGGCGGCTCGACCGAGTTCGTGAGGGGCACGACGACCGTCGAGGCCGCGCGCTCGGTCGACATCGGCTGCGTCCGGATGACCGAGCGCCACCATTTCAGCGACCCGCCGACGGCCGAGCAGGTGGCCGCCGCGAGCGCGGACGTCGACGCCGCCATCGACGAGGCGGTCGGCGTCGTGCCGCTCGACGGGGTCCAGGCGCTCGTCGGGCTGGCCGGCACCGTCACGACGATCACGGCGCACGCCCTGCGCCTGCCGGCATACGACCCGGACGTGATCCACCTGGCCCGGGTCCCGGTCGAGCGGATCCACCGTGCGGCGGCGGACCTGCTCGCCATGCCGAGGCGCGAACGGGCGCGGCTGCCCTACATGCACCCGGGGCGGGTGGACGTCATCGGCGCCGGCGCGCTGATCTGGTCGCGCGTCGTGGCCCGCGTCGCCGACACGGCGGGCATCGCCGAGGTGGTCACCTCCGAGCACGACATCCTCGACGGCATCGCGCTGTCCCAGGTCAGCTGACCCGCGCCACGCGGGCCAGGCACCGGCCGGGAGGCGGCCGCCACCACGGCGAGCCGCGCCGACGGGCGCCGCTGCCCGTGCAGGCGCACGGCCATCCAGGCGACGGTCGTGATGCCGAGGGCCCAGGTCCCGTTGGACAAGGTGGTGTCCACGACGCCGTAGGTGACGAGGAAGAGGGTCATCCACACCGCCAGGTCCGCGGCCTTGCCGACGAGGCGGGTGGCTCCGAGCAGGACCCCACCCCACAGCAGGTACCACGGATGGACCACGGGCCCGGTGGCGCAGAGCGTGAGCAGCGCGCCGGCCGTGGCGACGATGGGCCTCCGGGGCGCGACGCGCCACGTGAGCCAGCCGATGACCACCAGGCCGAGCACGCCGGCCACGCCGCGCACGACCGGGAGCGGCAGGTCGACCCACTGGCTCGGCATCCCCGACACCGTCATCAGCCACTCGATCGTGCTGCCCACGAGCGTGGGCGGGGACAACAGGGAGCGCAGCGAGACGGGCACCGACAGGTTGGGGATCCATCCCCACCCCAGCCCGGTCAGGGCGGTGATCGCGGCGAAGGTCGCGCCGGCCGTGAGGCCGCAGCGCAGGGCGTGCCGGACGAAGACGCCCGCGTCGCCACCGGGCGCGCCGTCGGACTCGGGCCCTGCGGACCGGGGTCGGTCGGTGGCCACCGCCATGCCGACCACGCCGACGAGGGCGAGCACGGCGGTCTGCTTGAAGGTGGCCGCCGTCGCCACGGTCATGCTGGCCAGCACCAGGTGCCCGTGACTGGCCACGAGCAGGGCCGTCACGACGAGGGCCACCATGACGGCGTCGCCGTGGGCGCCGCCGACGAAGTGCATGAGGACGAGCGGGTTGAGCACGCCCAGCCACAGGGCGTGCTCGCGGCTGACCCCGAAGCGCTCGGCCAGCCTCGGCAGGGCATAGGCGAGGAGCGCGACGGCGGCCATGGCGGGCAGCCGCATCGCGAGAGCGGAGATGTAGGCATGCCCGCCGCTCAGGCTCACGACGAGGTGCTGGACCTGCAGGGCGAGCGGTCCGTAGGGCGCCGGGGTGTAGAGCCACAGCGGGTCGACCTGGTCGGCGAAGGGGCCCGGCGTCGCGGAGGGCCCGACGACGTAGGGATCCATGCCGTCCGCCACGAGCAGCCCCTGGGCGGCGTAGCTGTAGGCGTCGCGGCTGAAGAGCGGCGGCGCGAGGAGCAGCGGCAGGCTCCACAGCAGCCAGGTCCGGGGGTGGATCACCGGGCCGTCGGGGCGGGGTCGGAGCCGGAGCCACGTGTCGACGAGCATGGCGACGCCGAGCACGACCAGGGCGGTGGCCGCGACCCGCCCGGCGCCGGTGCTCATCCACTCGAGGTCGAGCCGGTCCACGATGGCCGGCTCCGGCGGCAGAAAGGCAGGGGTGAGCGACCCGGCGCTGATCAGGGCCGTGCCGAGGGTGCCGCGACGCACGAGGGGGTCGCGCCACGCCGGCGGGTCGGCCGGGAAGGCCGCCCGCGGACGCACCGGTGCAAGGGGTGTCGGGGGGCTCGGGGGCGCGGCTGCGAGCTCGTCGAGAGCGTGCGACTCGAGCACCCGTTGGCTCCTCCCCGGTCGGACCGCGCCGGACCCGGGACGGGTCGGAGGGAGCTGTCGGGCGGCCCCCGTGACGCAGGTGTGGCAGGAGGAGTCTACGCGGGTGCCCCCGGTGGGACTCGAACCCACACTCCGGCGAGTTTAAGTCGCCTGCCTCTGCCGTTGGGCTACGGGGGCCGTGGGCAGAGTAGCGGCACGCCCGGCGACCCCGGAACCGGTGCGCCGGAGAGCCGGGGCGCGGCACGTGCGGGCGCGGCGAGGCGGCCGGCCGCCGTGCGGGAACATTGGTGTCCGCCCGGACGTCTAGGGTGATGACAGAGGTCACGCACCGTGGCCGACAGTGTCGGGGAGGCACTACTCACATGGCTGGAACCAACCCGGTCTTCGACCGGCTCAACAGGCAGATCGACCAGGAGCGCTACGCCGGCTTCGGCAGCCCCCGGCCGGGCCGCTCCGAGGGCAGCACGGGCGTCGGCGTCCAGGGCACCGTGACCGCCGAGCAGCTCAACGAGCTGTACGCCCAGCGCAGCGCCGGGCCGATCGACACCGGTCGGGTCACGCTCGACGACGTCATCATCAAGAGCCTCACCCTCTTCGCCGTGCTCGTCGCCGCGGGCCTCGGGTCCTGGGTCGCCGTGGACAACAACCGGGCGCTGCTCACCCCGCTCTGGCTGGGCGGCG
The DNA here is from genome assembly GCF_035688975.1 of Intrasporangium sp. Taxonomy (GTDB): domain Bacteria; phylum Actinomycetota; class Actinomycetes; order Actinomycetales; family Dermatophilaceae; genus CALMNV01. Next base: position 40,128 of record NZ_DASSMH010000154.1, on the reverse strand, counting down.
CGGTCGTCGGCCTCGTGCTCGGTCTCGCCATCGCCTTCATGCGCACCGTCCCCACGCCGCTGCTGTTCGCCTACGCGGCGGTGGAGGGCGCCTTCGTCGGAGCGTTCAGCAACTACATCGACTCGGTCCCGCGCTACTCCGGCGTCGTCGTCATGGCCGTCCTCGCGACGGTGTGCACGTTCGGCGCGATGTATGCCGCCTACGCCATGGGCCTGATCAAGGTGACCAGCCGGTCCCGCCGGATGTTCATCTTCATGCTCGGCGGCTACGCGCTCTTCGCGCTCGTCCAGTTCGTCCTCGTCGCCACCGGCGTCGTAGGGGGCTGGGGCTTCGGCGGCAGCGGCCCGCTCGGGATCGGACTGTCGCTGCTCGGCACGGGTCTGGCGGCCTACTCGCTCGCCTTCGACTTCGACGCGATCGAGCACGCGGTCCGCGCCGGCGCCCCGCGCAAGTACGCGTGGCTGCTCGCGCACGGGCTGATCGTGTCGGTGGTCTGGCTCTACATCGAGTTCGTGCGGCTGTTCGCGCGGCTGCGCGACTGACCGGTGCCCCTGGGCGCGGACGAGGCGGACCCCGAGGCCGAGCTCCGGCGGCTGGTCGAGCGGTGGCGCCAGCTGCCGCTCGACGTCGCCACCGCCCGGCTCCCGCTCGTCCGTGACCACATCCAGGGGCTCGCCGACCGGTCGGCGCGGCTGGCCGGGCACCCTGCGGCGCCCGTGCCGGACCTCGGCCCGGCGGTCGCCGCCGACCAGCTGCGGGTGATGGTGCACGACGTCGTCCGGCGGGCCGGTGACGTCGACCGGGCCGACGTGGCGGCCCGGCTGCGCGGCCTACGTGCTCAGCTCTGAGCCGAGTCCGTGGATGCCGAGTCCGTGGATGCCGAGCCCGTGGACCGCGCCCCGCGACGGCACGGGAGTGATCGGTTCCCGGGTGCGCAGAACCTGCCGGTGTTACTGATATGCCGGTGTCACTGAGACTGCAGCACCCGGGGCAGGTTTCGCGTCACTCGGCACTTCTCGATGACGCCGACACGGCCCCGGTTGAGCCGAGTCGGGCCCGTCCCCCCGCGCCTCAGCTGAGGCGCTCGAAGACGATCGCCATCCCCTGACCGCCGCCGACGCACATCGTCTCGAGCCCGAACTGGCCGTCGGTGCGGCGCAGCCCGTTGATCAGGGTGCCGGTGAGCCGCGCTCCTGTGGCCCCGAAGGGGTGGCCGATGGCGATGGCGCCGCCGTGGACGTTGAGCTTGTCGTAGTCCATGCCCAGCTCGTCAGCCGAGGCGAGCACCTGGGCCGCGAAGGCCTCGTTGATCTCGTAGAGGTCCATGTCGGCGATGGTCAGGCCCGCCCGCCGGAGCGCCAGCCGGGAGGCCTCGACCGGGCCCATGCCCATGATCTCCGGGCTGAGGGCCGTGGCGGCGGTGGACACGACCCGGGCCAGCGGCTCGAGCCCCAGGTGCCGGGCCTTGGTGTCGCTCATCACCACGACGGCCGCGGCGCCGTCGTTGAGGGGGCAGCAGTTGCCGGCCGTCACCGTGCCGCCCTCGCGGAAGACCGGGCTCAGGGCCCGGACCGCCTCGATGGTGACGCCGGGCCTCGGCCCGTCGTCCTTGGCGACGACCGTCCCGTCAGGGGTCGTGACCGGCGTGATCTCCCAGTCGAAATACCCGTCGGCGATGGCCTTCTCGGCGCGGTTCTGGGAGGTGACGCCCCACTCGTCCTGGCGCTCGCGGCTGATGCCGTAGGCCGTCGCGACGTTCTCCGCCGTCTGCCCCATGGCGATGTAGATGTCGGGGACCAGCCCGTCGGCGCGAGGGTCCGTCCACGTCTCGTTGGTCTCGGCGTAGCGGGCCGTGCGGGTGGCGGCCTCGGCGAACCTCGGGTTGCGGTCGTCGGAGCCCGCACCGCCCGCACCGGCGAATCCCACGTACTGCGAGACGCACTCGACGCCGCCGGAGATGAAGGCGTCGCCCTCGCCGGCCTTGATGGCGTGGAACGCCATCCGGGTCGTCTGGGCCGACGAGGCGCAGAACCGGTTGATCGTCGCCCCCGGCAGGCCGTCGTGGCCGAGCAGCGTCGCGACGACGCGGGCCATGTTGGAGCCGTGCCGGTGCGAGGGCTCCGCGCAGCCGAGGTAGAGGTCGTCGATGTCCCCGGCCTCGAGGCCCGGCACCTTGTCGAGCGCGGCCTGCACCACCGTGGTGGCGAGGTCATCGGGCCGGACCTCCCGGAGCGACCCCTTGAAGGCCCGCCCGAACGGGGAACGGGCGACGGCGACGACGACGGCTTCGCTCACGGTGACTCCTGCTGCTGGTGGGCCCCCTCGGGGGAAGGTGAGCGCCCGCTCACCCCACCCGATGGTATGCCGCGCCCACCAGGTCGGCACCGGGGAGGGCCCCCCGTAGCATGAGCACGACCTCAGCGCCCCGCGCTGCCGAGCCCGCCCGCCGGGCGCCACCACCAAGGGACGCGGCCATGACGACCACGACACGCGCAGCCGTTGCGCTCGCCGGAGCACTCGCCCTCGCCGTGGGCGTCGGGGGCTGCTCGACGGACGAGCAGGCGGCGACGACCACCGCGGCCTCCGCATCGAGCTCGACCACCGCGGCCTCCGCCTCGAGCTCGACCACCGCGGCCTCCGCATCGAGCTCGTCCGCGGCGGCCCGGATCCTGGAGAAGGCGAGGTCCAACGCGCTCTCCGCGAGGTCCGGCGCCTTCACGGGCGAGGTGCAGCAAGGGAAGGAGAAGATGCAGATCTCCTTCAAGGGCACGAGCGACGGCAAGACGGCCGACGTGGCGATCGCCATGGGCACCAGGGGCAAGGTCCGGCTCATCGCCGTGGGCGGCGGCATCTACATGCAGGCCGACGAGACCTTCTGGAAGAACCAGAAGGCCCCCGCCTCCGTGCAGAAGGCGGGGGACAAGTTCGTCAAGGCGCCGGCCAGCGCGGCGAGCCTCACGAGCAGCCTCAACCTCACCGCCTTCCTCAAGGAGGCATTCGGCGCCGTGACGGCCAGCAAGCTGTCCGACGTCGTCACCTCGGCGAGCGTGGGCGGCGTGGACTGCTGGGTGCTCACGGACAAGCAGGGCGCGAGGAACGGCGCGCTCTACGTCTCCAAGCGCGCCTACGAGCTGGTCCGCTTCACCGGCTCCCCGTCCAGCCCGGGACAGCTCGACTTCTCCCGGTGGAACCAGGACGTCGGCGTCACCGCGCCGCCCGCCAGCCAGATCATCACGATCCGCTGACCGCCCGCCGGGGCCAGCGTCGACGATCCCTCCGGCCTGCGCCGACCGGTCAGGGGCCGCAGTCCCCCGGGGCGTCCTGACCGACGGCGTCGTCGGTGTCGGCGTCGGCGGGGACGGCGGCTGGGGCCCCGTCCCTCGGCATGGTGTCCGGGGCGGTGGGATGCCCGGCGGCCCCGACCGGTTCCGGGGTGGGCCGCTTCGGCTCCCGGCTGGGGACGGGGATGGCGGGTCGGACCCGGTGGAGCAGGAGCGCCCAGCGGCCCTGCGGACCGCGCGGCTCACCGGCGATCTCGGCCGGGCCCACCTCCGTGCCCGGCTGCGCCACGGCCGCGGTGGCGGCCACGGCGACCGGGCCGACGCCTTCTCCGCGACGCACGTTGGGCGCCGTCGGCCGGGACCGCTCACCGAAGAGGTCGAGGGCCGCGCTCACGGTCGGCAGCAGGGCAGCCGCGACGCGGGCGTAACCGGCGGGGCTCGGGTGGAACCGGTCCTGGCTGAACATCACCGTCGGTGCGCCGGCGAAGTCCTCGCCCAGCAGGTCGCCCACGGACACGGCGCGGCCGCCGGCCTCCACGACCGCGACCGTCTGGGCGGCGGCGAGGTCGCGAGACCAGCGGCGGGCCAGGAGCCGAAGCGGCTGGGCGATGGGTTCGAGGGCCCCGAGGTCGGGGCAGGTGCCGACGACGACCTCGCAGCCGGCGTCGCGCAGCCGGCGGACGGCCATCTCGAGGTGGCGCACGGCGACCGCGGTGTTGATCCGGTGCGTCACGTCGTTGGCGCCGATGAGGACCACGGCGATGTCCGGCTCCGGCACCTGCTCGAGCGCTTCGGCGACCTGCCGGCCCAGGTCGAGCGACTCGGCGCCGATGACCGCCACGTTGGTCAGGTGGACCGGCCGCCCGCTGAAGGCGGCCACGCCGTTCGCGATCGTCGCCCCGATCGTCTGGTGGGCGTGCTCGACGCCCATCCCCTTCGCGGTCGAGTCGCCGACGAGGAGCAGCTCCCACGGCTCACCGGGACCGGAGCCGTAGGTGCCGGCGTCGTCCGGTGCGCCGTCGAAGCGCTGCCCGACGATCCGGCGCGCCATCACCGCCTCCGCCTTGAGCAGGCCGTAGCCGAGCAGGCTGAGCGCCCCGAGGCCGGCCGCGCCGACACCGCCCCCGTATGCCGCCGACTGCGCGATCTTGCGCGCACGTCGTGCTCGGCCCATGAGCTCCTCCTCCGTCGCCGTCAACCGTGGCCGGGCACCGTCCTCGTGGCCGGCCTTGTCGTGGTCCATCACGGTAACGGCTGGAGTCCGTGACCGGTGCCGCGGCCGGTCGAGGCGTCGGCCGCGCGAGATAGGCCCTTCGGCCCTTTCCGTCGCGGTGGGACGGCGCAACGGTGGGTGGGTGAGCCCTCCCACCGCAGCTTCGGACGCCCTCCTTCCGTCCGTTCCGTCGCGACGGCGAGACGCCACTCGCCCGTTCCGGCCCTGGCGGGTCGTGGTGACGTTGTCGGTCATCGTCATGGTGACCGCAGGCGCCGCCGCCCTCCTAGGTCTCCTCTGGCCGGGGAGTCTTGCGTCCGAGGTCGCCACGACCGTTCGTGGTGACAGCGTTCGCCTGTCCGGCCACGGCCTGTACCGCTACGAGACAGCCTTGCGAAGCGGCGCGAATCAAGGCTCGGACCTTGTCACCCTGCTGCTGGCGATCCCGGTGCTCGCCCTCGCGAACCACCGCTATTGGCGCCGTTCCGTGGGTGCGGCGCTGCTCGTGGCAGGAGCGTTGTCGTGGTTCGTCTACGTGTCCGCGTCCATGGCGCTCGGGGCGATGTACAACGCGCTGTTTCTCGTCTACGTCGCGGTGCTGTCGACAAGCGCCTTCGCGCTCGGGGCGGTCATCCGGTCGGTTCCCGTGGAGCTGCTGGCCGCCCGCTTGGAGGGGGTCGCTCCGCGCCGAGCCACCGCGTGGCTCATGGTCTGCAGCGGTCTCGTGACTGCCGTTGTCTGGCTCGGACCGCTCGTCGGCGCCGCGGTCTCCGGGCGTCCACCCGCGCTCCTGGATCACTACACGACGATGGTGACTGACGTCCTCGACCTCGCCCTTATCACGCCGGCCACCCTGCTGGCGGCATGGTGGCTGCTCCGGCGGCGCGCCGAGGGCTACGTGCTGGCGGTGCCGCTGCTTGCTCTGCTCGTCGCGCTGCTGCCCATGATTGCGTCCCAGACCGCTTTCCAGGTTGCTGCCGGCGTCTCGTTCACGCCCGGCGAGATCGTCGGGCCGGTCGGCGGGTTCGTGGTGCTTGCGGCGTGGGCCCTCCCGCTTCTTGCACGAACGCTGCGCGCCGCCGACCGAGGGACTCCGGCCTAGCGAGCGTCGAGGCCGGCGCCCGCGGCCGGGGCGCCCGACGGGCAGTGCGAGGATGGCGCCGTGAAGTATGCCGAGCACATCGCCGACCTCGTGGGAAACACCCCACTCGTCAAGCTGCACGCCGTCGTGCAGGAGGCGGGGGTGAGTTGCACGGTCCTCGCCAAGGTCGAGTACTTCAACCCCGGCGGGTCGGTCAAGGACCGCATCGCCCTGCGCATGATCGAGGCCGCCGAGCAGGACGGGCGGCTTCGGCCGGGCGGGACCATCGTCGAGCCGACCAGCGGCAACACCGGGGTGGGCCTCGCGCTCGTGGCCCAGCGGCGCGGCTACCGGTGCGTCTTCGTGTGCCCGGACAAGGTGAGCCAGGACAAGCGCGATGTGCTGAAGGCCTACGGCGCCGAGGTCGTGGTGTGCCCGACTGCCGTGCCGCCCGACCATCCCAACTCCTACTACAGCGTCTCCGACCGGCTCGTGAAGGAGATCGACGGCGCCTGGAAGCCGGACCAGTACTCCAACCCGGAGGGCCCCCACAGCCACTACCTGACGACCGGTCCGGAGGTCTGGGCGGACACCGACCACCGGGTCACCCACTTCGTCGCGGGTGCGGGGACCGGGGGCACGATCAGTGGCACCGGCCGCTACCTCAAGGAGGTGTCGGGCGGCGCGGTCCGCATCATCGCCGCGGACCCCGAGGGCTCGGTCTACTCCGGGGGGACGGGGCGTCCCTACCTCGTCGAGGGCGTGGGCGAGGACTTCTGGCCCGGTGCCTACGACCCCTCGGTCGTCGACGAGGTCATCGCCGTCAGCGACGCCGACTCCTTCGACATGACGCGGCGGCTCGCTCGCGAGGAGGGGCTGCTCGTCGGAGGCTCGTGCGGCATGGCGGTCGTCGCCGCGCTGCGCGTGGCCAAGGGCCTGCCCGAGGATGCCGTCGTCGTGGTGCTGCTGCCGGACTCCGGCAAGGGCTACCTGTCCAAGATCTTCAACGACGACTGGATGGCCTCCTACGGGTTCCTGCACGGCCACTCCGAGGTGACGGTCGGCTCGGTGCTGCGCACGAAGTCGGGCGAGCTGCCCGCCCTCGTGCACACCCACCCCAACGAGACCATCCGCGACGCGGTGGAGATCCTGCGGGAGTACGGCGTCTCGCAGATGCCGGTCGTCAACGCGGAACCGCCGGTGATGTCGGGCGAGGTCGCCGGGTCGGTGAGCGAGCGCGCCCTGATGGAGGCGCTGTTCACGGGCCGGGGGCACCTGGCAGACCCCGTGGCCAGGCACATGGAGCCGGGGCTGCCGCTCGTCGGGGCCGGCGAGCCGGTTGCCGCGGCCCGCGAGGCGCTGCAGGCCTGCGACGCCGTGCTCGTCGTCGAGGACGGCAAGCCGGTCGGTGTCCTCACCCGGGCGGACCTGCTCGGGTTCCTCACGCACTGACTCCCTGACGACGCGGCGGCATACGGGCTGGGTATGCCGTGTGACGTATGCCGTGAGGGCCGAGTCGTGATCAGGTCGTGGGGACGGCGGGCGTGGTGCGGGTGGTGCCGTCAGCGAGCCGGAAGGTGTATGCCGGCACGAGCTGCGTGGCGGCCGACTGGATCAGCGCGAGCGACAGCGTCACGCCCGTCACCCGCAGCACGGGCGCGGGCGTGGCCGTGCTGGCAGCCGGCACGTCGCCGAGGACGAGTCCGTCGTCGAGCTGCCGCAGTCCGGAGGCCACGCCGACGAGGCGGTGTGGGCCGAGCGCCACGGTGTCCGTGGCGAAACCCCGCCCGACGAGGAGCCCCCGGGCGTCCGTGGACACGACGAAGTCACCTGCTACGACGGGTAGGCCCTGCACCTGCCGCCGCAGGACCACGGTCCACTGCGAGCCGGTCACCGTCGTCCGGGCCTGTGCGCCCCGCAGGTCGAGCCCCGCGTCCGCGAGGACGCGGCGGGCCCGCCGCTCCGCGACGCCGGGATCGGGTGGAGGCAGGGCCGTGCCACTGGTGGGCGTCGGCCCGGCGTCGCAGCCGACGGCGGGCGCGTCGGCTGCTGGCCTGTCGGTGGAGGGCAGGCAGCCGCCGACGGCGGTCTGCTCCCTCGGCGTCGGGTGCAGCGCGCTCACCGTCCACAGGGAGCCCGCAGCGGTAAGCCGGCGGCGCCCGTCGGAGACGACCCGCAGGCCGCCCTCGTCCCGGACAGCAGCCGTCATCCCGAAGGCCCGGGCGATGCGGACGAGGTCGGCGTCGCGCAGGGCCGCCACGCGCAGGACGGGCCCCTGCGTGGCCGGCTCGGGAAGGGGACCCGCCGGCTCGTAGCGCTGGCCCCCGGTGAAGGGGTTGCCACCGCCTGCGTCGCGCCCCGCTCCGGTGCCCGCGGCGGGAGGGACGGGCGCGGCCGACGGTGACGCCGAGCTGTTCACCGGGGCTTCACCGCAGGCGCCGAGCAGCGCCCCGGCGAGGCCGGCCACGACGAGCCCGACGGCGGCGCCCCGCAGCGAGCGGCCCACCACGTCTGCACGGTGCGTAGAGGTGGTCATGCAGGGTGAGACACGCGAGCGGAGCGCTTCGTTCCATGGCGTGGCCGAGGCCCGGGGGAGCGACCCCCGGGCCTCGGGACGCGAACCCGTGACGGGTGCGCTCACTTGTTGTAGAAGCGCAGGTAGCTCGCCTGGTCGCGGCCCCTGCCGAAGACGATGTTGCGGATGCTGACGGGCGTCGCGGTCCCGCAGCCGACGTTGGTGTTGGTCGTGCGGATCCAGCTGGTCACGGTCCAGCTCCCGGCGCCCGTGTCGCCGCCGCGGGCGGTGTTGTAGTCGCCCCAGCGACGCAGGCCGTCCGGGTTGAGGCAGCCGGCCCCCGAGCCGAAGACCGCGAAGCTCGTGCTGCCCGGGAAGTTCGGTGCGAAGTCGTCGACGAGGCCGAGGAGGACGCCGGGGAAGAAGGAGTTGGTTCCCGTGCCGCCGCCGAACGTGTCGACGTATCCGATGTGGCCGCGCCGGTCAGGAGCGAGCGACACGTAGAGGTGCGCGACCGTCGTACCGAAGAGGTCCTGGTTGGCCAGCAGGGCGAGGTCGGACTCGCGGAACGTCTCCATCCGGGTGTATGGGAAGGGACGCGCCGTGCCGGTCTGCCTGACGTTGAACGAGAACCGGATCTTGCCGTCGCCCCGCGCCGCGCCACTGATGCGCGAGTCGGTGCGCTGGCACCAGTTGTTCACCACGCCGTTCGCGCTGGCGCAGTTGCCGGTCCCGTTGGACATGTAGGTGAACGCCGCGATGGTCTTGTTGGTCGTCGTGACGACCGTGCTGTTCTCGGGCCAGGTGAGGATGCGCAGCGTCGTCCCCGTGCCCGCGTCGAGGTTGGTGGAGGCGGCATACGCGATGTCGGTGCTGCCGTCGGCCACCTTCAGGGTGAACAGGTCGGTGCGCACCACCTGGTTGAACCCGGCCGCCTGGCAGGCTGCGAGGTTGTCGAGGTTGAACCGGACGAACGCCGTCCCGGTGAAGGAGCCGGCGGCGCTGAAGAGGTTCGACGTGAGGTAGAGGAACCTCGTGCCGACCGCGAGGTCGTTGTAGTCGAACTGCTCACCCGCCGGCCGCCCGAGGATCGCCTGCGGCGTCAGGGTGTAGGTGCACCACGTCGCGAGGTTCGTCGTGGCCGACGACGCGAGCGTGAGGTGGTCGCCGTACTGCAGCAGCCAGAACTGCCGCGACCGGCCGGTGTCCTTGATGGTGACCTGGTCGCAGCAGAAGCCCGCACCGAAGATGGTGAACGGGTTGAGGCTCGTCCACGTCGCGCCGTTGTTGTGCGAGTACTGCGACGTCCAGTTGCTCGTCTGGAAGATGTCCTTGCCCGACTGGTCGGTGCTCGGCTCGCTGACGGTCGAGGTGTTGCCCGACGTCGGCACCGCCGTGTTGCGGAAGACCGTGAGGTCGCCCACGGCATTCGGCGCCGGTGCGGTGATGGCCGTCGAGGCGACGCCGGCCGTGGGGTCGCTCACCGTCGCGGCAGCCGGTCGTGGCCCGGCGAACGGCCGGCGGGTGCTCTCCGCGGCGGCCTTCGCCCGGTCGGTCGCGGTAGCGGCCCGGGCGCTCGTGACGCGGCCGTCGACGGTCGCGGTGACCCGGACGGTGCCTGCCGCGGCGTTCTGGCCCACGGGCACCGCCGAGGCGTTGCTGACCGAGGACGGGCTGCCCGGCGCCACGAGGGCGACGGTTGCCAGCAGGCCCATCGCGGCGAGCAGCGCGCTGCCCGCTCTGCTGGTGCGTCCGGGCTTTCGGAGTGGAGCGGATGCGTCTGGACGTGGTCTGAACTTCATGCCCATGCCTTCCCCTTGGAAAAAGCGGGCGTCCGCCGTCCCCGCACCCGACGCACGGCGATCGGGCGGGCGCGCGCATGCGTCAAGGGTCCCGCGCTCAGCAGCGCTGCGCAGGCAAATCGGCGAAGTCTACGTCGTGGTTTCCTGCTCCGTCGGGGAATCCGTGAGAGGTTCCTCACCCGAGGTATCGCTCGAGGACGATGTCCACCAGCACGTCCGGCACGGGCTCGTCGGGCACGAGCAGGGGCGGGGTGACGACGTCCGCGCCCGAGCGCGCGGCGAGGTCGGCGAAGAATCCCGGTGCCAGCAGATAGGTCGCCACGACGACCCGGTGCCCGGGGCCCTTGAGGCTCGCGACGGCCGCGTCGAGGCGAGGCTGCGCCGCCGAGAGGTATGCCGCCGACACCGGGCGCCGGAGGCGCTCCCCGAGCATCTCGGCGACCGCCGCGCAGTCGGCGACGGCCGATGGCTCGGAGGACCCTGCGGCGCCCAGGACGACGCGGTCTCCGGAGCGCAGCCCCACCGCCTCGAGACGCTCGTGGAGGAGGCCGGCGAGGCGCGGGTCGGGCCCGAGCGCGGGTGCGACGGACGCGCAGGGACTGTCTGCGGCCGCCCGCTGCAGGTCGACGAAGACGTGGTAGCCCGCCGACAGGAGCAAGGGCACGAGACGGGCCGGCCGGCCGGCCGCATCCGCGAGCACCCGCGGGGGGTCGGGCTGCTGCACGTCCACGAAGGCGGCCCGCACGTCGAGGTCGGGGCGGCGAGCGGCCAGCGCGGCGACCAGGGCCTCGACGGCGCGCTGGCCGTCGGGAGACGCGGTCCCGTGGGAGCAGGCCACGAGGAGGGGGAGCACCATCACTCCACCTTGCCATCGCACCGGGCTCCTCTGGGCTCCGCCGGGCTCCTCTGGGCTGCTCCGGGCTGCTCCGGGCTCCAGCGGTCGCCGACGTCGCACGCGGTCACCGTTACCGCCCCCACCCCTGCCCGAAACGCGGCCGAAACACGCCGTTCCTACCGTGGTCATGCGACTGGTCGACGAATGGTCGACGAGTGGTCGACGCGGAGGAGGACGCATGCTCGTTGAGACCGATCTCACCGACGTGCCGGTCGTCGTCCTCGGGGCGCCCGGCCGCACGGGCGCGGTGACGCGGCGCTACCGGCGGGCGGGAGCGCGAGTCACGGAGGTGACCTCCCCGGCCCAACTGACCGAGGCCGTGCTGCGGGAGGTGCGCCTCGGTGTGGTCGTCGACTCTCCCGGCCCGTGGCCCGAGCTGACGTCACTGCTGCGCCGCCAGTGCCTCGTCGTGACCGAGGCTGGGGACTCGGAGCCGCGCGGCAGGGTCGTCCTCGTCGGCGCCGGCCCCGGCGGCCGCGGAATGCTCACTCTCGCCGGGGCCGCGGCCCTCGCTGACGCCGACGTCGTCCTCGCCGACCGGCTGGCCACCGTCGACGTGCGCGCGCTCGCGCCGGGAGCCGAGATCCTCGACGTCGGCAAGACCCCCGGCCACCACGCCGTCCCGCAGCGACAGATCGAGGCCCTGCTCGTCGAGCGGGCGCGTCGCGGCCTGACGGTTGTGCGGCTCAAGGGCGGCGACCCGTATGTCTTCGGCCGGGGCGGCGAGGAGGTCGCGGCGGCCGTCGCTGCCGGTGTGCCGGTCACCGTGGTCCCCGGAGTCACCTCGGCCGTGAGCGTACCGGCGGCGGTGGGCATCCCGGTGACCCATCGCGGTCTCAGCCACGTCTTCACCGTCGTCTCCGGCCACGTGCCCCTCGAGCCCGAGCGGGCAAGGGCGCTCGTCGGCCTCGGCGGCACGGTCGTGCTGCTGATGGCGATGCACTCCCTGGTCCAGGTCACCGCGGCGCTGGAGCGGGCCGGCATGCCTGCGCGCACCCCCGCCGCGATCGTCGAGCGCGGCTACACCGCCGAGCAGGCCAGCCTCACGAGCACCCTCGGCGAGCTCGCGGCCGACGCGGCGCGGGCCGGCATCGGGTCACCGGCCGTGGTCGTCGTCGGTGAGGTCGTGCGACAGTCCGCGGTGTGGCAGCAACGCGTGCTGCCGCGCCTGGGGGGAGCGGCATGAGCGGCCAGGAGCGTCGGCCGTCCCATCCGCCGACGAGGTGGTCGGCGCAGCTGAGCGCGCCGGAGCCGCCCGCCCCGCCCGAGCCCGGCGGCCTTGTCCTGCAGGGCTTTCGCATCGCGGTGACGTCCGACCGGCGATCCGCCGACCTCGTCGACGCCTTCACCCGCCGGGGCGCGGAGGTGATCCACGCACCGGCGGTGCGCATCGCGCCCGTCGACGAGGACGCGGAGCTGCTGGCGGACACCCGTGCCGTCATCGAGGCCCGCCCCGACATCGTCATCGTGACGACGGCATACGGCATGCGCCGCTGGGTCGAGTGCGCGGATGCCGCCGGGCTGGGGGAGGAGCTGCACCGGACCCTCGCCGCGGCGCGGATCGTCGTGCGCGGGCCCAAGGCGAGAGGTGCCGTCCGCGCGGCCGGCCTCGACGACGACGGCATCGCCGGCGACGAGCGGACCGCCTCGGCCGTGGGGCTCGCGCTCGCGGACGGCGTGGTGGGCAAGACCGTGGCCATGCAGCTGCACGGCTTCGCCGACGCCGAGCAGCTCGGCCGGATCGCCGCCGCGGGCGCCCGGGTGCTCACCGTCGCCCCCTACCGCTGGGTGCGACCCGACGACGAGGCCCGGCTCGGCCGGCTCATCGCCGCCGTCGCCGCCCGCGAGGTCGATGTCGTCACCTTCACCTCCGCGCCCGCCGTGGACGGGCTCGTCTCCGCAGCCGCCGAGATCGGCATGGACGGGGTGCTCGTCGACGCGTTACGCGGCGAGGTCGTGGCCGCGGCGGTCGGTCCCGTCACCGCGATGCCGCTCGTCGACCTCGGCATCGAGCCGATCGTGCCCGAGCGCTACCGGATGGGGGCCCTGGTGCGCCTCGTCGTCGAGCACCTGTGCTCGCACTCCGTCGCCTCGGTGGAGACGGCCCTCGGCTCGCTGACCGTCCGTGGCCGCACGGTGACGCTCGACAACCGCACCGTCACCCTGGCGCCGGGCCCGCGCGCCCTCCTCGCCGCGCTGCTGGAGTCCCCGGGTGCGGTCCTCAGCCGGGAGCGGCTGCTCGACCACCTGCCCGAGGCGGCCACGGAGCACGCCCTGGACATGGCGATGAGCCGGCTGCGCGCGGCGCTGCCCGACCGCGACCTCGTCCAGACGGTCGTACGCCGCGGCTACCGCCTCAACGTCTAGCCGCACCCTGTCGGCACGCGCGCACCCTGTCGGCACGCGCCCACCGCGGAGGGTGCCCCCGTGCCCCGAAGGTGCGCGCGTGCGGACGGGGTGTCAGGCTGCGTATGCCGCCGACGCCGCCTGCCGCACCCCGACGAGGACCTCTCCGTGCAGCACCCGCACGGCGTGGGTGGCGAGGGCCACGGCCGGGTCGTCGATCGCCTGGCCCGTCCGCAGCGAGAAGACCTGCTTGAGCAGCGGCGACGCGACCGTCGGCTCGCCGCCGTGGTCGCCCGTGAGGCCACGGGACAGGACGGCGGCGCCGGAGTAGGGGTCGATGTTGTCGACGGCGTAGAGCATGCCCGTGGGCAGGAGGAAGACCGCCGCTTGGGCGGCCTCGGGCAGCAGCACGGCCACGCCGCGTCCGGGGACGAGGCGGGCGACGGGGCAGGCGCGGACCCAGGTCCTCGGGCCGGGGGTGGGCAGGAGCCCAGGACGGACGACGCGGCGAGGGCTGCCGATGATGGACATGTCAGGCCTTTCGGGGTCGGGACGGGTGCTGGCGGACCGGGTGGGAAGTGGGCGGGTCACCGGGGCGCGGGAACCGACGGCATACCGAGGACCACCGGCACACGCCGCGGGCCGGAGGCGTCGAACCCGACCGTGGGGTCCGGCTCCTCCGGCGCGTTGACGAAGGACACGAAGCGGGCGAGCTTGTCGGGGTCTTCGAGGACGGCCCTCCACTCGTCGCGGTAGCCCTCCACGTGCCGGGCCATCGCGCCCTCGAGGTCGGCCCCGATGCCGAGGCTGTCGTCACACACGACGGCGCGCAGGTGGTCGAGGCCGCCCTCGAGCGACTCCAGCCACGGCGCGGTGCGCTGCAGGCGGTCGGCGGTCCGCACGTAGAACATGAGGAACCGGTCGATGTAGCGGATGAGCGTCTCGTCGTCGAGGTCGGAGGCGAGCAGCACCGCGTGCTTGGGCGACTGGCCGCCGTTGCCGCACACGTAGAGGTTCCAGCCCCGCTCGGTCGCGATGACCCCGACGTCCTTGCCCCGGGCCTCGGCGCACTCGCGCGCACAGCCCGAGACGCCGAACTTGATCTTGTGCGGCGCCCGCAGTCCCCGGTAGCGCTCCTCGAGGCCCACGGCCATGCCGACCGAGTCCTGGACGCCGTAGCGGCACCAGCTCGACCCGACGCAGCTCTTCACGGTGCGCAGGGACTTGCCGTAGGCCTGACCGGACTCCATCCCGGCGTCGACGAGCCGCTGCCAGATGAGCGGCAGCTGCTCGACCCGGGCGCCGAAGAGGTCGATCCGCTGGCCACCGGTCACCTTGAGGTAGAGCTCGAAGTCCTTGGCGATCTGGCCGATCGTGATGAGCTGGTCGGCCGTCACCTCGCCGCCCGGCATCCGGGGCACGACGGAGTAGGTGCCGTTCTTCTGGATGTTGGCGAGGAAGTGGTCGTTGCTGTCCTGCAGCGCCGCCTGCTCGCCGTCGAGGATGTGGTCGCTCGACGTCGACGCGAGGATCGAGGCGACGGTCGGCTTGCAGATCTCGCAGCCGGTGCCCTTGCCGTAGCGGGCGACGAGCTCGGAGAAGGTCCGGGTGCCGGTGGCGGCCACGATCTGGAAGAGCTCGGCGCGCGACTGGGAGAAGTGCTCACAGAGGGCCTTGGAGACCTCGACGCCGGAGTCGACGAGGAGCTTCTTGACCGTGGGCAGGCAGCCGCCACACGTCGTCCCAGCGCCCGTGCAGCCCTTGAGCTCGGCGAGGTCGCACGCGCCCGCCGCGATGGCGTCGCAGATGGTTCCCTTGGTCACGTTGTTGCACGAGCAGATGACGGCGTCGTCGGGCAGCGCGGTGCCCAGCGCCGCGTCGTCGGCACCGCCGGCGGGCGAGATGAGCGCGGCGGGGTCACCGGGGTACTCCCGGCCCACCCAGGCCTTGAGCGTCGTGTATGCCGCCGCGTCGCCGACGAGGATGCCGCCGAGCAGCGTCTTCGCGTCGTCCGAGACGACGACCTTGGCGTAGGTGCCCTTGGTGGCGTCGGTGTGCACGATCTCCAGGGCGCCCGGCGTCGCGCCCATCGCGTCGCCGAAGGACGCGACGTCGACGCCGAGGAGCTTGAGCTTGGTCGACAGATCGGCTCCCGGGAAGGTCGCCTCTCCGCCGAGGAGCCGGTCGGCGACGACCTCGGCCATGGTGTAGCCGGGGGCCACGAGGCCGTAGCAGCGGCCCTCGACCGCGGCCACCTCGCCGACGGCCCAGACCGACTCGTCGGTGGTGCGGCAGGACAGGTCGGTGAGCACGCCGCCGCGATCGCCGACGCCGAGCCCGGCCTCGCGAGCCAGCGCGTCGGCGGGGCGGACACCGGCGGAGAAGACGAGCAGGTCGGTGTCGAGGACGGTGCCGTCGGAGAGCTCGACCGAGAGCCGGCCCCCGTCGAGAGGCGTGATGGCGGAGGTGCCGGCGCCGGTGTGCACGGAGACCCCCAGGTCGTGGATGAGCCGCTGGAGGACGGCGCCGCCGCCCTCGTCGACCTGCAGGGGCATGAGGCGCGGCGCGAACTCGACGACGTGCGGTGTCAGGCCGAGCAGCCGCAGCGCGTTGGCGGCCTCGAGGCCGAGCAGGCCGCCGCCGACGACGACGCCGGTGGCTGCCCGTCCGGCCTGCGCCGCGGTGGCGATGGCTGACTCGGCGCGGTCGCGGATGCCGTCGAGGTCCTCGAGGGTGCGGTAGACGAAGCAGCCGTCGGAGTCGTGGCCGGGGACCGGGGGCACGAACGGATAGGAGCCCGTGGCGAGCACGAGCGCGTCGTAGGCGACGACGTCGCCGCAGCTCGTGGTCACGGTGCGGGCGTCGCGGTCGACCGACTCGACACGGGTGCCGAGGCGGACGTCCACGAGGTCGTCGGCGGCATACGTGTTGCCGGGCAGGGCCAGGGCGCTGCGGTCCCACGCCCCGACGTAGGAGCTGAGGCCCACCCGGTCGTAGGCCGCCTCGCTCTCCTCCGCGAGGACGACGACGCGCCACGTGCCCTCCTCGTCACGGCTGCGCAGCGCCTCGACGAAGCGGTGGCCCACCATGCCGTGCCCGACCACGACGACGGTGCGGGGGTGGAGGCTCTGGATGTCGCTCATCATGCGGCTCCTTCGGTCAGTGCGGCCGGGGCGGTGCGGGGCTCGGGGCAGGTGGACGCTGCCTGGGCGGCGGCCTGGGCGGTGCGTGGCTCGGGACGTACGTCCACGTCGGTGGACCGCAGCCAGTCGCAGATGCCCTGGACTGCGGAGGAGCAGCCGCCGCAGCCGGTGGTGGCGCGGGTGCGCTCGGCGACGGCGGGCACGGTGTGCGCGCCCTCCTGCCAGGCGCCGACGATCTCGGACTTCGTCACGGTGTTGCACCGGCAGAGCACGGTGCTGCCGGGCATCTCGGCGAGGCTCGCCGTCTCGGGGGCGGCGCCCCGGGTGAGGGCGCGGCCGAGCAGCAGCGACAGCCGGTCGCGGGGAACGGGTGCGCGGGTGTCGAACAGCTGCGTCAGCGGCCCGCTCGCGTCGCCCACGCCGAGCAGGATGGCGCCGACGAGCCGGTCCTGACGCAGCACGAGCTTGGCGTAGCGGCCGCGGGACGGGTCGGTGAAGGCCAGCACCTCGTGGTCCGGGTCGTGGATCTCGGTCTCGACGTCGCCCATGCTCGCGAGGTCGATGTCGTGCGCCTTGAGTCGGGTGATCGTCGTCGTGCCGGTGTAGGCGGCGGTCGGCTGCGCCCCGCTGAGGACGTCGGCGAGGACCTGCGCCTGCTCCCAGCAGGGCTGGACGAGCCCGGCCACCTCGCCGCGGTGCTCGGCGCACTCGCCGATGGCGTGGACGTGGGGGAGCGAGGTGGCGAGGCGGTCGTCGACGACGATCCCCCGGTTGACCTCCACCCCGATGGAGGCGGCGAGGTCCACCCGCGGGCGCACGCCGGCGGCGACGACGACGAGGTCGGCCGGCAGCACCCGGTCGTCGTCGAGGACGACGCGGGGGCCGCCCGCTGCGTCTGCGGCCTGCCGGGCCACCACGAAGTGGCCGAGGACGAGGCGGGCGCCGAGCCGGCGGACCACCCGGGCGAGGACGGCGCCGCCGTCGGCGTCGAGCTGCCGGTCCATGGGGAAGTGCTGGGGGTGCACGATCGTGACGTCGACCCCGTGGCCGAGCAGCCCCCGGGCGGCTTCGAGGCCGAGGAGCCCGCCGCCGAGCACCACCGCGTGCGAGCCGGGCTCGGCGAGCTCGACGATCCTCGCGCAGTCGTCGACGGTGCGGAAGGCGACGACGCCGCCGTCGGGCCGGCCGGGTGCCGGCTCCGGGTCGATGCCCGCGACCGGGGGGACGAAGGAGGAGCTGCCCGTGGCGAGGACGAGCTCGTCCCACTCGATGGTCTCGGTCGCGGGGGCCGCGTCCGGGCCCGTCGTGCGGCACACCGCCGCCGTGCGCGCCTCGACGTCGACCGAGGCGACGCGCGTCCCGGTCCGCACGTCGATGCCGTGGGCCTCCCACCACCCGTCGGGCTTGAGGCGGGTCTCCCGGGGCGTGATCGCGCCGGCGACGACGGTGGAGAGCAAGACGCGGTTGTATGCCGCGTGCGGCTCCTCGCCGACGACGGTGACGGCGAGGGACGAGCCGGCCGGGTCGCGGCGGCGCAGCTCCTCGGCCAGTCGGGCGCCGGCCATGCCGTTGCCGACGACGAGGATCCTGCGGGGACGGGGCTGGGTCACGATGCGGCCTCCAGTCGCACGGCACACGCCTTGAACTCGGGCATGCGGCTGACGGGGTCGAGGGCGGGGTTGGTGAGCAGGTTCGCCCGGCCGTCGCCGGCCCAGTGGAACGGCAGGAAGACGGTGTCGGTGCGGATGTCCTCGTCCGTGCGGACGACCGCGCGGGTGCGTCCGCGGCGGCTGACGACGTCGGCGTGGTCGCCGTCGGCGAGGCCGGCGCTGCTCGCGGTGTCCGGGTGGACCTGGACGAACATTGCTCCGGCCGCGGCGGCGAGCGCGCCGACCCGCCGGGTCTGTGCGCCCGACTGGTAGTGCGCGAGGACCCGGCCGGTGGTGCCCGTGAGCGGGTAGTCGGGGTCGGGCTGCTCGGCCGGGCCGACGTGCTCGACCGGGACGAAGCGGGCCCGGCCGTCCGGCGTGGCGAACCGGTCGAGGAAGAGCCGCGGCGTGCCCTGCGGGCGCTCCGTCGAGCACGGCCACTGCAGGTTCTCGCCGGCGTCGAGGCGGGCGTAGGTGACGGCCGAGTAGTCGGCGGGGCCGCCGGCGGACGCCTGCCGCAGCTCCTCGAAGACCTGCTCCGGCTCGGTGGGGAATCCCGTGGTGTGGCCGAGGCGGGCGGCGAGGTCCGACCAGACGGCCAGCTCGCTGCGGGCGCCGGGCGGCGCGGGGAGCGCGCGACGTCGGCGCAGCACGCGGCCCTCGAGGTTGGTGAGGGTGCCCTCCTCCTCGGCCCACTGCAGGACCGGCAGGACGACATCGGCCAGGGCGGCGGTCTCGGACAGGACGAAGTCGCTGACGACGAGCAGGTCGAGGGCGCCGAGTCGCGTGGTGACGGCGGTGGCCGACGGCGCCGACACGACCGGGTTGGAGCCGTGCACGAGCAGGACCTTGGGTCCCGCGTCCGTCCCCAGGGCCTCCAGCAGCTCGAATGCGCTGCGACCCGGCCCCGGCAGGTCGGCCGGGTCGACGCCCCAGACCCGGGCGACGTGCTCGCGGGCGGCGGGGTCGTCGATCTTGCGGTAGCCCGGCAGCTGGTCCGCCTTCTGGCCGTGCTCGCGGCCGCCCTGTCCGTTGCCCTGGCCGGTGATCGTGCCGAAGCCGGTGCCCGGGTTGCCGGGAAGGCCGAGGGCGAGCGCGAGGGCGATGTATGCCGTCACCGTGTCGGTGCCGGAGGCATGCTGCTCGCTGCCGCGGGCCGAGAGGATGTAGGCGCCCCGCTCGGTGTCCCGGGCCCGGGCGAGGGTCCGCACGACCGCTTGGAGGGTGGCCGCGGAGACGCCGGTGACGCGCTCGGTGCGCTCGGGGTACCACTGCGCGGCCACGGCCCAGACCTGCTCGAAGCCCGTCGTGCGGCGCTCGATGTAGTCGCGGTCGGCATACCGCTCCGTCATGGCCACGTGGAGCAGGCCGAGCGCGAGAGCGGCGTCGGTGCCGGGCCGCACCGGCAGGTGCAGCCCCCCGCCGTCGACGGCCTTGGCGGCGGTGGCCGTGAGGCGGGGGTCGGCGACCATGAGGCCCCCCGCGTCGGCCGCGGTGACGAGGTGCGTGAGGAAGGGCGGCATCGTCTCGGCCGGGTTGGCGCCGAGGAGCAGGATGGCGTGCGCCGAGCCGAGGTCCGTGACGGGGAAGGGCAGGCCGCGGTCGAGGCCGAAGCACCGGATGCCCGCGGCCGCGGCCGAGGACATGCACCAGCGGCCGTTGTAGTCCACCTGCGACGTGCGCAGGGCGACCCGGGCGAACTTGCCGAGCTGGTAGGCCTTCTCGTTGGTGAGGCCGCCACCGCCGAAGACCGCGACGGCGTCGTGGCCGTGGGATTCCTGGGCCCGCCGGATCCCCGCGGCGACGATGTCGAGAGCCTCGTCCCAGCTCGTCGGCACGAGGCTGCCGTCCCGGCGCACGAGCGGGGTGGTGACCCGCTCGCTCGACCGCACGACCTCGGCGCTCGTCCAGCCCTTCTGGCACAGGCCGCCCCGGTTGGTGGGGAAGCGGCGCGGCGCCACGGTCAGCTCCGCCGGGGTGGACCCGGTGAGCGTCATCGCACACTGCAGGCCGCAGTAGGGGCAGTGCGTCGCGGTGCCGGGCGCGTCGTTGCGCTCGGCCGCACGCCGCGGTGTGGTCGTCGTCATCGGTAGCGGGCTCGGGTGATGACGGCGGAGACGAGGTAGAACAGGGTGAAGGCCACGAAGGCGGCGGTGGCCGAGGCGGCCGCGCCCGAGTAGGACGCCCGCAGGCCCAAGTTGATCAGGACGCCGCCGAGGGCCCCCACGGCCCCGGCGATGCCGATGAGCGCGCCCGACATGCTGCGCGACCATTGGGTGCGCGACAGCTCCGAGCCGGTGCGCCCGTGGGATCGGGCCTCGAAGATCGCCGGGATCATCTTGTAGACCGAGCCGTTGCCGATGCCGGAGAGGACGAAGAGCGCGACGAAGCCACCGACAAGGCCGGCGAGCTGCAGGCCGGTCGCGGCGCCCGGGGTCGTGTCGTCGGAGCGGCTGGCGAGGGTCACGACGACGCCGGCGACGGTCATCCCGACGAAGGCGAGGAAGGTGATGGTCCCGCCGCCGCGGCGATCGGCGAGGCGACCGCCCCAGACGCGGCTGATCGAGCCGAGCAAGGGGCCGATGAAGGCGATCTGGGCCGCGTGCAGGCTGGCGGAGGCCGTCTGGGCCGCGGTGGCCGCAGCCCGGTTGCCGCCCGTGAGGTCGGTGAGGAAGGTGAGGTTGAGCACCTGGCCGAACGCGAAGCCGAAGCCGATGAACGAGCCGAAGGTGCCGATGTAGAGCAGCGAGATGACCCACGAGTCGGCGTGCCGGAGCACGTCCACCATGGCGCGCGGGTCGGCGGTGCGGTGGTCGAGGTTGTCCATGAAGGCCGCGGCGCCGATCGAGGCCGCGGCGAGGAGCACGAGGTAGGCGGCGCACACGATCTCGGGCCGCCTGTTGCCGAGGGTGGCGATGGTGAGCAGGCCGACGAGCTGGACCACCGGGACCCCGATGTTGCCGCCGCCCGCGTTGAGGCCGAGCGCCCAGCCCTTCATGCGCTGCGGGTAGAACGCGTTGATGTTCGTCATCGACGAGGCGAAGTTGCCGCCGCCGAGACCGGCGAGCGCCGCGACGAGCAGGAACGTCGTGAGCGAGTGCCCGGGGTGGGTCATCAGGTACCACGTGCCGACGGTGGGCACGAGCAGCGCGACGCCGCTGACGACGGCCCAGTTGCGCCCGCCGAAGATCGCGGTCGCCATCGTGTAGGGGATACGCAACAGGGCCCCGACGAGGGTCGGGACGGCCACCAGTGCGAACTTGTCACCCGGGGTGAAGCCGTAGACCGCCTGCGGCATGAAGAGGACCATGACGGACCAGATCGACCAGATCGAGAAGCCGATGTGCTCGGTGGCGACCGACCAGATGAGGTTGCGGCGGGCGATGTGCTTGTTGCCCGCCTCCCACGCGGCGGTGTCCTCCGGGTCCCAGTCCCGGATGACGCGGCTGCGCGGCGCGACGACGCCGCGCAGGCGGTCGGGGCGGGAGAGCTTCTCGGTCGTGGTGGTGGTGGCGGTGCTCGTGGTCGACACGGGTCCTCCTGAGGGCTGGCGTGACGCTCACGCTAGGAAGGCCGTGTTGCACGCCGGCGCCGCCGGGTGACGCAGTCGTTAATTCGGACTCACGCCGCGCGACGGCCGCCGTGAGGTCGGCCCGAGCCGGCCCTGGGGTGCGGGGTCAGAGCAGTCGGCGGCCCATGGCCCACGCCGTCAGCTCGTGGCGGGAGGACAGCTGCAGCTTGCGCAGCACGGACGACACGTGCGTCTCGACGGTCTTGACGGAGATGAACAGCTCCTTGGCCACCTCCTTGTACTGGTAGCCGCGGGCGATGAGCCGCATGACCTCGCGCTCACGCGCGGAGAGGCGGTCGAGCTCCTCGTCGATCTCGGCGACCTCGCCGGCCGCTGCGCCGAAGGCGTCGAGGACGAAGCCGGCGAGGCGGGGACTGAAGACCGCGTCCCCGTCGGCCACGCGGCCGATGGCCGTGAGCAGGTCCTCCGCGCTGATGGTCTTGGTGACGTAGCCCCGTGCCCCGGCCCGGATGACCGCGATGACGTCCTCCGCGGCGTCGGAGACCGAGAGGGCGAGGAAGCGCACCGGCCGGCCCGCCTCCGTCGTGGCGCCGGTGGTCGCCCGGATCACGTCGGCACCGCCGTGGCCGTTGCCGCCGGGGAGGTGGACGTCGAGCAGCACGACGTCGGGCCGCTGGGCGAGGACCACCTCCGCCGCCGACTCCACCCGCTCGGCCTCGCCGACGATGTCGAGCCGGTAGGGAGCCGAGTCGGCGAGCGCTGTGAGCTCGGCCCGCACCCCGGACCGGAAGAGGTGGTGGTCGTCGACAAGGACGATCCGGGTCGTCCGCGGCTGCGCGTGCTGGGTCATGCCGGCTTGTCCTCCTCGTCGGTGCCCGGTCGCGCGACCGGCAGGCTGAGCTCGACCTCCGCGCCGTCCTCACGACGCCGGATCCGCGCGGTGCCCCCATGGCGCTCCATGCGCCCGATGATCGACTCGCGCAGCCCCCGCCGGTCGGCGGGCACGGCGTCGAGGTCGAAGCCCGCACCGTGGTCGCGCACGAAGCACTCGACGGCATACGGACCCACCTCGACGTATGCCGTCACCGGCGGGCTCGCGTGCCGCACCGCGTTCCACACGGCCTCCCGCACCGCCTTGACGAGCGCCTCGAGCCGGTCGTCCATGGGCCGGTCACCCGTCACGACGAGCTGGACGGGGACGCCATGGAGGTCCTCGACCTCGCCGACGGCGGCCGTGAGCGCCGCGGCGAGCGAGCCCTGCCGCGCGTCCTGGTCGTAGAGGTAGGAGCGCAGCTGACGCTCCTGGGCCCGCGCGAGGCGGGCGACCGTCGTCGCGTCGGAGGACTGCCGCTGGATGAGGGCCAGGGTCTGCAGCACCGAGTCGTGCAGGTGCGCGGCGATGTCGGCCCGCTCGGTGGCGCGGATGCGCGCGGCCTGCTCGTCGCGCAGGGTGGTCCAGAGCCGCAGGATCCACGGGGCGGCGAGGACGGCCACGCCGACGAGCGCGGCGAGCACCGCACCGGTCACCTGCCACACCTCCCCGACGTTGGTGCCCCGCACCACGAGACCGACGAGGCCCAGCGAGGTGAGGCCGAGGCCCACCGCGAGCCACACCCAGCGCACGGGTCGGCGACCGCCCAGCGGGTCTGCCTCGTCGAGCTGGGACCAGAAGAAGATCGCGCCGATGACGATCGCGACGACGGGCAGGACGACCTCGGGGTGGATGCCGACGCCCGCGCCGCGCAGCCACAGGGCGCCGGCCACCGCGAGGGCCGCCACGCCGAGGAGGGTGAGGAGCGCCGGCTCGTTGCCGCGGCGCAACCACGCCCGCACGCTCGCGAGGTCCGGTCGGCCGGCCGGTTCGTCGTCACCGGCTGGCGCCGCACGCATCGCGGCCCACAGGAAGGCGTAGACGGCGGCGCCGGCGCCGAAGGGGATGGACGTCACGATGAAGACGAGCCGGACGAGCCGGACCGGCACGCCGAGGTGCCGGGCGACCCCGCTCGCGACGCCGCCGAGGAGCCGGCCGTGGGACTGGCGCAGCAGCGGCGGACGCGGCGTGTCCCGCCACGCCGGGCGCGGCGGAGTCTCGCTCGCTCGGGACGCCTGCACCCGTCCATCCTGACTCATCCGGCAGCCGGGGACGACCGCCCCCGCGGCCTTTGGGGGGCGGGTCAGGGTCCGCTCAGGGTCGACCCTCATGGCCCGGTGCGGCCCACCCGGACACGCTGGGTGCATGACGAACGCGAATGGTGGCCCCCCGACCGGGCACGGCCTCGACGGCTTCTACGACACCCTCCGGCGGCCCGGCATCGTCCGGCCGGCACAGGGTCGCTGGTTCGCCGGCGTGGCGACCAGCATCGCCCGGTGGCTCGGTGTCGACCCCCTCATCGTGCGGGCGGGCTTCATCCTCTTCGGCATCTTCTTCGGGATGGGCGTCGCGCTCTACCTCCTGCTGTGGTTGCTGCTGCCGGACGAGCGCGGCGACCTGCGGATCGAGCGCGCGCTGCGCGACGGTGACGGCGGTTCGATCTTCCTCCTCGTCGTCACGGCCATGTCGGTCCTGGGAGGCGGCCCGTGGTGGGACGACCACACCAGCGGCATGCGCGTCGGTAGTTTCGTGCTGCTGGGCGTGCTCGTCTGGTGGTTCCTCACCCGCACCGACGCCGGTCGCCACCTGGCCGGCCCGCGCGCGGCGGGCCCGCCGGCCGGGCCCGCGGGAATGTCGACCGGCAACGCCGCCGCGCAGGCCGGTGCCGCGCAGGCCGGTGCCGCGCAGGCCGGCGCGAGCACCTGGACCGCGCCCACTGCCCCTCCGGTAGGCGCGGTCCGTCCGGCCCCGCCGCGGCCGCGGGAGCGGACGCGGGTCATCGGGCTCCCGGCCGGGATGCTCGTCCTCGGGGCGGCCCTACTGGCGGGTGCCACCATGACCTCCCTCGCCGGCTCGGGCGGCTGGCAGGGCAGCCACCTCGCCGTGGGCATCGCCACGGGCCTGGGCGTCCTCGGTCTGGGAATGGTCGCCGCCGGCCTCGCCGGACGCCGGTCGGGCGGGCTCGCCCCCCTCGCCGTGATCGGCATCGTCGCCGCCCTCTTCACGACCAGTGTCCCCGCGGGCCTCACCCGTCCGTGGCAGGTCGGGGACCGCAGCCACGTCGTCACCTCGCTGGCCGCGGTGGACGCCTACCAGCTGGGCATGGGGGAGCTCACGGTCGACCTGTCGGGCGCGGACTGGAAGTCCACGTCGGGCACCGACCGCGTCACTGCCACCGTCGGCCTGGGACAGCTCAACGTCGTCGTCCCCGACGGCGTCCGGGTCACGGTCCACGCCCGCGGCCGGGCCGGCGAGCTGCTCGCCCTCGGCAGCAACGAAGGCAGCGACCAGGTGTCGGGCTCGTCCGGCCCGCAACCCCGGTTCCGACAGGGCGGCACCGCCTGGGACGAGACCGTGACCTACGGCAGCCCGGGTGCTCGTGAGGAGATCGTCGTCGACGCCGAGATCGGTCTCGGTCAGGTCGCGGTCCGCACGGGACACGCGTCATGAGCCAGCTCCCGCGGCGGCCCCTCGCCGGCCCCGCCGCGGACCCCACCGCCGACAGCACCACCCACCCCACCACGACGCCCGCTGGACCACCCGCCGCGGGCGCCCCGACCGAGAGCAGCGAGACCATGGACACCCCGACCTCCGGCACGCCGAACCCCGACCCGACCCCGAGCAGCCCGGACCTCGAGCCGACCTCCAGCACCGGGGCCTCCGACCCGACGTCCAGCACCGGGGCCTCCGACCCGACCTCCGGGCCCGCGCTGGACCCCACCGGGGAGGACCCGCACCGGGCCGACACCGAGCACCTCGAGCCTGTCGCCCCCGCCACGCCCGCGCGGCCGGCAGGCGCGTTCCGGGTCGAGCCCGCGGCGCCGGTCCCCGACGACGTCGTGCTGCCGGACCCGTCGCACACCCCGGTGCTCTCGCACCCCGGGTCCCTCGCGCAGCCGCCGGTGGCCGCCCCGGGCACGGCTCCGCTCAGCCCGCCCCCGCCGCGCGGCGGTCTGGTCACGGTGCGCACCGGTCCGCGGCCGGGCACCATCCTCCTCGGTCTGCTCAGCCTCCTCGTGGCCGGCTACGTCCTCGTGGCCAACCTCGGCGAGCCCGGCCTGCAGCTGCGGGTCGTCGGCCCGGGCGCCTTCGGCGCGCTCGGTGGAGCGCTGCTGCTCGTGGGGCTCGTCGCGGCGCTGGCCGGGAACCGCCGTCGCTAGGCTCGATTGCGGGGTCCGACCGCCCGGGCCCCGCGCATCGAGGGGAGACGCAGTGACACGAGACGACGCGGTGACACGAGACGACGCTGTGGGCCCGGAGCCCACCCCGGGCGGGAGCTCGGGACCGGCCCCGGCAGGCGCCTCGGTCCCCGCGACGCCGAAGTCCGGCATCGACGTCGCAAACCTGGACCGATCCACCCGCCCGCAGGACGACTTCTTCCGGTTCGTCAACGGCACGTGGCTCGACACCACCGAGATCCCGGGCGACCGGGCGCGCTACGGCACGTTCGACATCCTCCGAGAGGAGTCGACGGCGCGGGTGCGCGACCTCATCGAGGACGCCGCGGCGAGCGCGGCCGCGGCCCCAAGGTCGCCGCGTCGCCAGGTCGGCGACCTCTACGCGAGCTTCCTCGACACCGAACGGATCGAGGAGCTCGGTCTTGAGCCGCTCCAGCCCCTCCTCGCCGACGTGGCGTCGGTCGACGGGATCCCGGCCCTCGGCGCCGTGCTCGGCCGACTCCACCGGTCCGGTGTCGTCGGGCTGCTGCACCCCTTCGTCAACCCGGACGAGCGGTCACCCGAGGACTATGTCGTCTACCTCGAGCAGGCGGGGTTGGGCCTGCCGGATGAGTCGTACTACCGCGAGGAGCAATACGGCGCCGTGCGCACGGCATACGTCGCCCACGTCGAGCGGATGCTCGCCCTCGCGGGCGTCCCGGAGGCGGCATCCAAGGCGGCCCGGATCATGGCGCTCGAGACGAGGCTCGCGGCGGCGCACTGGGACAAGGTGAGCAACCGCGACGCCGTCAAGACCTACAACGCCTACACGCTCGCCGAAGCGCGGCTACTCGCCCCCGAGTTTCCTTGGGACACATGGGTTTCCGGGCTGGAGGCGCCGGACGGGGCGTTCGACAAGGTCGTCGTGCGCCAGCCCAGCTTCGTCACGGCCCTGGACCAGGCGCTCCGTGACACGAGCGTGCAGGACTGGCAGGCATGGCTGACGTGGCACGTCGTCACGTCGCTCGCCGGCCTGCTGCCCGCGGCCCTCGTCGACGAGGACTTCGACTTCTACGGGCGCATCCTCTCGGGCCAGCCCGAGAACAAGGAGCGGTGGAAGCGGGGCGTCGAGATCGTCGAGCACGCCATCGGCGAGGCAGTCGGGCAGCTGTACGTCGAGCGCTGGTTCCCGCCGTCGGCGAAGGATCGGATGCAGCAGCTCGTGGCCAACCTGGTCGAGGCCTTCCGCCGCTCCTTCGCGTCGCTCGAGTGGATGGGGGACAAGACCCGCGCGCAGGCTCTCGACAAGCTCGATCGCTTCATCCCCAAGATCGGCTACCCCGACGTGTGGCGGGACTACTCCTCCATCACCATCGACCCGGGCGACCTCGTCGGAAACCATTGTCGTGCCTCGGCTTTCGAGGTCGACCGTGACCTCGCGAAGATCGGCAAGCCCATCGACCGCACGGAGTGGTTCATGCTCCCCCAGACGGTCAACGCCTACTACATGCCGTCGATGAACGAGATCGTCTTCCCGGCAGCGATCCTGCAGCCGCCCTTCTTCGACCCCGAGGCGGACGACGCCGTCAACTACGGCGGCATCGGTGCCGTGATCGGCCACGAGCTCGGGCACGGGTTCGACGACCAGGGCTCGCGATACGACGGCACCGGGGCGCTGCGCGACTGGTGGACCGACGAGGACCGGCAGCGATTCGAGGCCCTCGCGCAGCGACTGGTCGAGCAGTTCGACGCCTACACGCCGGCGGGGCTCGACGAGTCGCACACGGTCAACGGGGCGCTCACGGTCGGGGAGAACATCGGCGACCTCGGCGGGCTGCAGATCGGCTACGCGGCATACCGCATCGCCACGGAGGGTCGCGACGTGCCCGACCTCGACGGGTTCTCGGGGACACAGCGGTTCTTCCTCGGCTGGGCCCAGGTCTGGAAGGGAAAGGCGCGCCCGGAGGAGGCGATCCGGCTGCTCGCGGTGGACCCCCACTCGCCGCCGGAGCTGCGCGGCAACGCCGTTCGCAACGTCACGGAGTTCCACGAGGCGTTCGGGGTGCGGCCGGGAGACGGGATGTGGCTGCCGGAGCAGGAGCGCGTGCGGATCTTCTGAGGGACGCGGCCGGCCGGGGTCTGAGTTCTGCGCCAAGCCGGCCGGCCGACGCCGCTCGGTCGCCGCTCACTGCGGCGGGAGGACGTCCTGCTGGGCTGGCAGCTGGTCCTGGCGCAGCACGCCGACCGGGCACGTCATGCCGTTGGGCCCGTGGTTGCAGTAGCCGCCGGGGTTCTTGTGCAGGTAGCCCTGGTGGTAGTCCTCGGCGAGGTAGAAGGGGCCGGCCTCGTCCGCGGACCGGACCTCGGTCGTGATGGTGCCGTAGCCGTTGTCGGAGAGGACACGCTGGAAGGCGTCGCGGGTGGCGAGGGCGGCGCGCTCCTGCCCGGGCGTCGTCCAGAAGATGACCGAGCGGTATGCCGTGCCGACGTCGTTGCCCTGGCGAGGGCCCTGCGTCGGGTCGTGGTTCTCCCAGAAGGCCTTGAGGAGCAGCTCCGGTGACGTCGTCGCCGGGTCGTAGACCACCCGGACCGTCTCGGCGTGGCCGGTGAGACCCGTGCACGTCTCCTCGTAGGTGGGGTTCGGCGTGTAGCCGCCCATGTAGCCGACGGCCGTTGCGACGACGCCGGGAAGCCGCCAGAAGATGCGCTCCACGCCCCAGAAGCAGCCCATCCCCACGTAGAGCACCTCGGACCCCTCCGGCCACGGGCCGTCGAGCGGGGTGCCGAGGACGACGTGGGTGGGGCTCACGGCATACGGCCGCCTGTCCCGGCCGCGCAGGGCCTCGTCGGGGGCGGGCATCGTGGTCCTCTTGCCGAATCCGAACACCGACCCAGTGTCTCACCCGGCGTCCCACCGGGCACCGGTGGTCGGGGCGTAGTGCCCGCCACCTTGACCAAGGCAGAGGCCTCACAGCACATCGACCGCCTGCGGGCGGCGACCGGGCAGGGCGAGTCCGCGGGCTCGTAGCCGGCGCCGGGCACGACTCCCGTGCCCCGGGCGGACGGTACTAGCACCAAAGCCCGATGGCGGCTGCCCGTGTGGCGATCGCAGTGTGGAGCCGGCACTTCACCACACTCGACCGGCCGCTTCCTCGGCCGTCTCGCACCCCGGAAGGTCATCATGAGAGCTCGCGCGACACTCGCCACCGCCGTCCTGTCCGCCGTCGCGGCCAGCGGCCTGGCGCTCGTCCCGGCCGCATCCGCCAAGGGCCTGGAGGTCCGTGCCTCGGGCGCCTGCCCCTCGGCCACGTGGAAGCTCACGGCCAAGCAGGACAACGCCCGCATCGAGGTCAGCTTCGAGGTCGACAGCAACGTCGTCGGGCAGACGTGGCGCGTCGGGATCAGCGACAACTTCGTCACCGTCTACACAGGCCTGCAGCGGACCACGGCGCCCAGCGGGTCCTTCGAGGTCTCGCGCCTCATCGCCAACCGGTCCGGATGGGACGTCATCCGAGCTCAGGCGACCAATGTGCGCACCGGCGCGGTTTGCCGCGGACGCGTTACCTACACCGGCTGACGCCGGCATCCAGACCTGCCACACTCGCAGCCAGGGAAGGACCGGAACATGCGACGACGCCTCATCCTCGTACTCGCGGCCGCGGGCGCGGTGATCCCGGCTGCTCTTGGCCTGCTGGGCAATGCCTCGTTCGCCGAGAGCGTCCCCACCCGCGCCCCGGCCGCGGCGCAGGTCGTCCTGGGCGAGGCTGACTCGCCGGCTCCCATCCGCACCAGCGCGGCCACGCCGACGCCGTCGACCACGACGGCCGCCGACGGCCGCGGCGGGGCCCGGCCCCGGACGACGGCAGAGCCGGGCGACGACCACGGCGGGACGTCGAGGTCGGGCTCGTCCGGCCACGGCTCGGGCTCGGCTGGGTCGGCTTCGTCCGGCCACGGCTCGGGCTCGTCCGGCCACTCGGGAGGGGACGACCACTCGTCATGACGGGCGACCCGCACCGCACAGGCTCCGCGGACACCATCCCGGTGCCTGTTGCGCTGCGCTGGACCACCCTCGCAGACGGGTCCGTGCGGGACCCCGTGCGACCGCTGCCGCAGCCCCGACGCATGATCGGGCAGCTGGCTCTCGCGGCGCTGGCCGTCTTCGCGATCGTCATGGTCGGCAGCTCCGTGGCCGCCAGCCGCCTCGCCGAGCGCGAGGCCGTGAACGACGCCGCGCACACGGCCAACGTCATGGCGGTCGCGGTGGTGCAGCCCGTCCTGAGTGACGGGCTGCTCCACGGGGACCGCGCGGCCTACGAGAACCTCGACAAGGTGGTGCGCGCCAACGTCCTGCCCCACGGCATCATCCGCGTCAAGCTGTGGAAGAGCGACGGGACGATCGTGTATGCCGACGAGAAGCGCCTCGTGGGCCAGCGTTTCCCCTTGGACGCCGACCAGCTCGAAGCGATCATGGCGCGCGAGACCAAGGCGGAGGTGTCCGACCTCGCTCGCTCGGAGAACCAGTTCGAGCGCAACGGCGGGAAGCTGCTCGAGGTGTATCGCCCGGTGTGGACGCCCTCCGGCGCCGAGATGCTCTTCGAGATCTACGGCGACTACACCCCGGTGGAGAGCCGCTCGCAGGACCTGTGGCGCGGCTTCGCCGGGCTCCTCGCCACGAGCCTGCTGTTGCTCCTCGTGCTCCTGGCGCCGATCCTCTGGCGCCTGGTCGACCGGCTCGGCGCGGCGCAGCACCAGCGGGAGCAGCTCATGCGAAGCGCCGTGGACGCGTCCGAGCAGGAGCGCCGGCGGATCGCGGCGGACTTGCACGACGGCCCGGTGCAGGACCTCGTGGCCAGCTCACTCGTCGTGTCAGGAGCGATCGAGACCGTGCGCAACGAGGGCCACGAGTCCCTCGCGAGCCATCTCTCGCAGGTTGCCGCCACGGTCCGCGGCAGTGTGGCCAGCCTTCGGTCCCTGCTCGTCGACATCTACCCGGCACGGCTCGCCGACGCGGGACTGGCCGCAGCCCTGGGTGACCTGGTCCGGCCGCTCGCCGCGCGAGGCACCGTGGTCGACCTGCACACCGACGCTGCCGTGACCGAGGGGCTGACCGAGGTCCAACAGCAGGTCGTGTACCGCGTCGCGCGCGAGTGCCTCGGCAACGTCGTCAAGCACTCCGGGGCGACGCGGGTCCGGATCGCCCTCGAGGAGGACTCCACGCACCCCACCCACCCGATCCTGTTGACCATCGACGACGACGGAGCCGGCTTTCCCTCGGGATCGACGCCCGTCACGCAGGGCCACTTCGGGGTGCGGGTGCTGACCGACCTCGCCCGTGACGTGGGAGGCGTGCTGGAGGTCGCCTCAGCGCCGGGCGTCGGCGTCCACTGGCGGCTGCGGCTGCGAAGCTCGAGGACCCGGCGATGACCTCCGTCGTCATCGTCGACGACCACCACCTCGTCCGGGTCGGTCTGCGGTCCATCCTCTCGACGAGCGACGAGGTGAAGGTCGTCGGCGAGGCCGCGGATGGCCGTGAGGCGCTCGAGGTGGTGCGCCGGACGATGCCCGAGGTCGTGCTCATGGACCTGTCCATGCCCCGCGTCGACGGCATCGTCGGCATCCGGCTGCTGCGAGAGGCTGGGTTCGGCGTGCCCGTCGTCGTGCTCACGTCGTTCGCCGAGACCGACCGGGTCGGAGCGGCGCTCGAGGCGGGAGCAGTGGGATACCTGCTCAAGGACAGCGAGCCCCGCGACGTGATCTCCGCGATCCGAGTGGCCGCGGCGGGTCATGCGCCGCTCGACCCGCGGGTGGCTCGGGCTTTGCTGCCGCACTCCCCGCGCAAGGAGGCCCCGTCGGTGCTCAGCGCGCGCGAGCGCGAGGTGCTGGCGCTCGTGTCGAAGGGGCTGGCCAACAAACAGATCGCCAAGGCCCTCGGCATCAGCGAGCGCACCGTCAAGGTGCACCTCGGCAACGTCTTCCGCAACATCGGCGTCGCGGACCGCACGAGCGCGGCGTTGTGGGCCCGCGACCACGGGATCGGCTGACGCCGGGCGTGAGGACACGAGCGAGGTAGGAGCGAGGCCCGGAGCGCCCGTCGCGTCAGCCGACGAGGGCACGGCTGACGCCGGGCGGGGCCGTAGGGTGGACGGCATGTCTGACGAGCACGGGTTCTCGACGCGCGCCATCCACGCGGGCCAGGAGGCCGACCCGCTGACCGGCGCGGTCGTGACCCCGATCTACCAGGTCTCGACCTACAAGCAGGACGGCATCGGCGGCTTCCGCAGCGGCTACGAGTACAGCCGCTCCGCCAACCCCACCCGCAGCGCCCTGGAAGAGTGCCTGGCGGCCCTCGAGGGGGGCAGCCGCGGGTTCGCCTTCGCGTCGGGGCTGGCCGGCCAGGACACCGTATGCCGTGCCCTCCTCGTCCCGGGTGACCACGTCGTCGTGCCGTCCGACGCCTATGGGGGGACGTACCGCTACTTCAACAAGGTGGCGCGCCCCCAGGGCGTCGAGCACTCCATCGCGGCCATCGCCGACGTCGACGCGGTGCGGGCGGCGATCCGTCCCGGCCGGACCCGCATGGTGTGGGTGGAGACCCCGACCAACCCGCTGCTCGGCGTCGCCGACGTCGAGGCCATCGCCGAGGTGGCCCACTCCGTGGGCGCCCTGCTCGTCGTGGACAACACCTTCGCCACGGCATACCTGCAGAACCCGCTCGCCCTCGGCGCCGACATCGTCGTGCACTCGACGACGAAGTACTCCGGCGGACACAGCGACGTCGTCGGCGGCGCCGTCATCACCCGGGGGGGTGTCACCGCAGCCGGTCGCGAGGACGTGGAGGAGCGGATTGCCTTCCACCAGAACGCGATCGGTGGCGTTGCGGGCCCCTTCGACGCCTGGCTCACCCTCCGTGGGCTGAAGACGCTCGCGATCCGGATGGAGCGTCACTGCGACAACGCGGAACGGGTCGTCGACTTCCTCGCGGGCCACCCCGCGGTGTCCCAGGTGCTCTACCCCGGGCTGCCGACGCACGCCAACCACGACGTGGCCGCCCGGCAGATGAGGCGCTTCGGCGGCATGGTGTCGTTTCGGCTGCGCAAGGGCGAGGACGCCGCGGTCAAGGCGTGCGCCGCCGTCTCGCTGTGGACCCTCGGCGAGTCGCTCGGCGGCGTGGAGTCGCTCATCGAGCACCCGGCGCGGATGACGCACGCCTCGGTTGCGGGCACGGAGCTCGAGGTGCCGGGCGACCTGATCCGGCTCTCGGTCGGCATCGAGGACGTCGACGACCTCATCGCCGACCTGCGGGAGGCGCTCGACGTCCACGGGTGACGGTTCCTCGGGTCCCGACCTTGCGCGTGGTCCACTCCGCCGGGCCGGGCTCGAGGGCGACCCGGCGCGCAGTCAGCCGGTGTAGGGCTTGGCCGCGAGGATCTTGACCTCGATCGTCTTGCCGTTGGGGGCCTGGTAACTCGCGGTCTCGCCCACGGTCTTGCCGTTGATGGCCGCGCCCATGGCGGACTTCTCGGAGAAGACCTGCAGCTCGGAGCCGTCCGCGATCTCTCGGTTGCCGAGGAGGAAGGTCTCCTCGTCGCCGAACATCTCGACGGTCACGAGCATCCCCGGCTCGACGACCCCGTTGTCGGCCGGGGTCTCGCCGATGACGGCGTTGTGGAGCAGCTCGGTGAGCTGGCGGATGCGGGCCTCCATCTTGCCCTGCTCCTCGCGGGCCGCGTGGTAGCCGCCGTTCTCCTTGAGGTCGCCCTCCTCACGGGCCTCCTCGATCTTGCGGGCGATCTCGATGCGACCCTCGCCCGACAGCTGGTCCAGCTCCGCCTTGAGGCGGTCATAGGCCTCCTGAGTCAGGAAGCCTGCAGCGGTGTCGGTCACGGTGAACTCCTCGGATGTACCGACGCCCACGCGGTGGGGAGGTGGGCGCGCAAAAGAAAAGGGGCCCGACCGTGACGCTGGGGCACCGGTCGCGGCCCTTGCTGAGCCTCCATTGTAACCAATGCGCGGCCCCGAGGATTCCGGTCCGCGACCGCACCGCCTCATGAGGGGGCCGCTCGTCGGCCTCAACGCGGCACGCAGCGCACCACCTCTCCCGTGACCGCACGGGAGGTGGTGCGCACCGTGGCGCTCTGCCGGCTCGAGTCCTGGGGCGCCCGCGGGACCTGCACGTCCACGGTGCCGACGGTGCCGAAGTCGCGAGCGAGCGCACGCACCGTGCAGGTCACCGGGGCGCCGCCCGGCCGGTCGACGTCGAACGTCACCGTGACGGTCCGGTCGTCGACGACCTTGTAGCCGAAGGTCTGCCAGCTCGTCTGGCCGACGGACATGGAGAGCCCGAGCCACACAGCGACGGCGACGCCGGCGCCGATCCCGACCGTTCCGACGACCCACCACCGCAGCTCGCCGGGGCCGGGGTGGGGCAGGCGCATGGGAGAACTCCGGATGAGAGGATGACGGGTGGGTCCCAGTGTCCCTCACCGGGCATCCTGGTGACGCAGCAGGCTGGCGGTGCCACGTGGCGCCCCGCGAACCGGTCGAGCCGAGCAAGGAGTTCCGTGTCTCAGGGCATGCGGTTGATGGCGGTGCACGCGCACCCCGACGACGAGTCGAGCAAGGGGGCGGCGTCGACGGCGAAGTACGTGGCCGCGGGCGCGCGCGTCATGGTGGTCTCGTGCACCGGCGGCGAGCGCGGTGACGTGCTCAACCCGAAGCTCAAGGACGACCCGCAGCTGCAGCGCGACATCGTGGAGTTCCGGCGCCGGGAGATGAGGGCGGCCCAGGAGATTCTCGGGTGCGAGCACACGTGGCTCGGGTTCGTCGACTCCGGGCTGCCGGAGGGCGACCCGCCGCCGCCGCTGCCCGCCGGCTGCTTCGCCCTCGAGGACCTCGACGTGGTGACCGAGGCCCTCGTCCGGGTCGTGCGCGACTTCCGCCCGCACGTCATGACGACCTACGACGAGCAGGGCGGCTACCCCCACCCGGACCACATCATGACCCACCGGGTCGCGATGTCCGCCTTCGCCGCGGCCGGCGACCCAGCGGCATACCCGCACGCCGGTGCCCCGTGGCAGCCCCTCAAGATCTACTACAACGGCGGCCAGCGACTCGAGCGCCTGCGGGCCATCCACGAGGCCATGCTCGCGCGCGGGCTCGAGAGCCCGTATGCCGAGTGGCTGCAGAACTGGACGCAGCGGCGGGACGGGCGGATCACGACCCGGGTGCCCTGCGCGGAGTTCTTCGAGACGCGGGACCGCGCCCTGCTCGCCCACGCCACCCAGGTCGACCCCGACGGCTTCTTCTTCACCGTGCCGCTGGAGGTGCAGCGCGACGTGTGGGGCACCGAGGACTTCGAGGCGGCCCTGTCCTACGTGCCGATCGTCGACGGCGAGGACGACCTCTTCGCCGGGCTGGGCTCGCCCGCCGAGGCCGACGCGCTCGCGACCTCCGGGCGGCTCGAGATCGCCTACGACGGGCGGCTGACCGTGGAGGAGGTGCGCTGATGGGCGGCAGCGGCAACCTGCCCATCGGGCCGGGCGTGTGGGGGTTCATCGCCGCGTTCGTGCTGGCGCTGGCGCTGTGGCTGCTCATGCGCAACATGAACAGCCGTATGCGGCGGATGGCCTACCGCGAGCGGGACCGGGCCGCCGGGCTCGACGAGGAGTCCCCGGAGGGGGGCGACGAGCGCTCCGGCCAGGACCCGGTGCCGGGCGACCCCTCGGGCCGGCCGGGAGACGACCCGACGCGTTGAGGGCGCCACCGCCCGGGGGCGGGGGCGCGGGCCGGAAAGCGCGTGCGGCAGCGGGGGGTCAGGCCACGACGGGGTGGCCCACGACGACGAGCGAGACGGCGACGTAGTGCGCCACGAAGGCCGCGAGCGTGAAGGCGTGGAAGACCTCGTGGAACCCGAACCACCGCGGGGACGGGTTGGGGCGCTTCGCCCCGTAGATCACGCCGCCCGCGGTGTAGAGCAGGCCGCCGAGCGCGAGCAGTGCGCCGATGGCCGCCCCCCCGGCCCGCCAGAACGGCACGACGTAGAAGACGGCCGCCCAGCCCAGCGCGATGTAGAGCGCCACGTAGAGCCACCTGGGGGCGCTGACCCAGAAGATGCGGAACAGGACGCCCGCGATGGCGCCGCCCCAGATGACGGTGAGCAGCGTGCGTGCCTGGTCGCCCGGCAGGAGCGTCACCGCGAAGGGGGTGTAGGTGCCGGCGATGATGAGGTAGATGTTCGAGTGGTCGAACCGCTTGAGCAGCGCATGCATCCGCGGGCCCCACGTGCCGCGGTGGTAGATGGCCGAGACGCCGAAGAGCAGGCTCGCCGTCACCGTGAACACGATGGAGGCGGTGCGGACCGCGCCGGGATCGGACAGCAGCACGAGGACGAGCCCGCCGATCGCGGCCAGCGGGAACATGCCCAGGTGCAGCCACCCGCGCAGGCGCGGCTTGACCGCTGCGGCGACCTCGTGCATGGCCGCGCTCGGGGTCTCGAAGGGCGAGCTCATGCCTCCAAGAGTAACCTACGCACACGTAGGTTACGGAGCAGTAACCTCGGCGTCGTGGCGGTCAGGCTGCGCGGCATACGGCCACCGGTCCGGGCGCCGCGCCGGCCGGGAGGCCGCAGCGACCGACCGGCGCAGCGGTACGGTGGGACGCGCGGGCCCACGCGGTGCGCGACGGGGCCGACGAGGCGAAGGAGGGCGCGGGGTGGGCTGGCGCGATGTGGTCTACGGAGCCTACGAGCGCCGCGTGGCCCACGACCTGCCCCGCGAGGCCATGCCTCGGCACGTCGCCGTCATGCTCGACGGCAACCGCCGGTGGGCCAAGGCGCGCGGTGCGGGCACCGCCTCCGGCCACCAGGCCGGCGCCGACAAGATCTCCGACCTGCTGCAGTGGTGCGAGGAGGCGGGCGTCGAGTACGTCACCCTGTGGCTGCTCTCGACGGACAACCTGGGCCGGGCGCAGGAGGAGCTCGCGCCGCTGCTGTCCATCATCGAGAACGCCGTCGCGGACCTGGCTGACGAGGGGCGGTGGCACCTCAAGATCGTCGGAGCGCTCGACCTGCTCCCCGCCGACACGGCGCGCAGCCTGCGCGAGTCGGCGGCCCGGACGGCGGGCGTGCCCGGCATGACGGTCAACGTCGCGGTCGGCTACGGCGGGCGTCGGGAGATCGCCGACGCCGTGCGCGAGATGCTGCGCACGCGGGCCGCGCGAGGCGAGTCGATCGAGGACATCGCCGCCGACCTCACGGTCGAGGACATCGCCGAGCACCTCTACACGCGCGGCCAGCCCGACCCCGACCTCGTCATCCGGACCTCCGGGGAGCAGCGGCTCGGCGGATTCCTGCTGTGGCAGAGCGCGAAGTCGGAGTTCTACTTCTGCGAGGCCTACTGGCCCGACTTCCGGCACGTCGACTTCCTCCGCGCGCTGCGCTCGTATGCCGGGCGGCACCGGCGGTTCGGCACCTGACCCCGCCGCTGGGCGCCGCTGGGCGCCGCTGCCGGCCGTCGCCGGCCGCTGCCGGCCGTCGCCAGTAGGGGCGCCGCGCGACACGAACCCGTCAAATCCGAGTCGCGAGGCCGCGCCGGACGTAGCCTCGGCCCATCGGCGGACATCCCGTCCGTCGGAGCCTGGAA
The DNA here is from genome assembly GCF_035688975.1 of Intrasporangium sp. Lineage (GTDB taxonomy): Bacteria > Actinomycetota > Actinomycetes > Actinomycetales > Dermatophilaceae > CALMNV01. The sequence continues at coordinate 2,784 of NZ_DASSMH010000154.1, read as the reverse complement.
GGCCCACCATGGAGCGAGAGCTCGGGACGGGGGGCCGGCACCGGCCCCACCGCACGGTGGGCAGGTCCCGGCACCACGGGAACGAGTAGGCGCATGCCGAGCGCGTGCGCCGCCAAGGAGTGGGAATTGGCTATCCAGAGTCACCCGACCTCGTCCGAGAGCGCCACGAGCACCGGCAGGACTTCCGCTCGCACGACCGCAGCTCGCAAGACCTACGTCCTCGACACGTCGGTCCTGCTGTCCGACCCCCGCGCCATGGCGCGCTTCCAGGAGCACGAGGTGGTCCTCCCGGTCGTCGTCGTCACCGAGCTCGAGGCCAAGCGCAACCACCCGGAGCTCGGCTACTTCGCGCGCCAGGCGCTGCGCCTGCTCGACGACCTGCGTGTGTCCGAGGGCCGACTCGACCGCCCGGTCCCGGTCGGCACCGACGGCGGGACGCTTCGCGTCGAGCTCAACCACACCGACCCGACCGCCCTGCCGGCCGGGTTCCGGCTGGGCGACAACGACTCGCGGATCCTCGCCGTGGCCAAGAACCTGTCCAACGAGGGCGCCGACGTCACGGTCGTCTCCAAGGACCTGCCGATGCGGGTGAAGGCGTCGGCCGTCGGCCTCGACGCGCAGGAGTACCGCGCGGAGCTCGCCGTCGACTCCGGATGGACCGGTCTCGCCGAGCTCGACGTGACCACCGAGGCCCTCGACCAGCTCTACGAGCGGGGCCGCGTCGAGCACGCGGAGGCCGCGGAGCTGCCGTGCAACACCGGGCTCGTCCTGCTCTCGCCACGGGGAAGCGGCCTGGGGCGGGTCGGCGCCGACAAGCAGATCCGGCTCGTCCGGGGCGATCGGGACGCCTTCGGGCTGCACGGCCGCAGCGCGGAGCAGCGGATCGCGCTCGACCTGCTCCTCGACCCGGACGTGGGCATCGTGAGCCTCGGGGGCCGTGCCGGCACCGGCAAGTCCGCCCTCGCGCTCTGCGCCGGGCTCGAGTCGGTCATGGAGCGACGCGTCCAGCGACGGGTCATCGTCTTCCGGCCGCTCTTCGCCGTCGGTGGCCAGGAGCTCGGCTACCTGCCGGGCTCGGAGCAGGAGAAGATGAACCCGTGGGGCCAGGCCGTCTTCGACACCCTCGGGGCGCTGGTGTCGACGGAGGTCGTCGAGGAGGTGCTCGACCGCGGCCTGCTCGAGGTGCTGCCGCTCACGCACATCCGCGGCAGGTCGCTGCACGACGCCTTCGTCATCGTCGACGAGGCGCAGTCACTCGAGCGCAACGTCCTGCTCACGGTGCTCTCCCGCATCGGCCAGAACTCCAAGGTGGTGCTGACCCATGACGTCGCCCAGCGCGACAACCTGCGCGTCGGGCGCCACGACGGCGTGGCGGCCGTCATCGAGAAGCTGAAGGGCCATCCGCTCTTCGCCCACGTCACGCTGACCCGCAGCGAGCGCAGCCCGATCGCGGCGCTGGTCACCGACGTCCTCGAGGGGCTGGAGGCGTAGCCGACCGGGGGCGGCGATGCGCGCCGTTCCCCGGCGCCGGCCCCGCTGAGCCGACCTGCACCGACCTGCACCGTGTGCGCTATGTCACTGCTCCCGCTCTGGCAGCAGTGACATAGCGCACACGGCCCGTTTCCGTCCGGCAGCGGATTTGCCAAGGGCGGCTCCGGGATGTCACCGTTGAGTCCGTTGGTCTCGGAATGATAACGAGGCGCCGGGTCATCGACGACGGGCGCCCGCCGAGCGCCTGTGGTCGACCCTCGACTCGGACTCCCCGTTCGTGCTGCGTGAGAGGTGCGGCCTCCTGCCCCTCTTGCGAAAGGCACCGCTTCTCCATGTCCGCGTACTCAGGACGTCACCGCCCCGCCGCCCGCCGTCCCCGCGGGCGCTGGCGCTCCGTCAGCCGCCCCATCCTCGCCGGCGGGCTGACGCTCGGCCTCGGCGTCACCGCGCTCGGGTATGCCGCCGCCACCGACCTGCCGAGGGCCAACGCGAGCTATGCCGCGTCGCCGGCGGCCGCACCCGCAGACGGCGTGATGCTCGCCGGTGCGGCTCGTGCGCTCCTCGCCACACAGGTGTCCCGGGCTGACGCCCGCACCCCCCTCACAGCCGAGCAGGCGCGCGCCGCCGCGGACGCCAAGGCCAAGGCCGACGCCGCCGCCGCCGCGGCGAAGGCCGACGCGGCCGCCAAGGCGAAGGCCGACGCGGCGCGCAAGGCGCAGGAGGCTGCTGCGGCCAAGGCCAAGGCGGACGCCGAGCGCGCCCGCCAGCAGGCCGTGGCCAGTGCGCGGGCCAACCCGCAGGCCGCCGCCCGCGCGCTCATGGCCGAGCACGGCTGGACGAGCGAGGCGCAGCACGCGTGCCTGGTCACGCTGTGGAACGGCGAGAGCGACTGGCGGTACACCGCGGAGAACTCCTCGTCGGGCGCGTACGGCATCCCCCAGTCCCTGCCGGCGAGCAAGATGGCGCGCTTCGGGGCGGACTACCGGACCAACCCGCTCACGCAGATCAAGTGGGGGCTGTGGTACATCGAGCAGTCCTACGGCTCACCCTGCAGCGCGCTGGCCTTCTGGCAGGGCAACAGCCCGCACTGGTACTGAACAGCCCGCACCGGCACCGCCCCGCGTGCAGAAGTGGCCACTCGACCTTCCCCCGGTCGAGTGGCCACTTCCGTACGGGGCGGACGTTGCCGGGTCGAGTGGCCACTTCCGTACGGGGGGCCGTCAGATCTTGCGCAGGCGCACCCGGCGCACGGCGTGGTTCTCCCCCTTGGAGAGCACGAGCGTCGCCCGGGAG
>NZ_DASSMH010000153.1:0-10502 GCF_035688975.1 Intrasporangium sp. | reverse complement strand
GATGCGCTACCGCGTCGTGGCCTGACGGGACGCCTCACTCCTTCCGGCCTGCGCGGGACGGCCCACGCCCGGCCCGCGGCCCAGCAGGTAGGTAGGGTCTGGGGCAACCCCACGGAAGGTCAGCAGCTGTGTCCGCCCCCGGCAGTGCCCCACCGACCCGCGTCGTGCGGACCGCACGCACCGCCGTCTTCACGGCGTTCGCGCTCAACGGTCTCGCCTTCGCCAGCTTCGCCTCCCGCGTGCCGGACCTCAAGCACCAGCTCGGGCTCAGCGCGGGCGAGCTGGGCCTCACCCTCCTCGCCGCGTCGGTCGGCGCGGTCGTGGGCCTGCCGCTCTCCGGCTGGATCGTGCACCACCTCGGCGCTGCCCGCTCCCTGCTGGGCGCGGCGGTGGTCCAGGCCGTCGGCTTCGCCATGGTGGGGCTCGGCGTCGACGCCTGGGGCAACCAGGTGCTCGTCATGGCCGGCCTGCTGCTCGTGGGCCTCGGCACGGGCGTCTTCGACGTCGGCATGAACCTCGAGGGCGCCTCCGTGGAACGCCTGCTCGCGCGGGCCATCATGCCGCACTTCCACGCTGCCTTCAGCGGCGGCACCGTCGTCGGCGCGCTCGTCGGGGCGGCCCTGTCCTATCGCGAGGTGCCGGTGCTCGCGCACCTGCTCGGTGTCACCGTCCTGCTCCTCGCCGTGACGCCGTGGTTTCTGCGGGCCTTCCTCCCCACCACGGTGCAGGTCGACGACGACGGGGCCACGGTCAAGAGCGAGGCCGGCGTCTCGGCCGCCTGGCGCGAGCCGCGCACGCTCCTCGTCGGGCTCGTCGTGCTGGCCGCCGCCTTCACCGAGGGCACGGCCAACGACTGGGTGGGGGTGGCCCTCTCCGACGGCTACGGTCTGCCCCGGTGGGCGGGCGTGCTCGGCTTCGCGGTGTTCCTCACCGCGATGACGGCCGGACGGCTGCTCGGCACCCGGCTGCTCGACCGTCGCGGCCGGGTCCCCGTGCTGCGGGTGCTCCTGCTGTCGGCCGCCCTCGGCTGCATCCTGGTCGTCTTCGGGGGTCCCCTGCTCGCGTTCGTCGGCGCGGCGGTCTGGGGCGTCGGCGCGAGCCTCGGCTTCCCCGTGGGCATGAGCGCCGCCGCCGATGATCCCGGGCGGGCGGCCGCACGGATGAGCGTCGTCGCGACGATCGGCTACACCGCCTTCGTGGGCGGGCCGCCGCTCCTCGGCTTCCTCGGCGACCACGTGGGCGTGCTGCGGTCGCTGCTCGTCGTCGGCGCGATGGCCGCGCTCGCCCTGCTCGCGCTCCCGGCCGTGCGGGAGCCCGCGGGCGAGGGCGTCGCAGCCGCGGGCCGGCTGGCGCCCTCCGACCGTCCGTGAGCCACAGCGCGGGAGGGCACCTGGGGGCCCGCTCGACGGCATACGTCGTCGGAGGTGGCGGTTAGGGTTTCGAGCATGAGCACCGCCCTGTACCGCCGCTACCGGCCGGAGAGCTTCGCCGACGTCATCGGCCAGGAGCACGTGACGGGGCCGCTGGTGCAGGCGCTGCGGACCGGGCGGGTCGGCCATGCGTATCTCTTCTCCGGGCCGCGAGGGTGCGGCAAGACGACGAGCGCCCGCATCCTCGCCCGGTGCCTCAACTGCGAGCAGGGCCCCACGCCGACCCCGTGCGGCACGTGCGCCTCGTGCGTGGCTCTCTCCCGTGGCGGCTCAGGCAGCATCGACGTCATCGAGATCGACGCGGCGAGCCACGGCGGCGTCGACGACGCCCGCGACCTGCGGGAGCGGGCCAGCTACGGTCCCGCGCAGAGCCGCTACAAGATCTACATCATCGACGAGGCGCACATGGTCAGCTCGCAGGGCTTCAACGCCCTGCTCAAGATCGTCGAGGAGCCGCCGGAGCACGTGAAGTTCGTCTTCGCGACGACCGAGCCGGAGAAGGTCATCGGCACCATCCGGTCCCGGACCCACCACTACCCCTTCCGGCTCGTGCCCCCGGCCAGGCTCGGGGACTACCTGCAGCAGCTCTGCGACCAGGAGGGCGTCCGGGTGGCCCCCGGCGTGCTGAGCTTCGTCACGCGGGCGGGTGGAGGGTCGGTGCGGGACTCGCTCTCCGTCCTCGACCAGCTCATCGCCGGTTCGGGCGACGAGGGGCTGACCTACGACTACGCCGTGTCCCTGCTGGGCTTCACCGACGGCGAGCTGCTCGACGCGACCATCGACGCGCTCGCGGCCGGCGACGGCGCCGCGGTGTTCCGCCAGGTCGACAAGGTGATCGAGTCCGGTCACGACCCGCGCCGCTTCGTCGAGGACCTGCTCGAACGCCTGCGTGACCTCATCATCGTCGCGGCCGTCCCCGAGGGCGCCGGGCAGGTGCTGCGCGGCGTGCCCGTGGACCAGCTCGAGCGGATGCAGGTGCAACAGGCCGCCTTCGGTCCGGGCGCCCTGTCGCGCGCCGCCGACATCGTCAACACCGGCCTGACCGAGATGACCGGCGCCACCACCCCGCGCCTGCAGCTCGAGCTCATCTGTGCCCGGATCCTCCTGCCGGCCGCTTCGGGCGAGCAGGGGTATGCCGCTCGCCTCGACCGCCTCGAGCGCCGTCTCGAGGTGGGTGGGGTGCCGACGACCTCGCGCCCGACGCCCGCGCGCCCGACGCCCGCGCCGTCCCAGGGGGACACGTCGGCCTCGCCTGGGGCGTCGTCACCGACGTCCCGTGACGGGGCGCACGCAAGTGGCCACTCGACGGGTGGGGTGCACGGAAGTGGCCACTCGACGGGTGGGGCGAGCGAGGCAAGTGGGCCGGTGCCGGAGAGCGGCATACCGATCCGAGACGGTGCACCGGGCGACGGCGAGCCGGCTGACGCACCCCCGCCCGCCGCCCCCGCCGCGGCCCCGCCCGCCCGGTCGGCGGGCATGGACACCGACGCCATCCGCCGGGCCTGGCCGGACGTCCTCGGCCGGATCTCCAGCATGCGCCGGGTGACGTGGACCTTCGTGGCGCAGCATGCCCAGGTGCTGGCCTACGACGGCCGGACGCTGACGCTCGGCATGTCCACGCAGGGCCTGACCAACGCGTTCCGGCAGGGCAACCACGCCGAGGTCGTCCGGCAGGCGCTGATCGACGAGCTCGGGGTCGACGCCGTGGTGGACGGCATCACCACTCCTGAGGCGGCACCCGCGGCCGACCCCGCACCGAGGGCCCACTCCGCCGGCGGACCCGAGGGGCCTTCGCGGTCGTCGGGCGGTGCCGAGGGCCGGCCCGGCGCGGAGGGGGGCGCGGCGCTCGAGACGAACTCGGGGTGGGGCGCGGTGACGTCCGCGGCCCCCGACTGGGCCACGTCCGGGACCGCGGCGCGGCCCGCCACCGCGCCAGCACCCGACCCGGCCCCGCAGGGCGCCCCCGACCAGACCCCGCAGGGCGCCCCCGACCGGCCGGGGAAGCTCGAGGCGGTGCCCACCGACGGCGCCCCCGACCACGGTCGCACGGCCCGCAGCGGCGCACGCGCCGTGCGGCAGTCGCTGGGGCAGGCGCGACAGGTGAGAGGCGCGCCCGTCGACCGACCGGTGGGGCAGCTCACCGACGACTCGGCAGTGAGCGACGACGACGAGGACATCGAGCAGCCCGGCGACGTCGGGCGGGTTGTCATCGAGAAGGTTCTCGGCGGGCGGGTGGTCGCCGAGACCGAGGACTGAGGGCCGCCGGTCCGCAGCCGGCCCCGGACCCGGGGCCGCGTGGCGGACCGACCGGAGCACCGGCCGGTCACCCTACAGTGGTGCCCATGTTCTACCGCGTCAGCCGCTCGGCTCTGATCCCGCTGACGCACGCGCTCTACCGTCCACGGATCGAGGGCAAGGACAACGTGCCGCTCAGCGGAGGCGTCATCCTCGCCAGCAACCACCTGTCGTTCATCGACTCCTTCGCCATTCCGCTCGCCGCGCCTCGCCAGGTGCGCTTCCTCGCCAAGGAGGAGTACTGGCAGGGCCGTGGGCTGGGCGGTCGGATCCGGGCCGGCTTCTTCGAGGCCGTCGGGATGATCCCGGTCGACCGGCACTCGTCCCGCGCCGCGCAGGAGAGCCTCGACCGAGCCCTGGAGGTGCTTCGTGCCGGGGATGCCTTCGGCATCTACCCGGAGGGCACCCGTTCGCGGGACGGCCGGCTCTACCGAGGACGCACCGGCGTGGCGTGGCTCGCCCTCACGGCCGGAGTGCCCGTCGTCCCGGTGGGCCTGCTCGGCACGCAGAACATCCAGCCCATCGGCGCGCGCTTTCCCAAGCTCGCCAAGGTCACGGTCCGCTTCGGGCCGCCCATCGGGGTGGAGCGCTTCGCCGCGATGCCGGCGGCCAAGGCCCGCCGGCAGCTGACCGACGAGGTCATGGACGCCATCGCGGCCCTCACCGGCCAGGAACGCGCCGACGTCTACAACGAGGTCCCCAGCTCGGCCGGATGACGCCTCCGGCGGGACGCCGCCTCCACCCTCAGGCGGTGACGTGGCGGCTGCGCAGGAGCTCGGCGCGCTGCCAGGCGTAGCCGACCATCCACTCGGCCCGCAGCCGGTAGAGCCTGACGTCGGGCCCGAACTCCAGCGGCGACTGGCCGTAGTGGGCGGTCCAGTGGGCGACCATCTCCTCGTGCGCGGGGTCGCCGGCACGCAGCTCCTCGGCCCGCCCGTGGCTGAAGAGCGCCAGCTCCTCGTTGTCGACGTGGGCGACGCTGACCGCGGGCCGCTGCCGCAGGTGCCTCGCCTTCGCCGCTGACCCGCTCGTGCTGAAGGTCCACGTGCCGTGCAGGAAGTGGCCGTCCACCGCGCTGATCCGCGGCTCGCCCGAGGCGGTCACCGTGGCCAGGCTGAGCACCTTCATGCCGGTCATGAGCGCGACCACGTCCTCGGCGGTGAGGCGCCGCTCGGCCGTGATGATGGCCCGGAGGTGCTCCGTGGCGCGCGCATGCGAGCGGTCGAGCAGGTCCTGCAGGGCCACGACCTCTTCGGGGGTCTCTCTCATGCCTTCACGGTAGGCGCCCCGCCGAGCCCCGCCGAGCGGTGGACCGGGAGGCCCCAGCCGCAGCCGGATGGGCGTCGGTTGCAGATGCGACTGGGTCGCATCTAGCGTGGGGGTCATGACGAGCGTGTCCACGGAGCCTGCGGCCCGGCTTCGCGGCCGGCTGAGCCGTCCCGCCCGGCGCAGTCTGGCGGGGATGGCGGCCTTCGTCGTCCTCCTCCACGTCGTCGGTTGGGGGTTGCTCGTCTGGGTCGTGGCGCCCCAGGGCTACCGCGTCGGCGGCCAGCTCTTCGGCGTGGGTCTCGGGGTGACGGCATACACGCTCGGCATGCGCCACGCCTTCGACGCCGACCACATCGCCGCGATCGACAACACGACACGCAAGCTCATGGCGGACGGCCAGCGACCGCTCAGCGTCGGGTTCTGGTTCAGCCTGGGGCACTCCTCCGTCGTCTTCGCCATGGTCCTGCTGCTCGGGCTGGGGGTCCGGGCGGTGGCCGGCGCCCTCCAGGACGAGGGCTCCACCCTGCAGCGCACGACGGCCCTCTGGGGCACCTCGGTCTCGGCAGTGTTCCTGCTCCTCGTCGGTGCGCTCAACCTCGCGGCGCTCGCCGGGATCCTGCGGGTCCTGCGGCGCCTGCGCTCGGGCCACGTCGACGAGGCGGAGCTCGAGCGGCAGCTGTCCCGACGAGGCCTGCTCAGCCGGATCCTCGGCCGGGTGACCCGCACCGTGACGAAGGCCTGGCACATGTACCCCATCGGCCTGCTCTTCGGGCTCGGGTTCGACACGGTGACCGAGGTGGGCCTGCTCGTCATCGCGGGCGGGGCGTCCGCGGCCCACCTGCCGTGGTATGCCGTGCTCACCCTGCCCGTCCTCTTCGCCGCAGGCATGTCGCTCCTCGACACGATCGACGGGTCGTTCATGAACGTCGCCTACGGCTGGGCGTTCGCCAAGCCGGTCCGCACCATCTACTACAACATCACGATCACGGGGCTGTCGGTCGCGGTCGCTCTCGGCGTCGGCGGCATCGAGGTCGCCTCGATCCTCACCGAGCAGCTCGGCGTCACGACCGGAGCGTTGGCGGCGCTCGGCTCCGTCGACCTCGGGGACGTCGGCTTCTGGATCGTCGGACTCTTCGTCGTCACGTGGGCACTCGCCCTGCTCGTGTGGCGGTTCGGGCGGATCGAGCAGCGGTGGTCCGGTGACCCGGGCATGGTGCCGCGGGCTTAGGGTGGCGGGGTGTATGAAGGCGCGGTCCAAGACCTGATCGACGAGCTCGGGCGGCTTCCCGGAGTTGGTCCGAAGAGTGCCCAGCGGATCGCCTTCCACCTGCTGCAGGCGGACCAGGAGGACGTGACCCGCCTGGTGGCCGCCCTCACGGAGGTCAAGTCCAAGGTCCGCTTCTGTGACGAGTGCGGCAACGTCGCCGAGGCGCAGAAGTGCCGGATCTGCGCCGATCCCCGCCGGGACCGCAGCAAGATCTGCGTCGTCGAGGAGCCCAAGGACGTCGTGGCCATCGAGCGCACCCGGGAGTTCCGCGGCACCTACCACGTCCTCGGCGGCGCCATCAGCCCCATCGACGGGGTCGGCCCCGACGACCTGCGGGTCCGTGAGCTCATGACGCGGCTGGCCTCGGGCGAGGTCGACGAGGTCATCCTCGCGACCGACCCCAACCTCGAGGGGGAGGCGACCGCCACCTACCTGTCGCGGCTGCTGCGGGACGTCGGCCTGACGGTGACCAGGCTCGCGTCCGGGCTGCCCGTCGGGGGGGACCTGGAGTATGCCGACGAGGTGACCTTGGGGCGGGCCTTCGAGGGCAGACGCAGGGTCGACGCCTGAAGGCTCGACCGGCACACTGGGCGCGGGCGCCCAAACCGGGCACCGGCGTGGCTGCCCGGCCAGGGCACACGGCATACGGCGGATGAGGAGTGGAACATGTCGGGCGAGGTCACGAGCGCAGTCGACGACCTCGGCGGCGTCGCCGCCCTCACCGCGCAGGAGGCGAGCGCCTACCTCACGACGGTGACCGAGGTCGCCTCGGGCGCGTCCCCGGACACGGCGATCCCGGTGCTCACGCTCGCCCTGTCGCAGATCCTCGTCGCGGGAGCCCGGCTCGGCGCCATCCAGGACGTCGTGCCGGAGGAGCGGTTCGAGGCCGACCCGGGGCCCGACGACGACGCCGACCCGCTGCGGGACGGGCTCGCCAACGTCTTTGCCGGGATCGACGAGTATGCCGACGTCGTCGACCCGCTCACCTCCGCGGAGCTGACCGCCGGCTCGCTCTCGGGCGACCTCGCCGACATCGCCCTGGCACTCACGCACGGGCTCAAGCACTACGCGGCCGGCCGGCACGGCGAGGCCCTCTGGTGGTGGCAGTTCAGCTACCTGTCCTCGTGGGGGGACCGGGCCTCGGCGGCGCTGCGGGTCATCCAGTCGATCCTGTCGCACCTGCGCCTCGACGCTGACGAGGAGGCCGTCGCCGACGCCGAGTTCGACGCCCTCCACCCCTGACCTGCCGCCGGGCCGCTCTTTCCGGCACGAGGCTGCGCTCTTGGGCGCAAGCTGCTCGTATGCCGCCAGGCCCGGCCCGGAAGCGCAGCCCGCGCCCCCGACGACAGGCCTGGGCCCGCGAGGAGACCCTGCACGGCTGCTCGGTAAGATCGCCTGTCCGCACCACCAGACCCGGGAGCCAGTGTGAGCATCGTCGTCCAGAAGTACGGCGGCTCGTCCGTCGCCGACGCCGAGAGCATCAAGCGCGTCGCGCGGCGGATCGTGGAAACCCGGCAGGCCGGCCACTCCGTGTGCGTCGTCGTCTCCGCGATGGGCGACACGACGGACGAGCTGCTCGACCTCGCCGAGCAGGTCACCCCGACCCCCCCGGCCCGCGAGCTCGACATGCTCCTCACGTCGGGCGAGCGGATCTCGATGGCGCTCGTCGCGATGGCCATCGCGCAGCACGGCGTGGAGGCGCGGTCCTTCACCGGGTCGCAGGCCGGCGTCATCACCGACGCGGCACACGGCGCGGCGCGCATCATCGATGTCACGCCGGGCCGGATCGAGGACGCGCTCGCGGCCGGGCACGTCGCCATCGTCGCCGGCTTCCAGGGCGTCAGCCAGACGACGAAGGACATCACGACGCTCGGCCGCGGCGGCTCGGACACGACCGCGGTGGCGCTCGCCGCCGCGCTCGGCGCCGACGTGTGCGAGATCTACACGGACGTCGACGGTGTCTTCACGGCCGACCCCCGGATCCTGCCGAGCGCCCGCAAGCTCGACGTCCTGGCGATGGAGGAGATGCTCGACCTCGCCGCCAACGGCTCGAAGATCCTGCACCTGCGTTGCGTCGAGTACGCCCGCCGTTACGGCATTCCGATCCACGTGCGCTCCTCGTGGTCCCAGCGTGAGGGCACGTGGATCAAGGACAACCCCTACGAAGGAGAAGGCGCTGTGGAAGCTCCGATCATCACCGGCATCGCCCACGACCGCAGCGAGGCCAAGATCACGATCGTCGGCGTCCCCGACAAGGTCGGCGTGGCGGCACGGATCTTCGGCGCCATCGCCGACGCCGGGCTCAACATCGACATGATCGTGCAGAACGTCTCCGTCGCCGAGACGGCCAAGACCGACATCTCCTTCACCCTGCCGCAGGGCGACGGTGCCAAGGGCATGCAGGTGCTGCAGGGGATCAAGCACGACGTGGAGTACCAGGACATCCTCCTCGACGACAACATCGGCAAGATCGCTCTCGTCGGCGCCGGGATGAAGTCGCACCCGGGCGTGTCGGCCAAGTTCTTCAAGGCGCTCGCGGATGCCGGGATCAACATCGAGATGATCTCGACCTCCGAGATCCGCGTCTCGGCGGTGACCCGCGCCGACCAGCTCGACGACGCTGTGCGCGCCGTCCACACCGCCTTCGGGCTCGACTCCACCGAGGGCGAGGCGATCGTCTACGGCGGCACGGGCCGCTGACTTTTGTCCCGAGGGCAGCCGACGCGAGGCGGCTGGCCGGCGGCGTATGCCGCGTCCTCCCGGTTGCGCTGCGCCGGCTTGGGTATGGTCGACGCGGAACCCACGAGGCCGCGACGCCGAGCGGCACGTCTGGGGTGACGGCCACCCGCTAGAGAGGACCTTCATGCGCTCCCAGTGCACGAGCCGTCGTGCCCGAGTCCCAGTCCTGGCGGCGTTGCTCGCGCTCGGCGCGGTGTCGGCGTGCTCGTCGCCGGAGGCCGACTCAGCGTCGGCGGCGGCAACTCGCTTCGCCACCTTGACGTCCCGGTCGCCGGAGCGGGCCTGCCTGCTGCTCGCCCCGCAGACGAAGCAGGAGCTCGAGGAGAGCGCCAAGAGCGACTGCGCCAAGGCCCTGCCCGACGAGGACCTCCCCGAGGCGGGGCGGGTCACCGGCGTCGACGTGGCGGGCGACTCGGCGCGAGTCGTGACGGCGAGCCAGACGATCTTCCTGGCCCGGTTCGACGTCGGGTGGAAGGTGACCGCCGCGGGCTGCAAGCGGCTGACGACCGACGACTCCAGGCCGTATTCCTGCCCGGTCAAGGGGAGCTGAGATGCGCGTGATGTTCTGGGCCTACGTCGGCTTCATCTTCGTGGGGCTGCTCTACTTCTTCGTCATCGGAGGGCTGCAGCGATGAGTGACGACCGCCGCCGGCCGCTGCGCGACAACTCCCTCTCCATCGTCTTCGGGTTGATGCTCCTCGCCACCTTGGTCGCCCAGGCGGTCTGGGGGCTCCTGGAGTACAACGAGCAGGCGCGCACAGCCTCGCTGCAGGAGATCTCGTTCCTGCGCTTCATCACCTCGTCGCGCTTCGCCGTCGACGTGGCCGAGAACTGGCAGTCCGAGTACCTCCAGTTCACGCTCTACATCCTGCTCACGGTCTGGCTCGTGCAGCGCGGCTCCTCCGAGTCGAAGAAGCCCGGCGAGTCGGGCCGCGAGTCGGACGAGAAGCAGCGGGTTGGTGCCTTCGCGCGGGCCGACTCGCCGCGCTGGGTCAAGGCCGGCGGCTGGCGGACCGCCGTCTACTCGCACTCCCTCGTGACCATCATGGCGGTCATCTTCGTGCTGTCCTGGGGGGCGCAGGCGGTGGCCGGCCGTGTCGCCAACAACGAGGAGCGGATGCGCGACCTGCTTGCTCCCCAGGACTTCCTGGCCTACCTCGGCTCGCCCGACTTCTGGACGCGCACACTGCAGAACTGGCAGTCCGAGCTGCTCGCCATCGGCAGCATGGCCGTCTTCGCGATCTACCTGCGCGAGCGGGGATCACCGGAGTCCAAGCTCGTCGGTGCGCCACACTCGGAGACAAGCTCGGACGACTGAGTCTTGCCGTATGCCCACGCCGGGTTCCGTCCCGGGGGCGTGCGGAAGTGGCCACTCGACGGGGGGCGGGCGTGCGGGAGTGACCACTCGACGGGATGTGCTGGCCGACCTCTCAGGTCGAGTGGCCAGTTTGGTTCGGGGGGACGTGCGGAAGTGGCCACTCGACGGGGGGTGCTGGCCGACC
>NZ_DASSMH010000152.1:0-51089 GCF_035688975.1 Intrasporangium sp. | reverse complement strand
GTCCGGCCCGCTCGGCGGGGTGGCGGCCCGCCGGGCCAGCGCCATGTTCGGGCGGACCGGCCGGACGCCCGTGGCCGCCGGCGCCCTGCCCGACGCCGCGTCGCAGATCGTCGCGTGCTTCGACGGCCCCCTCGCCGGCGGTGAGGCCGAAGGCAGGGGCGATGACATCTTCGCCGACCCCTTCGTCGACGGGCTGCGGCCGGCTCCGCTACGGCTGCTCATGCTGCGCGACACCTCTCCCGAGGGCGCCGAGTGCGAGTCCGTGTGCAGCGCCGTCGTCGCGGCGGCCGACGACGCCGGGGTGCGAGTGTCGCTCCTCGACGCGGACTCGCCCGACCCGCTCCTGCGCCTCGCCTGGCACGTGGCCCTGACCGACTTCGCCGCGACGTATCTCGCCCTCGGCCACGGCTTCGACCCTGCCGGCTCCCCGCACGTGCGCCTGCTGCGGGCCGCGCGCGGCCGCTGACGCCGACGCGCGCCCGTACGCTGCCCGTGTGACCCCGCACTACGACCTCGCGATCATCGGCACCGGCTCGGGCAACTCGCTCGTCACCCCGCACTTCGCCGACAAGTCGGTGGCGGTCATCGAGTCCGGCCCCTTCGGCGGCACGTGCCTCAACGTCGGGTGCATCCCGACGAAGATGTTCGTGTATGCCGCCGACGTCGCCGAGGGCATCCGGGAGTCGGGGCGCTACGGCGTCGACGCGACCCTGGATCGGGTTCGCTGGACCGACATCCGCGACCGCGTCTTCGGGCGCATCGACCCCATCGCGGAGGCGGGCAAGCAGTACCGGATCACGGGTCGGGGCACGACCGCCCTGCTCGGCCGCGCCCGGTTCACCGGCGAGCGCCAGCTGGCGGTGTCGCTGCCCGACGGCAGCACCGAGCGGCTCACGGCCGACCAGGTCGTCGTGGCGACGGGCAGCTCGCCCGTCGTGCCCGACGTCGTGGCCCGCAGCGGCGTGCCCTTCGTCACGTCGGACACCATCATGCGCATCGACGCCGTCCCCGAGCGGCTCGTCGTCCTGGGCGGCGGCTACATCGCGGCGGAGATGGCCCACGTGTTCGGCCAGCTGGGCTCGCGCGTCACGCTGGTCGTGCGCGGCAGCCGCCTGCTGCGCCACTACGACGAGGAGATCGCGGTCCGGTTCACCCGGCTCGCGCGGGAGCGCTGGGACGTCCGCACGTCGGTCAACGTGGCCACGGTGGCCGCCCGCGGGCACGCGGTGGAGCTGGGCCTGACGGACGGCTCGCGCGTCGAGGGCGACCTCCTGCTCGTCGCGACGGGCCGGGCCCCGTCGACCGGCGACCTCGGCCTGGACCGGGCCGGTGTGGCGACGCGTCCCGACGGGCGCGTGGTCGTGGACGAGTTCGGCCGCACGACGGCGGCCGGGGTGTGGGCGCTCGGCGACGTGTCCTCCCCCCACCAGCTCAAGCACGTCGCCAACGCCGAGGCCCGCGCCGTCGCCCACAACCTCGTCCACCCCGAGGACCTGCGCCCCTTCCCGCACGAGCACGTGCCGTCGGCCGTCTTCAGCTCCCCGCAGCTCGCGACCGTGGGGCTGACCGAGCAGGAGTGCCTCGCGCGCGGGCTGCGCTACGTCGCGAAGACGCAGGCGTTCGGCGACACGGCATACGGCTGGGCCATGGAGGACACGACGAGCGTGTGCAAGGTCCTCGCGGACCCGGCCACCGGCCGGCTGCTCGGCGCCCACCTCCTCGGCCCGCAGGCGTCCACGCTCATCCAGCCGCTCGTGCAGGGCATGGCGTTCGGCACGTCGGCGCACGAGCTGGCCCGGGGCCAGTACTGGATCCACCCTGCCCTCACCGAGGTCGTCGAGAACGCCCTCCTCGGGCTCGACCTCGACCCCGTCGCCGAGGCCGAGCCCGACCCGACGCTCGACCCGACGATCGGGGCACCGCTCGGGTCCTGACGCCGGGCGGGGACCGCCTACGCTTAGGCCCCATGGCAGGCGGACTGGTAGCGCTTCTGGATGACGTCGCGGCGCTCGTGAAGCTCGCCGCGGCGTCGGTCGACGACGTGGGCGCGGCCGCGACGAAGGCGAGCATCAAGGCGACGGGCGTCGTCGTCGACGACACCGCCGTCACCCCCCGCTTCGTCCAGGGCCTCGACCCCGAGCGGGAGCTGCCGATCATCAAGCGGATCGCGCTGGGGTCGCTGCGCAACAAGCTCCTCGTCATCCTGCCGGTCGCCATGGTGCTGAGCCAGTTCCTTCCCTGGCTGCTCACCCCGGTCCTCATGGTCGGGGGCACGTACCTGTGCTACGAGGGCGCCGAGAAGGTGTGGGAGGCCGTGTCCGGGCACCACGAGAGCGAGGAGCCGGGCGGCGACGCCGCGGTCCACGAGGACACCGTCGTCTCCGGCGCCATCCGCACCGACTTCATCCTCTCGGCCGAGATCATGGTCATCGCGCTGAACGAGGTCGAGGACCAGCCCTTCGTCGCGCGCGGCATCATCCTCGTCATCGTGGCGCTGCTCATCACCGCGCTCGTCTACGGCGTCGTCGGCGTCATCGTCAAGATGGACGACATCGGCCTGCGGCTGGCCGAACGCGACTCCGGCGCCGCGCAGCGCGTCGGCCGGGCGCTCGTCAAGGGCATGCCGAGGCTGCTCCAGGGGCTCTCCACCGTCGGCGTCGCCGCCATGCTGTGGGTCGGCGGCCACATCCTCCTCGTCGGTGCCGACGAGCTCGGTTGGCACGGCCTCTATGACGCCGTCCACCACCTCGAGGGGGGCGTGGCGGGGGTCGCCGGGGTGGGCGGCATCCTCAGCTGGGTCGTCGGCACCCTCGCCGCGGCGTTGCTCGGCCTCGTCGTGGGTGCCGTCGTCGTCGCGGCCCTGCATGCCCTCCCGCGCCGGAAGGCCCGGGCGCACTAACGCCTAGACTGGCACCCGCCGGCGTGGGGAGTGACCCGCGTGCCCGGATGGGGCTGCGCCGGGGCCCACACACCATGCACCTGACACGGAAGAGTTCCCCTCATGCCCATTGACCACAAGGTTGCCGACCTCCGCCTCGCCGAGGCGGGCCGCCACCAGCTGCGCCTCGCCGAGCACGAGATGCCCGGACTCATGGCGCTGCGCGAGGAGTATGCCGCGAGCCAGCCCCTGAGGGGCGCCCGGATCGCCGGGTCGCTGCACATGACCGTGCAGACCGGCGTGCTCATCGAGACCCTCACCGCCCTCGGAGCGCAGGTCCGGTGGGCGTCGTGCAACATCTACTCGACCCAGGACGAGGCGGCCGCCGCGGTCGTCGTCGGCCCCCACGGCACCCCGGAGGACCCGCAGGGCGTCCCGGTCTTCGCGTGGAAGGGCGAGACCCTCGCGGAGTACTGGTGGTGCACCGACCAGATCCTCACCTGGCCGGCCGGCCCGGATGGGTCGGTCGGCCCCAACATGATCCTCGACGACGGCGGCGACGCCACGATGCTCGTCCACAAGGGCCGCGAGTGGGAGCAGGCTGGCCAGGTGCCGGCGACGACCGAGGAGGACTCCGAGGAGTTCGGCGTCTTCAAGGAGCTCGTGCGCGCCACGCTCGCCGCCGACCCGCAGAAGTGGACGACGGTCGCGGCCGGGGTCAAGGGGGTCACGGAGGAGACGACGACCGGGGTGCACCGCCTCTACCAGCTCGCCGAGACCGGTGACCTGCTCTTCCCGGCCATCAACGTCAACGACTCCGTCACCAAGAGCAAGTTCGACAACAAGTACGGGTGCCGCCACTCGCTCATCGACGGGCTCAACCGGGCCACCGACGTCCTCATCGGCGGCAAGCTGGCTGTGGTCTGCGGCTACGGCGACGTCGGCAAGGGCTGCGCGCAGGCGCTCGCCGGGCAGGGCGCCCGGGTGGTGGTGACCGAGGTCGACCCCATCTGCGCCCTGCAGGCCGCCATGGAGGGGTACCAGGTGGCTCGGCTCGAGGACGTCGTCGGCCAGGCCGACATCTTCATCACGACGACGGGCTGCTACGACGTCATCACGGCGGCCCACATGCAGCAGATGAAGAACAAGGCGATCGTCGCCAACATCGGCCACTTCGACAACGAGATCGACATGGCCGGCCTCGCCAGGGTCCCCGGCGTCGTGAAGACCCAGATCAAGCCGCAGGTGCACGAGTGGACCTTCCCGTCCGGGACCTCGATCATCGTCCTGTCCGAGGGCCGCCTGATGAACCTCGGCAACGCGACCGGCCACCCGTCCTTCGTCATGAGCAACTCGTTCTCCAACCAGACGATCGCCCAGATCGAGCTCTTCACCAAGACCGCGCAGTACGACAGGCAGGTGTACACCCTGCCCAAGATCCTCGACGAGAAGGTCGCCCGCCTGCACCTCGAGGCCCTCGGCGTGCGGCTCACCGAGCTGACGAAGGGACAGGCGGAGTACCTCGGCGTCGACGTGGCCGGACCCTTCAAGCCGGAGCACTACCGCTACTGACCACCCGTCCCGGGCTGCGCCGCGCCGTATGCCGTCCCCCGACTGCGGTGGGCGGCATACGGGCGTCGTGGCCGGGCCGGCCGAGCCGGTGAGGGCGGGATCACGACGACGGGGACCGCAGGAGGGTGGAGCCGTCCGCCCGGGCGACCTGCGTCCAGTGCTCCTGCGCGCGCAGCGACTCGAGCACCGGGGACCCGTCCGGCAGGAGCGCATGCGTGCAGCCGGTGCGCTGCGGGAACGCCTGCCAGCCCGGTCTCGCGGCGACGAAGTCGGTGTACCGCTCGACGTGGTCGACGGAGTAGACCTCGGTGCGGCCGTCGATGACCGGGCGGAGCTGGGGGTGGCGCCAGAGGAGCCACCCGCCGTCGGTGTAGTCGTTGCAGACGACCGTGCCTGTGGCCAGGGCGTCGAGCGCGACGTCGAGCCCGGCCGGTCCACGGCCGGGATGGGCGGCCACCGTGGGGGCGAGGACCGCGGCGATGGCCAGGCCGACGGCGGCCAGCACCGCGGTGGCGCGCGTCTCGCGGGGGCTCACGTCCTCGCGCCGTAGCCGGGACGCGCGGGCCAGCGCCTCCGCCGTCACGGGGGCCACGACGGCCGCGCCAAGCGGCACGGTCCGCACGTAGAGCAGCGCCATGCCGGTCCCGGCCGCGAGGAGCAGCAGCCGCGTCCACGGGACCGCCGTCCCGCCCCGGGCCCAGAGGAGGACGGGCACCGCCGCGAGCGCGAGGAAGGCGAGGAAGAAGCCGTCCGACAGGGACGGCGCCGCCCACTCCGTGACGAACCTGGTGTAGCCGCGCACGGTGAGCGGGGCGAGCAGCAGGCCGGGGCCGACCGGCGTGAGGGCGGCCGCGACGAGGGACAGCGCGGGCACGAGGGCCAGCTGGCGCCCCTGGCGCCACGAGAGGCTGCGGTCGAGCGCCATCCCGGCGATGACGGTGCCGGCCACGACGAGCCCGACGAACCACATCCCATGCGTGCACGCCCACAGCCACGTCAGCGGCACGAGCCACCCGCGCGGCCGACGGTCCTCGGCGGTGCGCAGCCACGCCCGGACGGTGACCGCCGTGAGGGCGAAGGTCACGAGCTGCGGTCGCAGCGACATGCTCCCGGCCATGGCGACGAAGGTGACGGTCGCGACGACCGCGCTGACGAGGATCGGGGCGCGGTCCCGGCACGAGGCCCAGACCGCGAGCAGGGCCGCGGTCGCGCCGAGGGGCAGCAGCCAGGCCACGCCCGGCAGCCCGAGCCACTGCTGCACGATGCTGAGGACGAGCTCGGGCAGCCACTCGTGCAGCACCCAGGGCCGGCTCGACGCGGGGCTCCAGGGCTCCGGGCCGGCGAACGACCAGGTCTGGCGCAGGAAGTCGCCGGCGCGCAGGTGCCAGAAGGTGTCGGGGTCGCGCACCGGCACGAGGACCCGGACCGCGACGGCCAGCAGGACGAGGCCGGGCAGCGCCCGCCGCAGCGCCAGAGGAAAGGCGGGTCGGCGCTTCGTCGCGGCGGTGCTGTCCTGCGTCACCCGCAGATCATCCCGGACGCGGTGGGTGCTCGCTGCCCGGGGCATCGGGATGGGCCGGATGCCGCGTGCCGAGAGCGGGCTGGGCCGTGTGAAAGACTTTGGACACCGAGGACGGCGAGGTGGGTGCCGGTGACGGAGGGAGCGGACGTGAAGGGTCGGGTGCTGGTCGTCGACGACGATCTGGCGCTGGCGGAGATGCTCGGCATCGTGCTGCGCAACGAGGGACTCGACGTCGTGCACTGCGCCGACGGGTCCGAGGCCGTGGCGGCCTTCCGGGAGAGCCGGCCGGACCTCCTGCTGCTCGACGTCATGCTGCCGGGCCTCGACGGCATGGAGGTATGCCGCCGCATCCGCGCCGAGAGCGGCGTGCCGATCGTCATGCTCACCGCCCGCACCGACACGGTGGACATCGTCGTCGGCCTCGAGTCCGGCGCCGACGACTACGTCGTCAAACCCTTCAAGCCGCAAGAGCTCATCGCGCGCGTCCGGGCCCGGCTCCGTCGCGGCGACGAGCCGGAGCCGGAGCGGCTGACCATCGGTGACCTCGAGATCGACGTGGCCGGGCACTCGGTCCGGCGTGACGGCGTGGCCCTGTCCCTCACGCCGCTCGAGTTCGACCTGCTCGTCGCGCTCGCCCGCAAGCCGTGGCAGGTCTTCACCCGCGAGGTCCTGCTCGAGCAGGTCTGGGGATACCGGCACGCGGGCGACACCCGCCTCGTCAACGTCCACGTCCAGCGGCTGCGCTCCAAGATCGAGCACGACCCGGAGCGGCCGGAGATCGTCGTGACCGTCCGGGGAGTGGGCTACAAGGCGGGGTCCGCCTGAGATGGCCGCCCGGCCCGACGCGCGTCGGCTCGCTGAGCGGGCCTGGTCCGCGGTGCGGGCCGGCCGCCGGAAGGTCGCGCACCTGTGGCGGGCGTCGCTGGCCTTCCGGGTCGTCGTCGTCACCATGCTGCTCGGGGTGCTCGTCCTCACCGCCGTCGGCACCTACCTCTACCGCACCATCGCGCAGGGCCTCGTCGACGGCCGCCAGAAGATCGCGGCCGACGACAGCCTGGTGCTCGCCCGCGACGCCCAGCGCCAGTTCGACGCGACGGACAAGACGGAGTCCGCCGCGACCCTGACGCAGCTGGCCACCGACCTCGCCAAGGGCTACACCCAGGTGGCCCGGAGCGAGCGCCGCTACGTCGTCATCACCCGCACCGACACCAACGACCGGCCGCTCGTGATCCCACCGGTCGAGACCAGCTCGGTGGGCCTGCGCTACATCCCGACCGGCCTGCGCCAGGCGGTCTCGTCCGCGCCCGGGCGCCAGCACCTGCAGGTGGCGACGGTCGAGGAGAACGGCGACGAGGTGTCGGCGGTCATCGTCGGGCAGCCCATCGAGATCCCCGTCGCCGGCACGTACGGCCTCTACTTCATCTACCCGATGCAGCGGGAGCGGGAGATCATCAGCCTCATCGGGCAGACCTTCCTGCTCGGCGGCGCGGCCCTCATCTTCCTCATCGGGGTCATCGCCTTCGTCGTGACCCGCCTCGTGGCCGACCCGGTGCGCCGAGCGGCGCGGGTGGCCGAGCGCTTCGCCGACGGCCACCTCGGCGAACGCATGCGGGCCAAGGGGGAGGACGACCTGGCCCGCCTCGGGAACTCCTTCAACGCCATGGCGGCCTCGATCCAGCAGCAGATCGCCCAGCTGGAGAACCTCTCCCGGGTCCAGCAGCGCTTCGTCTCGGACGTCTCGCACGAGCTGCGCACGCCACTGACGACGATCCGGATGGCGGGCGAGCTCATCCACGACGCGCGCTCGAGCTTCGACCCCGCGGTCGCACGGTCGGCGGAGCTGCTGCGGGGGGAGCTGGACCGTTTCGAGGAGCTGCTGTCAGACCTGCTCGAGATCTCGCGGTTCGACGCCGGCGCGGCGTCGCTCGAGGTCGAGGCCACCAACCTCGGGGCGTGCGTGGACCGCGTCGTGGCGGCCCTCGCTCCGCTGGCGGAGCGCAAGGGCAGCACCATCTCGGTGCACGAGCCGCCCGAGCCGGTCATCGCCGACATCGACGTCCGGCGCATCGAGCGGATCCTGCGCAACCTCGTGTCCAACGCCATCGAGCACGGCGAGGGCCGGCCGGTCGAGGTGTCCCTCGGCTCCAACGAGTCCGCGGTGGCGGTGAGCGTGCGGGACCACGGGGTGGGGCTGCGCCCGGGCGAGGCGGCGCTCGTGTTCACCCGGTTCTGGCGGGCGGACCCCGCCCGGGCCCGGACGACCGGAGGCACGGGCCTCGGGCTGGCGATCGCCCTCGAGGACGCGCGGTTGCACGCCGGGCGCCTGGAGGCCTGGGGTGCCCCAGGCGAGGGCTCGTGCTTCCGGCTGACGCTGCCCCGGCACGCGGGCGGCACGATCACGTCCTCTCCCCTCCCGCTCAACCCGCTCGGTGGGCCCCGAGCCCGCCCCACGGGCTCGCGCGCGCTCCCCGCCGGGTCACGGGGCCTGCCGGCCGGCCCCCGCGTCCCCCGGCAGGGCGGGCAGCCGTCCGTGCCGGCGGGGGAGCGGACGCCATGAGGCCCCGACCGCGACGCGGGCTCGCCCTCGCGCTCACCGCGGCCGGCCTGCTCGGGGTCGCGGGCTGCGCAGGGCTGCCCGACACGTCGGGGGTGATCGAGGGCAGGCGGCTCGACGAGCCGATCAGCGACCCGGTGCGGGTGGTGCCGCAGGGGCCGGTCGCGGGCGCGTCGCCCGAGGCCGTCGCCCTCGGCTTCATCCGCGCCGGCGAGGACGCCGACGAGAACCGGGAGACCGGGAAGTCCTATCTCGCACCCTCGTCGGTCGACCTGTGGCGGTGGTCGAGCTCCGACGTCGTCGTCTACGACACGGCCGACGACCTCACGGTGCGGCGCGTCGGCCCGGAACGACTGGAGGTGCGCACCTCCGCCGTCGCCCGGGTGACCCCCGAGGGCCGCTACGAGGAGTACCCCGCAGGCACGACCGTCTCGGTGACCCTCCGCCTGACCAAGGTCGGCGGGGAGTGGCGCATCGAGCTGCCCCGGGAGGGGTTCGGCCTGTGGCTGGACAGCAACGCCTTCGACCGGCTCTACGCCGCGCGGCACGTCTACTACGTCACGCCCAGCGGGCGCCGGCTCGTGCCGGACACGCGCTGGATCCAGTCCGGCTCGGCCATGGCCACGACGCTGGCACGCGCCCAGCTCGCCCCGGTGCCCGGCTACCTCGCCGGCGTGCTCACGACCGGTGTCCCGCCCAACACCAAGCTCGCCGTCAACGCCGTGCCGGTCGACAGCGGCCGGGCGCTGGTGAACCTCGGGGCCCAGGCCCGGGACGCCGAGCCCATCGAGCGCGCGGCCATGTGGGCACAGCTCACGACGACGCTGCAGCAGGT
The DNA here is from genome assembly GCF_035688975.1 of Intrasporangium sp. Lineage (GTDB taxonomy): Bacteria > Actinomycetota > Actinomycetes > Actinomycetales > Dermatophilaceae > CALMNV01. Next base: position 41,728 of record NZ_DASSMH010000152.1, on the reverse strand, counting down.
GCCGGCCGTGCAGTCCGTCTCCCTCGCGGTGGAGGGCACCCCGCTGGAGCTGCCCGGCGTCGGCGGCGCCGTGTCGTCCGGGCTCGACCTCGGCTACGAGACGGTCACCGCCCGGTCCTTCGAGACCGCGCTGCTACGCCGGGCCGACCGCCTCACCCGGATCGACCCGCGGGACATCCCCGACGGGGCGGTCGACAAGCGGCGTCCGGACACGACGGCGCAGGACGGTGACCCGGCCCGCATCCCCGAGGGGTGGACCCGGCTCGCGCTCTCCGTCGACGGCAAGGAGACCGCCGCCGTCGGCGGCGACCTGCGCGAGCTGTCGCGGTGGCGCGGCAACGAGTTCCTCGCCGTGCCGCCCTTCGGCTCCGGGCTGAGCCGGCCGGAGTACGACTCCTTCGGCTATCTCTGGATCGGCGGCCGCGCGCCGGACGGCAGCACGAGGGTCTGGGCCCTCGCGACGGGCACCGCCACGGAGACGGCCGTCCCGTTCACGGTGAGCGCCGCATGGCTCGCCGGCCGCCGCGTCGAGGCCCTGGCCGTGTCTCCGGACTCCACCCGCCTGCTCGTCGTCTCGACCCTGCCCGACGGCAGCGACGCGCAGCTCGGCCTCACCGGCATCGTGCGCTCGCCGAGCGGCAAGCCGGCGTCGCTGACCACCCCGTGGCGCCAGGCCCAGCCGCTCACCCTGCTGCGTGACGTCACCTGGCTCGAGACCGACACGTATGCCGTGCTCGGCCGCATCGACCAGCGCGACCCGGTCCGGCCCTGGCTGGGCCGGGTGGGCGCCGGCCTGGAGGGGCTGCGCCGTCGCGGCGCGGCCGCGCCGGCGGAGGGCCGCCTCGCCCCCGTGCCCGGGGGCGTGTCGATCACGTCGGTGGGCGGACCGCGCGGCCTCGTCGTCATCACCGACGAGGACCGGGTCCTCGTGCGGGCGGGTGCCACCTGGCGCGAGATCGCGACCGGCACCGACCTGCTCGTGCCGGGTCGCTGAGGCGTGCCGTGGGCCGGCCCACGGCCCGGAGCCAAGCCCACGTGCGACCAGCCGGCGGCATGTGCCACCAGCCGGCGGCATGTGCCACCAGCCGGCGGCGCGGGGGTCGGGTTCTCCACAGCCGCCCGGGCGGCGCCCCGCTCCTCCACCGAGGCCCGTCCCGCCGTTGAGGATCGGCCCGCGGCCTGCTGGGCTGAGGCGTGCTGCAGGCGCTCCTCGACCTCGTCCTGCCTCTTGAGTGCGCCGGCTGCCGCAGGGCCGGGACGCGCTGGTGCCGACGCTGCACGCGGGCGCTCGGGCACCTCGCCGCCCGTGGTGGCCCGGCGCGCGTGGCGCCGGACCCGGTGCCACCCGGCCTGCCGCCGACGTGGGCGTGGGGCGCCTACGACGACCCGCTGCGCTCCGCGGTGACGGCGTGGAAGGACGAGGGTCGCAGGGACATCGCGCAGCTCCTCGCGCCACTGCTCGCGGTGGCGATCGACGCGGCCCTGGCCGGGTCCGGCTGGGATGACGGCCCCGTGCTGCTCGTCCCGGCGCCGTCGTCGCGCCGGGCGCAGCGCGCGCGTGGCGAGCTGCCGCTGCTGGAGCTGGGACGACGGGCCCGCGGGGCCGCGCCGAGGCGTCCGGGCGAGCCCCGTCTTGCCCCGGCCCTGACCGTGGTGCGGGCGGTGGCCGACCAGGCCCGTCTGGGACAGCGGGAGCGGGCCCGCAACCTCGGCGGGGCGTTGGCCGTCGCGCCCCGCTTCGCCGGTGTCGTGGCCGGCCGCCGGTGCCTCGTCATCGACGACGTCGTGACGACGGGAGCGACCCTCGCCGAGGCGGCCCGGGCCCTGCGCGAAGCCGGTGCCGTGGGCGTGGTCGCGGCGACCGTCGCCGCCACCAGGCGACGCCGCGGGGACGCCGCGACCCGGGCGAGATGACGTCGCGGCGCGCCGGTCCCGGCCCGCTTTCGCGCCCCCCAGCCGGAGTAGGGTCGGGGTAGAGCCCCGAGCCCCGGGGAGGCAGCGGCGACCCGGCGCGGCCCAGGTCGACTGAAAGGGGTGGCGTCCGTAGGCGTGGACGGCCCGTGCGGCCGAGGAGCATCCAGCAAGCAGCACGATTGAGGAGGAACCGTGGAGATCGTCGTCACTGGACGCCACGTCCAGATCCCCGACCGATTCCGTGAGCAGCTCGAGGAACGCCTGGCCAAGGTGCCGGCCCTCGCGCCCAAGGTCAACCGCATCGACGTCGTCGTCACCCATGAGCGCGTCACGCGAGGCTCGGACCGGGTGGAGATCACGTGCCACGCCAAGGGCCCCGTCATCCGTGCCGAGTCGTGCATGGACGACAAGTTCGCGGCCCTCGACGCGGCGGTGGACAAGCTCATGGAACGCCTGCGGCGCGTGCACGACCGCAAGCGGGTGAGCCGGGGGCGGCGACTACCGGAGTCCGTGTCCCAGGCGAGCGCTCGGTTCACGCCGCCGGGGAGTGGCGAGTCCGCCCCCGACGAGCAGTCGACCGGCGCGACCGACGACCTCGACCGGTTCGGCGCGATGGGCAACTCGCCCATCGAGGTGCGCGAGAAGGTGCACACCGCGGCGCCCATGACGCTCGAGGACGCCATCAACCAGATGGAGCTCGTCGGCCACGACTTCTTCCTCTTCCACGACGTCGAGGCCGACCGGCCGAGCGTCGTCTACCGCCGCCGCGGCTGGAGCTACGGCGTGCTGCACCTGGAGACCGCCGAGGAGGAGGCGGACGCCACCGCCGCCACCGGCTGACGCACGTCCGAGTCACGCGGACCCGGGCGTCGCTCGGGTCCGCGCGTCGTTTCTGCCACCATATGCGGGTGATGGCCATCGAGACTGAACCGATCCGAGTCCTCATCGTCGACGACCACGCCCTCTACCGGCGCGGCCTGCTGACGATCCTCGACACCGAGGATGGGATCGAGGTCGTCGGGGAGGCCGCCGACGGCGTGGAGGCGGTGACCCGGGCGGTCGACCTGATCCCCGACGTCATCCTCATGGACGTGAGCATGCCCAAGCGCGGTGGCATCGAGGCGTGCCGCGTCGTGCGCGAGCAGGTGCCGTCGGCACGCATCCTCATGCTCACCAGCTCCGAGGACGAGGTCAACCTCTTCGAGGCGGTCCGCGCCGGGGCCAACGGCTACCTGCTCAAGAACGTCCCACCGGAGGAGGTGGCGGCCGGCATCCGCGGCCTGCACAACGGCCAGTCGCTGCTCTCGCCGCTGATGGCCTCCAAGCTGCTCACCGAGTTCGCCAGCCTCAGCGCCCCGCAGACCCGCCCCGCGCCCGCGGCCGGGCTCGAGCTGCCCCGGCTCACCGACCGCGAGCTCGACATCCTGCGCCTCGTCGCGCGCGGTCGGCTCAACCGCGAGATCGCGGGCGAGCTGTTCATCTCGGAGAACACCGTCCGCAACCACATCCGCAACATCCTCGACAAGCTGCAGATGCACTCCCGCATGGAGGCGGCCATGTATGCCGTGCGCCAGCGGCTCATCGACCCCGGCGAATGAGCCCCGCGCGGGCCGTCCTGAGCAGGGGCCAAGCCCGCCGGGTCGCCCTCGCCGCCCAGGGCTTCCTCGACCCGCGGCCCGCGCCGTGGACGGCGACCATGCGGCACATGCAGCGGGTGCTCGACCGGGTGGGAGTCGTGCAGATCGACAGCGTCAACGTCCTCACGCGCAGCCACTACCTGCCGTTCTTCTCCCGGCTCGGCCCCTACGACACCGGCCTGCTCGACCGGGCCCGGGACCGGGCTCCCCGCCGGGTCGTCGAGTACTGGGCCCACGAGGCGAGCCTCATCCCGCCGGCCACGTGGCCGCTGCTCGCCTTCCGGATGCGCCGGGCGGCGGACTCGGCCTGGGGCTCCATGCGCCGCGTCGTGGCCGAGCGGCCCGAGCTCGTCGCAGCGGTGGAGGCGGAGGTCGGGCGACGGGGCCCGCTCACCTCCCGCGAGGTCGAGCTCGCCCTCGAGCACGACCTGCCGCGCGGCGCCGGGCAGTGGGGCTGGAACTGGTCCGAGGTCAAGCAGGCGCTCGAGTACCTCTTCTGGGCCGGCCGGATCAGCTCCGCCGGGCGGACGAGCCAGTTCGAGCGCCGGTATGCCGCCACCGACGTGGTCGCGCCGCAGAGGCACCGCGATGCCTGGCGGCGCCGGCCGGGCCCCGAGCACGACGCCGACGCGATGGTCGAGCTCGTCCGGATCGCGGCGCGGTCCCACGGCGTGGCGACCGAGCGCTGCCTCGCGGACTACTTTCGGCTGAGCCGCGAGGACACCCGGTGCGCCGTCGCCCGGCTCGTCGCGGACGGCGAGCTCGTCCCGGTCACGGTGCCCGGGTGGGCGCCCGCGGCATACCTGCACGCCGCCGCCCGCGTCCCCCGCCGCGTCCAGGCGGCGACGCTCCTCAGCCCCTTCGACTCGCTCGTGTGGCAGCGGCGACGCATCCTCGGGCTGTGGGACTTCGCCTACCGGATCGAGATCTACACCCCGGCGCACCGGCGGGTGCACGGCTACTACGTCCTGCCGTTCCTCTACGGCGAGCGGCTGGTGGCCCGCTGCGACCTCAAGGCCGACCGCGCTGCCGGAGTCCTGCGCTGTCACCGGGTCACGTGGGAGCCGCAGGCCCCGGTCGGCGCGGCGCCGGCCCTCGAGGCGACCCTGCGGTCGATGGCCGACTGGCTCGGCCTCGACACGGTCGCCTCACCGGGAACCGGGTCCCGTCGCTGACGCGTTGGTCGGTTGGTCGGGGCAGCGACTAGCCTAGGCAGGTCCGTGGGCACCACGGGCGAGGGAGCCCGCCCCGCCGGGGTGGCAGTCCGATTCCGTCGGGAGTGAGATCCAACCATGGTCATCGACAAGCTGCTGCGCGCCGGTGAGGGCCGGACCCTGAAGAAGCTGCAGGGGATCGCCAAGCAGGTGGCCGCGCTGGAGGCCGACTTCGAGAAGCTCAGCGACGAGGAGCTGCGGGACGAGACGCCCGCCTTCCGCGAGCGGCTCGCTGCCGGCGAGAGCCTCGACGACCTGCTGCCCGAGGCCTTCGCGGCCGTGCGCGAGGCCAGCAAGCGGACCCTCGGCAAGCGCCACTTCGACGTCCAGATCATGGGTGGCGCCGCGCTGCACCTCGGCAACGTCGCCGAGATGAAGACCGGTGAGGGCAAGACCCTCGTCGCCACCCTGCCGTCCTACCTCAACGCCCTCACGGGGCAGGGCGTGCACGTCATCACCGTCAACGACTTCCTCGCCGAGTACCAGTCCGAGCTCATGGGGCGTGTGCACCGCGCCCTCGGCGTCGAGACCGGCTGCATCCTCGCCTCGATGACGCCGGAGCAGCGACGCGTCGAGTACTCCAAGGACATCACCTACGGCACCAACAACGAGTTCGGCTTCGACTACCTGCGCGACAACATGGCCTGGTCACCGGAGGAGCTGGTCCAGCGGGGCCACCACTTCTGCATCGTCGACGAGGTGGACTCCATCCTCATCGACGAGGCCCGCACGCCGCTCATCATCTCCGGCCCGGCCGACCTCGCGACCAAGTGGTACGTCGAGTTCGCCAAGATCGCGGCCCGCCTGCAGCGGGGCGAGGACGGCCGCGGCGACTACGAGGTCGACGAGAAGAAGCGGACCGTCGGGGTGCTCGAGTCGGGCATCGCGAAGGTCGAGGACCTGCTCGGCATCGACAACCTCTACGACACGGTCAACACCCCGCTCATCGGCTACCTCAACAACTCCATCAAGGCCAAGGAGCTGTTCAAGAAGGACAAGGACTACGTCGTCCTGTCGGGCGAGATCCTCATCGTCGACGAGCACACCGGCCGGATGCTGCCCGGACGGCGCTACAACGAGGGCATGCACCAGGCGATCGAGGCCAAGGAGGGGGTCGAGATCAAGAACGAGAACCAGACCCTCGCCACGATCACCCTGCAGAACTACTTCCGCATGTACGAGAAGCTCTCCGGCATGACCGGCACGGCGCAGACCGAGGCGGCCGAGCTCAACTCGATCTACAAGCTCGGGGTCATCCCCATCCCGACCAACCGGCCGATGATCCGCGTCGACCAGCGCGACCTCGTCTACCGCACCGAGGTGGCCAAGTTCGACGCCGTCGTCGCCGACATCGTCGAGCGGCACGACGCGGGCCAGCCCGTCCTCGTCGGCACGACGTCGGTGGAGAAGAGCGAGTACCTCTCCCGCCAGCTGAAGAAGAGCGGCGTGCCGCACCAGGTGCTCAACGCCAAGCAGCACGAGCGTGAGGCGGCCATCGTCGCCGAGGCCGGCCGCAAGGGCGCCGTCACCGTCGCGACGAACATGGCCGGCCGCGGCACCGACATCATGCTGGGCGGGAACTCGGAGTTCCGGGCGGTGGCCGAGCTGAAGCGACGCGGGCTCGACCCGGAGCAGACGCCGGAGGAGTACGAGGCGGCCTGGGACGAGGCGCTCGCGGCCGCCGAGGCCGCCGTGGCGGAGGAGCACGAGGAGGTCGTCGCGCTCGGCGGCCTCTACGTCCTCGGCACCGAGCGACACGAGTCCCGGCGCATCGACAACCAGCTCCGCGGCCGGTCCGGCCGGCAGGGCGACCCCGGCGAGAGCCGGTTCTACCTGTCGCTGCAGGACGACCTCATGCGGCTGTTCAACTCCGGGCTCGTCGACCGCTTCATGCAGAGCGCCGGCATGGAGGACACCGTGCCGATCGAGTCCAAGATGGTCACGAGCTCGATCCAGAAGGCCCAGGCCGCCGTCGAGGCCCGCAACTACGAGATCCGCAAGAACGTCCTCAAGTACGACGACGTGCTCAACCGGCAGCGGCAGGTCATCTACGACGAGCGCCGCGCCGTGCTCGAGGGCGAGGACCTGCACGAGCAGCTGCGGATGTTCGTCAACGACGTCGTCGGCTCCTACATCGACTCCGCCACCGCGGAGGGCTTCGCGGCCGACTGGGACCTCGAGCGGCTCTGGGCCGCGCTGCGCCAGGTGTTCCCCGTGTCCGTGACGATCCCCGACCTCGAGGCGATGGCGGGCGGACGCCAGGCGATCACCGCGGAGCTGCTCCGGGAGCAGCTGATGTCGGACGCCCACCGCGCCTACGACCGCCGCGAGGAGTCGCTCGGTGAGGAGACGATGCGTGAGGTCGAGCGCCGCGTCGTCCTGTCGGTCCTCGACCGCAAGTGGCGCGAGCACCTCTATGAGATGGACTACCTCCAGGAGGGCATCGGCCTGCGCGCCATGGCCCAGCGCGACCCGCTCATCGAGTACCAGCGCGAGGGCTTCCAGCTCTTCGAGGCCATGATGGACGGCATCAAGGAGGAGTCGGTCTCCCACCTGTTCTCCGTGGAGGTCGAGGTGGCCCCGGCGGTTGAGCCGCAGGCGGTCGCGCCTCGGACGGTCACGGAGATGTTCGGCGGCCTCCGGCCGGCCGGCGCGGAGCCCGAGGTCCGGGTGTCCGGGGTCGACCTGCAGTCCGGCGGCCAGCCGTCGGGCGGGCTGCGCTACTCGGCGCCGGGGGAGACCGGTGAGGTCGTCGAGTCCGACGGGCAGCGCAGCGCCGTGCGCGCCGGCGGCCGGCGCGGCAAGAAGGCCAAGCGCAAGGGCCGCTGATCAGCCGAGGTCAGCCGATGGTCAGCCGATGGTCAGCCGATGGTCAGCTGGGTGACGAGCCAGCGTCCGTCGAGGCCCTCGAGGCGCAGCGCGAGCGCCCGCACCCGGCCGTGGGCGACGACGACGGCGGCGGCCTCCACGACCCCGTCCGCGGGCTCGCAGAGCCGGATGCGGCGCACGACCGCTCCACGGCGCGTGCCCGCCTGCTGGCGCCGGGCCGAGACCAGCGCGCGCCGCGCGAGCACCGAGTAGACCCGCGGGGTCGTGTGGCGGATGAGCTGCGGCGGTGGCCGCTGCCCTGACACGACTTCGACGATGGCCTGCGCCATCTTGGCGACGAACGGCGCCGGGTCCCCGAGCTGGGCGGTGCGGCTGCGCCTGCGCTCGAAGGCGCCGTCCTCGTCGGGTGGGAAGAAGTCGAGCGCGAGGGACTCCTGGCCGGGTGCCGGGCCGCCGGCGTAGGCCTCGTCGGCAGGGATCGTCCGCGGCGCCGTCTGTGGAATGAGCCGCACCCGCAGGGCTGGGGGCGAGACGGGGCGGCTCATGGTCGCCCGCCGTGCCCCGGAGGCCGCAGCTGCTGCCCGGGCAGCAGCAGGTCCGGGTCGAGGCCGACGACGCCGCGGTTGGCGGCATACCACTGCGGCCAGGCCCGAGCGACCTCCGCGTCGCTGGCGTGCGGCCCGAGGTGCCGTGCCGCGATGCTCCACAGGGTGTCGCCGCGGCGGACGGTGACGAGCTCGGCTGTCGCCGCGGTCACTCTCGGGGGCGGGGCGAGCAACCGGCCCTCGTCCGCGTCGGAGCGCCGCGGGGGCGGTGGGGGCAGCCAGCCCCGTGACGCGGCCGCGGCCGCCGGAGGGTGGAATGCCGGGTCGGGCGCTGGCGGTGCGCCCTCCTCGGCGGCCGGCGTGCCGGAAGCGGTCGGGTCCGAGCCCGAGTCGGCGCTCGCCGGCGCGGGTCCGGACGACGCGGCGCTCGCCACCACGAGGGTGGCCGTGGTGGCCGCCCGGCCCGGGAGCGGCGCCGATCCCGCGGCTCCGGCCGGGAGCGCGACCGTGCCGAGCGACGTGCCGAGCACCATGGCCAGCGCCGTGCGCACGGCGCGTGGCGTGACCCGCGCCGCGACCCGGGCCGCCAGCCGCCCCAGGGCGCCGGGAAGCAGGGACAGGGCGGTGAGCAGCCCGCCCAGCCCCACCCAGCCGGCGAGGGCGGCCCCGGCCCACGCGAGCAGCCCCAGCACGACGTCCTCGGGCCGGACGACGGCGTGCGGCGCGGGCCAGGTCTCCCAGGCCGAGCGGGTGAGGAAGACGACCGCCGCCGCGCTCGCCCCAGCGCAGCCGGCGGCGGCGGCCAGCGGACGGCCCACGGCCCTGTGTAGCGGTGCATCCATGCCGTCATTCAAATGCGTTTCCTTGCTTTTGGTCAAGGAGACCGTGGTTTGGCTGTGGACAACGGGGGGTTGCGGCATACTGCTGCGCATCAGGCGTCGTCTGCAGGGAGGTCCCCATGCGCTGGGAGCGGCTCTTCGCCGACCTGGAGGCCCAGCTGGCCGCCGACGAGGGCCGCGACCTGGCCTTCGAGGTGGCCGACCGGACCCGGCGCGAGCGGGCCCTGCTCGACCTGCCCGCCCGGCTGCTCGCCAGCGTCGGAGCCACCATCACCGTCGTCACCGGCCCCAGCACGGTGGTCGGGCGCCTCGTCGACGTGGGCGGTGACTGGCTGCTGCTCGAGCCGGCACCGGGACGCCCCGTCCTCGTGCCCCTGACGGCCCTGCGCGCCGCTCGGGGCGTGGGGGTCGGCGCGGCGGCGACGACCGTGGTCGGTCGCCGCTTCGGCCTGGCCTCCGCGCTGCGCGCGGTGAGCCGGGACCGGGCCGTGGTCGAGGTGCTCGACCTGTCCGGCCGAGGCGCGACGGGCACGATCGACGTCGTCGGCGCCGACCACCTCGAGCTCGCCGAGCACGCACCCGACGAGCCACGCCGGGCTGCGAACGTCCACGGCGTCGTGCTCGTCCCCTTCACCGCGCTGGCTTCGGTGCGCAGACTCTGACGCCTGCCGTGCCCGCCGCCGAGGAAGGGGCCCGCTCAGTCGTCGGCGCCGGCCCCGAACGGATGCGCCTCGACGAAGGACCGCGTCTGCTGGTACATCCGCTGGATGTAGCTCTCCAGCTCGGTGGCCTCGACGCGCCACTGGCCGCGGCCGCCGACCTTGATGGCGGGCAGCTCGCCGGAGCGGACGAGGGCGTACGCCTGGGCCGAGGAGATGTTGAGGATCTCCGAGACCTCCGCCAGTTGCAGGAAGCGCTGCGCCACGGTTGCTCCTTGGACGAGGTGGTCGACGCACCCATCCTAGGGGCGCCGCTCCCGGCCCCCGCGGTTGTCCACAGGCTCCCCGGATACCCGGCGCGGACGCCTCCCCGTGCGGCAGGATGAGTCCGGCGAGGGAGCGGATCGGTCCGGTCGGACCGCGGATCAGGGGGTCAGGGATGACGCAGCTGCCGGCACCACGGGCCAAGCGCCTGCAGCGACCGTCGTGGCGGGACAGCCGCCTCGTGGTCGGCGTCCTGCTCGTCCTGCTCTCCGCCACGCTCGGCGCGAAGGCGGTGGCCAGCGCGGACGACCGCACGGCGCACTTCGTGGCAGCCCGCAACCTCGTGGCCGGCGACCCGATCTCGCCCGCCGACCTGCGCCGCGTCGACGTGCGGCTCGACGCGACCGCGTCCGGCTACCTGCGGGCCGACCGGCCAGCACCGCCCGGGCGGTTTGCCGTCCGCGACGTGCGGGAGGGCGAGCTCGTCCCCGTGTCGGCGATCGGGACGGCCGCCGAGGTCGGGGTGCAGCGGCTGACGGTCCGGGTGGATGCCGTGTCCGCCACCGGGCTGACGCAGGGCACGTCCGTGGATGTCTTCCTCAGCGAGAAGCCGCCGGGGGTCGCCTCGACCGAGCGGCGCCGCGCGACCAAGGCGCTCTCCTCGGTGGGGGTGGCGGCGGTGCTGCCCGGATCCAGCGGGCTGGGCTCCAACGCCACGACCTCGGTGCAGCTCTACGTGCCGTCCGAGAAGGTCCAGACGCTCGTGGAGGCGGTCGACGCCGACGCCAAGGTGACCCTCGTGCCCGTGGCAGGTGCGGCGAGCACCCCCGCGTCATGACCGACGTGCTCACCGCCCTCGGCCCCCACTGGGACGGCCGGGTCGCGGGGACGCTGGAGGCGGCGCGGGGCGTGACCGTGGCGCGCCGCTGCGCCGACCTGCCGGAGCTGCTGTCGGTGGCCCAGGCGGGTCTTGGCCGCTGCGTCATCGTCTCGCACGACCTGCGCGGGCTCGACCTCAGCGTCGTCGGTCGCCTCCGAGCGGGCCGGCTGCACGTCGTCGGCGTCCATCCGCCCGGCGACGAGGGCGCGGAGCGGCGGCTGCGCCAGCTGGGCATCGCGGCGGTGCTGCCCGTCGACGCCTCGCCCGAGCGGTTCGCGGAGGCGGTCGCCGGCGGCTCCCCGGCCCCGGCGGGGCCGCACGCAGCCCAGGACCTTCCCCTCGTCGGCGCGTTCGAGGTGCCCGACGACGTGTCGGGGGTGGCCGACGGCGGGTGGTCCCCGGCCGGGTCCGCAGCGGGGCGGCCGGACGATGAGGGCACGCTGGCTCCCCGCGAGCCCGACGAGCACCGGCCGGGGCGGGGTCGCCTCGTGGCGGTGTGGGGCCCCACCGGGGCGCCGGGCCGGACGACGGTGGCGGTGACCGTCGCCGCCGAGCTGGCCGCCCGCGGGATGCGCGTCGTGCTCGTCGACGCCGACACCTACGGCGGGTGCGTCGGCCAGACGCTCGGGCTGCTCGACGAGGCCCCGGGACTGGCGGCCGCGTGCCGCGCGGCCGACCACGGCGGGCTCGACCTGCCCACCCTGGCCGGGCTGGCCCCTGAGGTCACGGCGGGTCTGCGCGTGCTCACGGGCATCCCGAAGGCCGAACGCTGGACGGAGATCCGCGCGGCGTCGCTCGAGCGGGTCCTCTGGCTCGCCCGGGGGCTCGCCGACGTCGTCGTGGCCGACGTCGGCTTCTGCCTGGAGAACGACGAGGAGCTGAGCTACGACACGCTGGCTCCCCGGCGTAACGAGGCCACCTTGACCACGCTCGCCGCAGCCGACGCCGTGCTGGCCGTCGCCTCGGCCGACCCGGTGGGCCTGCAGCGGCTCGTCCGCGGCCTGCAGGAGATCGGCACCGTCCCGTCGCCCCCGCCCTTTCCCGTCGTCAACCGCGTCCGGTCCTCGGCCGTGGGTCCGCACCCGGAGACGCGGATCTCGGAGTCGCTGCTGCGGTTCGCCGGCGTGGAGCACGTGGTCTACCTGCCGGAGGACCGCGAGGCCGTCGATGCCGCGCTCCTCATGGGCCGTTCGGTGGTCGAGCACGCCCCCGAGTGCGCGTTGCGGCTCGCGGTGGCCCGTCTCGTCGACGCCGCGCTGCCCGGCGTCGCCTCGCCCTCCGTCATCCGCTCCCGCTGGCGCCGCCGCGCCTTCCTCAGCGGGATCGCCGGGGGCAGGTTCTCGCCGCTCAGGGGCTGAACAGCAGCGTCAGACCGCCCAGCGTGTAGCCGACCATGACGACGACGAGGGGCGCCTGCCCCACGACGGCGGCCCGCCGCGGGAGCACCGTCACGGCCCGCTCGTGGGCGGCGAGCACGCCGAGCAGGTGCCCGCTGACGATGCTGACCGCCTGGATCGTGGCCACGAGGGTCGGGCGGATGAGGGTGGCGTCCGGCCTGAGCCCGGCCAGCCCGAGGACGTCGTCGCCGGCGCCGAAGGGGTTGGACAGCAGCGCGAGGGTGAGCTGGCCCTGGTACACCCACAGCGACCAGTAGTGGGCGACGACGTATCCCGCCGCGATGGGCACCAGCGACGGCGCGAGGTCACTGGTCAGGGCAGGCCACGCCCCGGAGGGCAGCCCCGCGAGCCGGGCGGACACGGCCGCCGCCAGCGCCAGGGAGGCGCCCACGACGAGGAAGAACCCGAGGAGCGTGGCGCTCTCCAGCGCCGGTGCGGGCACCGGCGCCTGCTGCACGAAGGTGGCCCACGACAGGTTGCCGGTGAACCCGTCGTATGCCGTCGAGCCCAGCATCACGGACACGAGGGGAACGAGCCCGGCCTGCCCACGCAGCTCGTTGACGCCGTGCAGCGGCGAGCGCAGCACCCACCGGCCGTCGTCGCGGCGCCCGAGCGGCGAGAGCAGCCCGAGGAGCCGGGACCACGCCTCGAAGGGGTCGGCCCGCTCGAACCAGGCCCGGCCGAAGACCGCGCTGCCGAGGACCGTGGCCGCGACGAAGGCGAGCACGACGACCCGGAGGAAGGGCAGGCTCGTGTTGTCGTCGGCGACGAGCTCCACCCAGGTGAAGGCGGCCAGGCCGGCGGCGGCGGGCCACAGCCCGCCGCGGTAGGGCAGCAGGGCGAGGTCGGGGTCGACGCGCGCGAGGCGCAGCAGGCCGGCGTGCAGCAGCCGCAGCGGGTTGACGACGCGCCAGACCGGCCCGAGGGCCATCGAGGCGAAGGCGACGCCGACCCAGAGCCAGACATAGACCACGGACGGGACGGGGTTGCGGGCCGTGTCCGCGCCGGCCACGAGCGCCAGGGCAACCCAGAGCGTGAGCGCGACGATGACGGCCCGCGCGGTGACCCGCAGAGCGGGGGCGTCGAGCGCCGCGGCGGCCCACCGGGGCAGCAGGACGCCGTCGCCGGGACGAAGGCGCGGCTGGCGCCACAGGGCCGCGAGCACGACGAAGGAGATGACGAGCACCGCCACCGCGGCCGTGACCAGCGCGGCGAAGGGCAGGGGCAGGTCCTGCCGGTTGCCGACTCCGTGGGCCGGCAGCCCGGCGGGGACCATGGCGAGGGCTGCGGCCATGCACATCCTCGGGCCCTCAGCGGACCGCGACGGTGAGCAGGGTCAGGGCCGGCTCGTGGGTCTCCACGTCGTAGACCCCTGGTGTCGCGCCGGAGAGCGTGACGGTCGCCGCCACCCCGGCCTTGAGGGCGGCGGACACGTCGAAGCCGTGGGCATGCAGCTCGTCGTCGTGGTCACTCGTGACGACGAGGACGAGTCGGTCGCCCGCGGCGAGCTCGACCTGGGAGGGGGCCGGGTCGACGCGCGAGCCGGTGATCGTCACGGTCCGGGTCACCGCGGCTCCGGGTGTCGCGGGGCTCGCTCCCGACGGGGCCGCCGGCGACCCACACCCGGCGGCCACCGCGAGGGCGACCAGGGTGGCGGCATACGGCAGGCGGGAACGGGCTGGCGACATGGCCCCGATCGTAGGCGCTGCCGTTCTGGCAGAGTGAGGGCCATGCCCGACCGGCTCACCTCGCTCGACGCGTCGTTCCTCTACCTCGAGGAGTCCACCACCGCCATGCACGTCGGGTCGGTCATGGTGTTCGAGCCGCCGCGGGCCGGGTTCGACCTCGACCGGCTCGTGCGGATCATCGAGCACCGCATCGGGGCCATCCCCCGGTTCCGCCAGAAGGTGCGCGACGTGCCGGCCCGGATCGCCAACCCGGTGTGGGTCGACGACGAGAACTTCGACCTCAGCTACCACGTGCGCCGGGCGGCCCTGCCCCGGCCGGGCACCGACCGCCAGCTGCAGGACTTCGTCTCCAGGGTCCAGCCCCGCAAGCTCGACCGCACCCGGCCGCTGTGGGAGATCTACCTCGTCGAGGGGCTTGAAGGCGGCCGCTTCGCCCTCGTGACGAAGACCCACCACGCGCTCATCGACGGTGTCCACGCCCTCGACATCGCGCACCTGCTCGTCGACGCCGAGCCGGGAGACCGCACCGAGACGGAGGAGCCGGGACTCTGGGAGCCACAGCGTGCGCCCTCGGGCGCCGAGCTGGTCACGGGCGCCCTCCTCGACGTGGTCCGCCGGCCCACGCAGGTCATCGACCTCGTCCGGGGCGGCCTCAACGACGCCCTCAACGTCGGACTGCAGGCGGTGGAGTCGGCGGGCGCCGTGCTCGGCGCGCTGGCCCGCACGGCCGCGCGGCCGGCGCCCGACTCCCCGCTCAACACCGCCATCGGCTCGGCCCGGCGCTGGGCCATGATCGCCTCCGACCTCGAGGACTACCGGACCGTGCGCACCCGGCTGGCCAAGGGTCCCTATGCCGAGGACGTCACCGTCAACGACGTCATCCTCGCCACCATCGCCGGCGGCCTGCGCACGTGGCTGCTCGGCCGCGGGGAGCCGGTGGGTCGTCGCAGCGTCGTGCGGGCCATGGTGCCCGTGAGCGTCTACGGCGACGACCCGACCGGGCTCTACGCCAACGAGGTCATGGCCTGCGTCGTCGACCTGCCGGTCGGCGAGCCCGGCGCGTCGATGCGGCTGCATCAGATCGCCTTCGCCATGCGCCAGCAGATGGAGGTGGGCCAGGCCGTCGGGGCGCGGTCCCTGGCCAACCTGGCCGGCTTCGCCCCACCGACGCTGCACGCGCTCGGCGCGCGACTGGGCTCGGCGATGTCCCGGCGGCTCTACAACGTCATGGTCACCAACGTGCCGGGCCCGCAGATGCCGCTCTATGCCGGGGAGGCGAAGATGGTCTCGACCTATCCCGTCACGCCGCTCGCCAAGGGCCAGGCGCTCGCCGTCGGCGTCACGTCCTACAACGGTGGGGTCTTCTACGGGCTCAACGCCGACCGTGACGCGATGCCCGACGTCGACGTCCTCGGCGAGTCGATCGTCGACGCGCTCGCGGAGCTGGCGAGCGGGCGGGAGGGCTGATGGCCGTCGTGCGCGTGTACGTGCCGGTGGGGCGCCGGTCGCTCGCCCACCTTGCCGAGGCAGGCGTCCTCGAGGCGGCCCCCGAGCGGCCCGTCGCGGCGTATGCCGTCACCCCCGAGCTCTCGGCAGGCGCGCCCGCCGCCGACGTGGAGGACCTCGAGTACGCCGCCTTCTGCGACGCCGTCCGGGCGGCCGCCGCCGCACGCGACCTCCCAGGCGACCGACGCGTGGTCCTCGCGGCGGATGCCGACCCGGGGCAGCTCCTCCCGGGCGCCGCCCGCCCCGCCGGAGGTGGGGGCGTCGCGGGCGGCGCAGACCGACAGGCCACCGCCTCTCGCGTCTCGCTCGTGGGTCCCCTGCGGCTCGAGCGGGTGGCGTCCTGCCATGTCGACGAGGAGCCGCACGGGTCCGGCCCCCCGGGCGCCGAGGACGGGCCGCTGCCGCTGGAGCTGCTCTGGTATGACGTCACGGAGCTGGCCGAGGTGCGGCGGCTGCTGTCCTGACCGACCCCACCCTGCACGCGCGAACGACCCGGCCGCGCTGTCTGGGGCGCGACCGGGTCGCCCGGGGGGCGTCTCCGCCCGCCGCCTGAGGCGTGGCGGCGCTGCGGGGACGAATCACGGCGGGTCCAAAGACCCTGGGGGTGTTCAGTCCGATTCTTGTCGTCGCCCTTTCCTCGGTACGGAAGGCCCGGCCGTCGTGCTCCGGGCCTGTGCCCAGCGGGCCTGGCACCTTCGAAGACTCCCTCGCCCTGCGCGGATGACGCGGGCTCGCCCGTCTCGGTGGCCGTGGCGCGGGCACCGAGAGCGGGCGCGCGGGCCCCGGGAGCAGGCGCGACGTGCCCGCACCGCTGAGGCGGCCGCCCGGGGCCCGGTGCGGCCGCGCCGCACGCCGCGCCGCACGCCGCGTCATGCACCGCAGGCCACGACGTCCGGGCGGGAGGGCGGTCCTGCCACCTCCCGCGGCGGGGGCGGGGCCGACGAGCGGGGCCGGCGCGGCGAGCCCATCAGTCCGTCGCGCCCCGGAGTCCGCGATGGGTCATGTCGGCGGCGGCCAGCACCTCGAGGAAGAAGTCCGCGGCCGCCGCGGCCACGCCGACGACCTCGTCGGGCCGGGTGTCGCGCAGCACGTCGAGCAGCACGTCGTGGTGCACGCGCGCCAGCTCCAGGATGCTGACGCCGTGCGCGAGAGCCGTGCGGCCGAGCTCGTAGCCGCTGGCCAGGGGCGCCTCCTCGCGTCGGGGCAGGTAGCGCAGGAGCGCGACCCGGTAGTCGCGGGTCAGCGCCGCGAGGTCGTTCACCGCCGCGGGCCCGCCGAGCGGTCCCCGCGGGCGTCGCCGACCCGCCGGTCGAGCAGCTCCAGGCCCTCCTCGAGGTCGAGGGCGGTGGGAACCGCCCCGACTCCCATGCCCAGCTCCACCATGGCGAAGGCGACGTCGGGCTGGATCCCGACGATCACGGTCACCGCGCCCCGCAGCCGGGCCATCTCCGCGATGGTGCCCAGCGTCCGCGAGCCGAAGGAGTCGAGGACGTCGAGAGCCGCCACGTCGATGATGACGCCGCGGGAGCGGTAGCGCCCGATCTGCTCGATGAGGTCGGTCCGGAAGCGGACCATCTGCCCGTCGTCCAGCGCGGTGTGCACCGATGCGATCAGGTACGACCCCTGCCGCATGATGGAGACGAGTGCCGGTCCGAGGCTCACGAGCCCGGCGCCTCCTGGTCCCGGGTCACGGTGAAGCCGAGCAGGCGCTCCGCCTCCTCCAGGCCGCCCTGCAGGTCGCCGATGGTGTTCATCTTGCTGAGGTCGACGCCGATCGTGACGAGGGTCTGCGCGATCTTGGGGGAGAGGCCGGTGATGATGACGCTGGCCCCCATGAGGCGGGAGGCATCGACGGTCTTCACGAGGTGGTTGGCCACCGCCTCGTCCACCTCGGGTGCCCCCGTGATGTCGATGACCACGACCTTGGCGCGATGCGTGCGGATGCCGGCGAGCAGCTGCTCGGTGAGCTGGCGGGCTCGCTCGCTGTCGAGAATGCCGATGATGGGCAGGATGAGCAGCCGCTCCCGCACGGGCAGCACCGGGGTCGAGAGCTCCCGGATCGCCTCCTGCTGCTGGCGGATGACGCGCTCCCGCTCCTCCACGAAGCTCACGGCGACCGTGTTCGCGATGCGGTTGGCGGCCGGCTCGTAGGCGTCGAGCACCCGGTTGAGCAGCGCGAAGTCGCGCTGGTACTTCTCGAAGAGCGACCTCGCCAGCACGTCCCGCAGCAGCAGCACGATCCCGACCACCTCGTGCGTCTCGACGCCCCGGGGGATGATCCGCTCGGACAGGTCGCGGGCGTAGTGCTGCAGGGCCTCGACGCTTCCCGTCTCGAGGACCCCGACGTAGTTGTCATAGACGGAGGTCGTCTCGGCCGCCATCTCCTTCGGGGTCATGGCCTCGAGCAGGTGCGCCTCCTGGATGCGGCCGGCCCACTCCTGCCGCAGCTTCGTCCGATGCTCGCGCAGGTGGGCGACGAGCTGGGGGAGCAGCTGCTCCCCGTCGCGATGGCTCCAGCCGGGCGGGCGGTCCTGCGCGGACCCGGCATTGTCGTCGCTACCCATGTCATCTCTCCTGTCGCCACTTGGTCATGGTCACGGTCGTCCCTCGCCCGGGCTCGGAGACGATGGCGAACTCGTCCATGAGCCGCCGGCTCCCGGGCAGGCCGATCCCGAGCCCGCCGTACGTGCTGAACCCGTCCCGGAGCGCCTCCTGCACGTCCGGTATGCCGGGTCCCGCGTCGCGCGCGGTGATCTGCACCCCACGCCGCGGCCCGTCGATGAGCTCGACGAGGACCTCCCCCCGGCCGGCGAAGCGCACGATGTTGCGGGCCACCTCGGACACGGCGGTGGCCAGGACGGTCAGGTCGGTGCTGCCGAACTGCAACCGGGCAGCCAGCTCCCGGGCGGCCTGCCGGGCGGCGACGATGTCGGCGTCGGACGAGATGGGGATGTGCACCGCGTCGTCCCGGGGATGCCCGCGATGCAGCAGCGGCTGGCTCAGGCGCGCACACAGGGTGCACTCGAGCAGGTGACGGGCCGCGTCGAGCTCGTGCTGGCGCCGGCGGTCCCCGCTCGAGACGGCGAGCAGCACCGGTCGGCATCGGTCGGAGGGTGGCTCGGCCTGCTCGAGCACGAGCAGGTACTCCACCCGCAGGCGGGCTCGGGAGCGGTTGAGCCGTGCGGCGACGGCGCCCGCGGTGGTGCCTTCCCGGGCCGCCAGCGACTGGGTGGCCTCGCCGGAGACCTCGTGCGCGAGCAGCGCCTGACGCTCGCGGTCCGAGAGCCTGGCGAGCGCCTCCGCGATGGCGGCCTGCTCCTCGTGGGCCAGCAGGTGCTCATCGGGCGCTTCGGGCCGGCGCAGGTCCACGACCCGGTGCCGGTTGCGCTGGTGCCGGTCGGACTCGCGCCACATCGACGCGACGACGTTGCGTGCCGTGGCGATGGCGTACGGCTCCACCATGGCCGGGTCGATGGTCGCCGATGCGGCGAGGACGCGCACGAGCGTCTCCTGCACGAGGTCCTCGGCCGCCGGATGGCTGCCCACCCGGGCACCGACGATCCGGCGCACCATCGGCAGCAGCGCGGCCACGTCGGCCGGCTGCTGCGACTGCGGTCGGACCCGGTCGGGCTGTGCCCCGGTCACACGCCGACAGTACAGCCGTTGCCCGGGACCCGGGCCGGCCCTCGTGCCGTGGGCGGCACCGACGGTCGCGCCGTCCCAGCCCGTGGGCGCGCGGGGGAGCCGGGGAACGGGCTGTTGTTACGTTGCGCCCATGGATTTCACCGCCGACGAGTACGCCCGACGTGACGCCGACCGCCTGCGGCACGTGCTCTGGGGTCCCCCCGTCACCTGGGTCTTCGTCGGTGACAGCATCACCCAGGGTGTGACGCACACCCGCGGCTGGCGCTCCTACGTCGAGCACTTCGCGGAGCGGGTGCGTGGAGAGCTGGGGCGCCGGGCCGACGCCGTGGTCAACACCGGTGTCGCCGCTGCGACGGCCGAGGGCGTCCTCCCAGAGTTCCACTGGCGGGTCGGGCGCTTCGGCCCGGACGTCGTCGCGGTGATGTTCGGCAGCAACGACGCCAACGAGGGCCTCGACGGCATCCGGTCCTATCGCTACGCCCTCGACCAGCTCGTGCAGCGCTCCCGGGACGTGGGGGCGACCGTCGTCCTGCAGACGCCGCCGCCCGTCCAGTCCGGCGGGCGCCCGGCCCCGGACGTCGTCGCGGCATACGCCGAGGAGGTCCGCTCCCTCGCCGCCCACCTCGGGGTCGTCCTCGTCGACCACCACGCCAGGTGGACGCAGGCGGGGGCGGACGGTGGCCCCCAGCTGTGGTTCGACGACCTGGTGCACCCCAGCGCGGCCGGGCACCTCGAGCTGGCCCGGACGCTCTTCGACACGCTCGGGATCGCGGACGCGCGCAGCGGCGTCTGTGCGCTGCAGGTGGCCGCACAGCCCGCCGGCTGACCCCGGGCGTCCCGCCGTCGTCGGGGTCCGGTCAGGGTCGGGTCAGGGACGACCACCATGGCGCGTGCCGGCCGGGCGCCCGCAGACTGGGTCCATGACACACGACGACCACTACCGACCCGACCCGACCCGCGACGCCGCCCGGGGCGTCGCGCTCTCCTCCGACGACGAGCGCACGTGGGCCATGCTCGCCCACGGGTCGGCGCTCGTGGCGGCCATCGTCTCGGCCGGCTGGCTCTCCTTCGTCGGCCCCCTCCTCGTCTGGGCCCTCTACAAGGACCGGAGCGCGTTCGTCCGGCGCTCGGCGGCCGGGGCCTTCAACTTCAACATCGTCCTGTGGGTCCTGTCCATCGTGGGGTGGGTCTTCTTCATCACCCTCATCGGCATCCCGATCGCCCTCATCCTCTGGGTCATCGTCTTCGTGGCGAGCATCCTGTTCCACCTCGTCGGGGCCATGCGTGCCTACCGGGGCGAGGAGTACCGCTATCCCTGGGGCATCACCGTGCTGCGCTGACCGCGTGTCACGATGGAACGGACCGCCCGCACGCGGCGGCCCGTTCCCTCGACCGTGGAGCTGAGATGGATGCCGTGACCCGCGTCCCCCCGCCGGTGAACGAACCCGTCCTGGACTACGCGCCGGGCTCGCCGGAGCGGGCGGCGCTGGAGGTGGCGCTCGCCGAGCTCGGTGCGGGTCGGGGGGAGCTGCCGCACACGATCGGCGGCCGCCGGGTGGTCGGGGCGGGCGCGGAGGTGGTGGTGCGCCAGCCCCACGCGCACGCGAAGGTGCTGGGCACGTTGCGGACCGCGACCGTGAGCGAGGCCCGGGCCGCGGTGGACGCGGCCAAGGCCGCGGCGCCCGGATGGCGCGAGCTGTCCTTCGACGACCGGGCGGCCGTGCTGCTCAAGGCCGCCGAGCTGCTGTCGGGCCCGTGGCGGGCGCGGCTCAACGCCGCCACGATGCTGGGCCAGTCCAAGACGGCATACCAGGCCGAGATCGACGCGGCCTGCGAGCTCATCGACTTCTGGCGGATCAACGTCCACTTCGCCCGGCAGATCCTGGCGGAGCAGCCGCCCCTGCACGCCAAGGGAGTGTGGAACCGCTCGGACTACCGCCCCTTGGAGGGGTTCGTCTACGCGATCACGCCGTTCAACTTCACCGCGATCGCCGGCAACCTGCCGACGGCGCCGGCGCTCATGGGCAACACCGTGGTGTGGAAGCCGTCTCCGACGCAGCAGCTGGCGGCCCAGCTGACGATGGAGCTGCTGGAGGAGGCCGGTATGCCGCCGGGCGTGGTCAACCTCGTGGCCGGGGACGGCCGGGACGTCTCGACCGTCGCACTGGCGGACGAGGACCTGGCCGGGATCCACTTCACCGGCTCGACGGCGACGTTCCAGCACCTGTGGAGCCAGGTCGCATCCAACCTGCAGCGGTACCGGACGTATCCGCGGCTGGTGGGCGAGACCGGTGGCAAGGACTTCATCCTCGCTCATCCCAGCGCGGACCCCGACGTGCTGCGCACGGCGATGATCCGCGGCGCGTTCGAGTACCAGGGACAGAAGTGCTCGGCCGCCTCCCGGGCCTACGTCCCCGCCTCGGTGTGGTCGCGGGTCCGGGACGACCTCGTCGCGATCACCAACGACCTGCCGCAGGGGGACGTGACCGACCTGTCGAACTTCCTCGGCGCGGTGATCGACGCCCGAGCCTTCGCCAAGCACCGGGACGCGATCGACCGGGCTCACGCCACGACCGGTGTCGACGTCATCGCGGGCGGGAC
Organism: Intrasporangium sp.; assembly: GCF_035688975.1. Taxonomy (GTDB): domain Bacteria; phylum Actinomycetota; class Actinomycetes; order Actinomycetales; family Dermatophilaceae; genus CALMNV01. Next base: position 20,110 of record NZ_DASSMH010000152.1, on the reverse strand, counting down.
CTACGACAACTCGGTCGGGTACTTCGTGCGGCCCACCATCCTGGAGGTCAAGGACCCGACCGACGAGTCGTTCAGGACCGAGTACTTCGGTCCCATCCTGTCCGTGCACGTGTTCGACGACGGTGACTACGACGCCGTCCTTCAGCAGATGGAGCGGTTCTCGCCCTACGCCCTGACCGGCTCGGTCATCGCCCAGGACCGCCACGCCATCGCCGACGCCACGGCCCGGCTACGGTTCGCCGCGGGCAACTTCTACATCAACGACAAGCCCACCGGCGCCGTCGTGGGTCAGCAGCCCTTCGGCGGCGGCCGGGCCTCGGGCACCAACGACAAGGCCGGCGCGGCGCAGAACCTGCTGCGGTGGACCAGCGTCCGCTCGATCAAGGAGACGTTCGTGCCGCCCACCTCGCACGGGTATCCCCACATGCGCTGACCGCCCGGCCTGCTCAGCGCCGTCCGACCAGCCACTCCTGGGCGGTGCGGTACTCGCTGTCCATGGCGTCCGTGACGGCCGGCGCCGCGGCCTTCTCGATCTTGCCGCCGAGGAGCGGGATCGACGCCTTGAGCTCGCCGTCGACCGTGAGGCTCGAGCCGGTCCCCGACGGGGCGAGGCGCACCGTGGCGCGCATCGCGATGGGAGCCCCCGCCACCTCGACCGTGAGGTCGCCGTCGCGGCTGCCGTCGGCACCCGCCCCGCCCCACCGGTACGTCTCGGTGATGGCCAGCGTGGACCCCACGAGCGACTTCGCGAAGTCGGGAAGGCCCTGCGTGGGCAGGTCCCGGCGCGTGAGGATCCGCGACCCCTCGCCCTGGGCGGTGATCGTCACGTCGTGGCGCAACGCGCCCGCCTCCACGCACTTGCGCTCCTGGAAGGCGGGGTCGGTGAGCATGGCGTAGACGACGTCGGTCGGGGCGGCATAGTCGACCGTCTTGGTGATCTTCATGGGACGTACCGTAACGGGCCGCGCCTCACCAGCCGGGCGCCTCGGCTGCCGAGCCGGTCCGGGCGCGCTCCGAGAGCCGCTCGAGGCGGGCCGCGGACGCGTGCACCTCACGCTGGAGGTCGGCGAGCGCCTCCGCGTCGGCGGTCACGACGCGGCTGAGGTGGGCCTGGAGGCAGGCTCGTGAGCGGAGCCGGTCGGCCGGATCCGTGCGGCTCGGCCCCGCGGGCTCGACCACATGCTCGCCCTGCACCCGCAGGTCGGCGGCGGCGCAGTCCTGCTCCAACCGACGCAGCCGGGCCGCGGTCTCGACCGTCGTGGTGGCAAAGCCCTGCAGCTGGGCCCCGACCCGGTCCAGCTCCTCCGCGGTGCGGGCCAGCAGGGCCCGCTCCGGCGCGGTCGGGTCGGGACGACCGGGCGCGCGCCCGCGGCGGGAGGGCCGCTCGAGCTCGTCGAGGAGCCGGGCGAGCCGCAGGGCGTGTCCGCGCAGGGCGCCGCCGAGCACGGACACCGAGGCGGGGTCCCCGGGTCGAGAGGTCATGTCGACCTCCCGGCACCGAGGAGCCGTTCCTCGAGGGCCTCCGAGACCGCGCGCAGCGTGTCGGCGGCCTGCTCGACCCAGGCGTCGAGCAGGCGCTGGGTGGCCGGGTCGCCGACGTCGGGCAGGTGGGTGAGCAGGTCGTCCGCGACCTCCCGGGTCGCGGACCGGGCCCTGGCCAGCGCGGCGCGGGGTGGGTCGGCCGCCCGCGGCGCGTCGCTCGTCCGGTCCGTCATGCCCACCACTGTAGGGAGGTTGACACAGTCGCCGCGCTGGTTCTCCACCACCCCCAGCGGGGGAAGCCGTCGGAGGGCGGCGATACGCTCATAGGACGTAGTGCCGGCACGACGGCGTGCGGGCAACGAAACGGTGAGGAACCGCAGGCGCATGTCCACGTCACTCGAACACTCCCGAACCGATGTCCTGCACGCCGCCTCCTCCTCGCGAAAGGGTCTCGAGCCCTTCCTGCACGCCTACTACCACCTGGTTGCGAGCGAGGACCTGCTCTCGCGGGACCCCCACGAGCTCGCCGCGATCGCGCTCGGGCACCGCGCCTTCGCCGCGCATCGGCCCGTCGGGACCCTCAACGTCCGCGCGTTCAACCCGACCCGGGAGCGGGACGGGTGGGAGAGCCCGCACACGATCGTCGAGAGCGTCATCGACGACATGCCCTTCCTCGTCGACTCCGTCGTCTCGGCGCTCGGCGGCTTCGACAGCGGGGTCCACCTCATCGTCCACCCACAGCTGTCGGTGCTGCGCGACATCACGGGTGAGCTGCGTGACATCGTCCTCGACGATGCGGCTGAGGCGCTCGAGGGCCTGGACGCGGGCGTCGCCCCCGTGCAGGAGTCCTGGATGCACCTCGAGGTGGACCGTCTGCCCGAGGACTCGCTCGCCGACGCGGAGGAGCGGCTGCGGCACGTGCTGGACAACGTGCGGGACGCCGTCGAGGACTGGCCCAAGATGCGGGCCCGCGCCCTCGACCTGGCCGCGCAGCTGCGGGCCGGGCCGCCTCCCGGGACCGACCCGCACGAGGCGCGCGAGGCCGGGCGGTTCCTCGAGTGGCTCGCCGACGACAACTTCACCTTCCTCGGCTACCGCGAGTACGCCCTGACTCGCGAGCACGGCAAGGACATCTCGAGGTCCCTGCCGGGGACCGGGCTCGGCCTGCTGCGCTACGACCGCGCCGAGGCGAGCAGCGGGCTCGTCCTCACGACCGCGGCGAGCCGGGCCGCCCGGGACCGCACGGTGCTCATCATCACCAAGGCGAACTCCCGTTCCACGGTGCACCGCAACGCCTACCTCGACTACATCTCGATCAAGAAGTTCGACCCGAGCGGCCAGTGCGTGGGCGAGATGCGCTTCCTCGGGCTCTTCGCGTCGGCCGCGTACAACGACGCCATCCACGACATCCCGCTGCTCGACGTCCGGGCCCAGGAGGTGCTGCGCCTCGCCGGCCTGCGTCCTGAGAGCCACTCGGGCAAGGACATCCTGTCCATCCTCGAGACCTACCCCCGCGACGAGCTGTTCCAGACCAGTGCCCCCCAGCTCGCGGAGATCGCCACGAGCGTGCTGCACCTGCAGGAGCGACGTCGCACCAAGCTCTTCCTGCGGCGCGACCAGTTCGGCCGCTTCGTCTCGTGCCTGGTCTACCTGCCCCGCGACCGCTACAACACGACGGTCCGCCTCCGGATCGAACGGATCCTCCTCGAGGCGTGGGGCGGCCAGAACATCGACAGCACGACCCGGGTCAGCGACTCCACGCTCGCCCGCCTGCACTACGTCGTCCGTATGCCGTCGGGCCAGGAGATCCCCACGGTGGACGAGGCCGCGCTCGAGCGTCGCATCGTCGACGCCACCCGCACGTGGGAGGAGGACCTGGCCGAGCTGCTGCGCCGGACGCGCGGCCCGGAGCGCGCGGCCCGCGCCATGACGGCATACGGCAAGCGGCTGCCCGAGGCCTACAAGGAGGACTTCGACGTCGCGACGGCGGCCGAGGACCTCGAGCGCATCGACGCGCTCGACGGGACCGACCACGCCACCGGCCTGCACCTCTACCGCGACCCCGGTTCCGCGTCCGACGCGGAGCGCCGGTTCAAGCTCTACCGCCGCGAGAGCCTCTCGCTCACGCGCGTGCTGCCCCTCTTCACCCACCTCGGGGTCGAGGTCACCGACGAGCGGCCCTACGAGCTGACCGGTCCTGAGGACGACATCCTCCACATCTACGACTTCGGGCTCGAGGCCGGGGACGCCGCGGAGTGGGGTCGCGGCGAGGCCACCGACGACGTGAGCGCCCGCTTCGAGGAGGCCTTCCGGGCGGTCTGGGTGGGCGAGGCCGAGTCGGACGGGTTCAACGCGCTCGTGCTGGGCGCCGGCCTCGGTTGGCGCCAGGTGGTGATCCTGCGCACCGTCGCCAAGTACCTGCGTCAGACGGGGTCCACGTTCTCGCAGAGCTATGTCGCGTCGGCTCTGCGGGCCCACCCCGCCATCGCGCGCAGCCTCGTCGAGCTCTTCGAGGCCCGGTTCGACCCCGAGGCCTTCGCCGCGGACCCGACCGGCACCCAGCAGCGGGCGGCCGCGACCGACGCCGTCGTCGAGCGCATCCAGGGCGACCTCGACGCCGTCGCGAGCCTCGACCACGACCGCATCTTCCGGGCCCTGCTCGGCGTGGTCCTCGCCAGCCTGCGGACCAACTACTTCCAGGTCGACGAGGCCGGGCAGCCCAAGCCGTACGTGTCGCTCAAGCTCGACCCCAAGCAGGTCCCCGACCTGCCGGCGCCTCGGCCGCGGTTCGAGATCTGGGTCTACAGCCCCCGCGTGGAAGGGGTGCACCTGCGCTTCGGGAAGGTCGCCCGCGGCGGGCTGCGGTGGTCGGACCGTCGGGAGGACTTCCGCACCGAGATCCTCGGCCTCGTCAAGGCGCAGATGGTCAAGAACGCCGTCATCGTGCCGACCGGCTCCAAGGGCGGCTTCTACGCCAAGCAGCTGCCCGACCCCGCCCTCGACCGGCGCGCGTGGCTCGACGAGGGCATCGCGGCATACCAGCTGTTCATCTCCGGGCTGCTCGACCTCACTGACAACCTCGTCTCGGGCGCGGCGGTGCCGCCGCCGCGGGTCGTGCGGCACGACGAGGACGACACCTACCTCGTCGTCGCGGCCGACAAGGGGACGGCGTCGTTCTCCGACATCGCCAACGCCCTGTCTGCCGACTACGGCTTCTGGCTCGACGACGCCTTCGCGTCCGGCGGCTCGACCGGCTACGACCACAAGGCGATGGGCATCACCGCCCGCGGCGCCTGGGAGTCGGTCAAGCGGCACTTCCGGGAGATCGGGGTGGACTGCCAGTCCGAGGACTTCACCGCGGTAGGCATCGGCGACATGAGCGGCGACGTCTTCGGCAACGGCATGCTCCTGTCGCGGCACATCCGCCTCGTCGCGGCCTTCGACCACCGGCACATCTTCGTCGACCCCGACCCGGACGCCGAGACCTCGTTCACCGAGCGGCGCCGCCTCTTCGAGCTGCCGGGCTCGTCGTGGATGGACTACGACCGGCAGCTGATCTCCGACGGGGGAGGGGTCTTCGACCGCAGCGCCAAGGCGGTGCGGGTGAGCCCGCCGATGGCGCAGGCCCTGGGGCTGCCCGACACGACCGGCTCGCTCACCCCGGCCGAGCTCATGCGGGCCATCCTGCAGGCTCCGGTCGACCTGCTGTGGAACGGCGGGATCGGCACCTACGTCAAGGCCTCGACGGAGAGCGCTGCGGAGATCGGCGACCGCGCCAACGACGCCATCCGCGTCAATGGCAGCGAGCTGCGGTGCAAGGTGGTCGGCGAGGGCGGCAACCTCGGCATGAGCCAGCTCGGCCGCATCGAGGCAGCGCTCGGCGGCGTCCACGTGAACACCGACGCCATCGACAACAGCGCGGGGGTCGACACCTCGGACCACGAGGTCAACATCAAGATCCTCCTCACGGGGCTGACGCGAAGCGGGCAGCTGACCATGGAGCGGCGCAACGCGCTGCTCGCGTCGATGACCGACGAGGTGGCCCGGCAGGTCCTGCGGGACAACTACGAGCAGAACGTCCTCCTCGGCAACGCGCGGGCCCAGCAGCACGGGATGCTCGTCGTCCACGAGCGGCTCATCCAGTTCCTCGAGGAGCACGGCGACCTCGACCGGTCGCTCGAGTTCCTGCCCAGCGACGCCGAGATCGCGCGGCGCCACAAGGCTGGCATCGGCCTCGCCTCCCCGGAGTTCGCCGTGCTCGCGGCATACGCCAAGCTGCACCTCAAGAGCCAGCTGCTGGCCTCCGCGCTGCCCGACGACCCGTGGTTCGGCGCCACCCTCGCCGACTACTTCCCCCAGCCCCTGCGCGGCCCGTATGCCGCCGCGATCGCCGAGCACCCCCTGCGCCGCGAGATCATCACCAACTCCGTCGTCAACTCCATGGTCAACCGGGGCGGCATCACGTTCGCCTACCGGGCCGGGGAGGAGACCGGGGCGAGCCCGGAGCATGTGGCCCGGGCCTACGTCGTGTGCCGGGAGGTCTTCGACCTCGCGGCGTTCGTGCGCGCGGTCGAGGCGACGGACAACGTCGTCAGCACGCGCGCCCAGACCGCCCTCTACCTCGAGTTCCGCCGGCTGCTCGACCGGTCGGTGCGCTGGTTCCTCAGCTCCCGCCCGTCGGTGCTCGACGTCGCGGCGGAGGTGGCCCGGTTCCGGCCGGGCGTCGAGCGGTTCGCCGACCGGGTGCCGCACCTGCTGCAGGGCAGCGAGCGCGAGCGGCACGCGCGGCGGGTCCGCGAGCTGGTCGAGGACGGTGTCCCGGAGACGCTCGCCTCGACCGCCGCAGCGCTGCTCGACCGCTACTCGCTGCTCGACTGCATCGAGCTCGCGCAGGACACCGGTGAGGCGCTCGACGACGTCGTGCGGGTCTACTTCCTGACGTCGGACACGTTCTCCATCGACGCCATGCTCACGCGCGTCACCATGCTGCCGAGGGAGGACCGGTGGGACGCGATGGCCCGTGGCGCGCTGCGTGACGACCTCTATGCCGTGCTGCAGAGCCTGACCCGCTCCGTCCTGGAGGTGAGCCGGCGCGGGCAGACGCCGGAGGAGCGGCTGGCGCAGTGGGCGCAGCTCAACGCGGACGCGCTGGCGCGGGCCCGCACGGCGCTCGGCGGCATCGACCGGATGAGCCACCCGGGAATCGCGGCACTCTCGGTGGCCCTGCGCACGTTGCGCACGGTGACCAAGCCGGCCGCCTCGGCAACCGCCTGACCCCCACCCCCAGATAACTGGGGGGCGCGATATCGCCCTGGCGCTACCCAGCCCCGCAGTTATCTGCGGGGCGCGATATTGCCCTGGCGCTACCCAGCCCCGCAGTTATCTGGGGGGCTGCGCGCCTACGCTCGGGGCATGGCGACTCTGCGCGACCTGCTGCGTGACTGCCCGACGCTGCGCGAGCCCGACGTCGAGTGGCTGCAGCTGCTCGTCGGTGACTGGCAGCTCATCGCCGACCTCTCCTTCGCCGACCTGCTCCTGTGGGTGCCGGCCCCGGACGGCCCGTGGACGGCGGTCGCGCACGTGCGCCCCACGACGGGTCAGCTTGTCTTCGTCGAGGACCAGGTGGGGCGCCTCGCCGACGCGGACCGCGTCGCGCCCCTGCTGACCGAGGCCGCGCACGAGCAGCGGATCATCCGGGTTCGTCAGGTCGCCGCGGGCCCCGCGGGAGCAGTGCGCGAGGAGTACATCCCCGTGGTGCGCGACGGGCACGTCGTCGCCGTGCTGACCCGGCACACCAACCTGTGGACGACCCGCACCCCCAGCCGGCTCGAGATCACCTACCTCGCCACCGCGGACGCCCTCTGCCGGATGGTGACGAGTGGCGAGTTCCCGCACTTCAGCGCCCCCACGGGGCTGCGCCGCGGTGCGCCGCGGGTCGGCGACGGCGTCATCCGGCTCGACGTCGACGGGGTCGTGACCTATGCCAGCCCGAATGCCGTCTCCGCCCTGCACCGCCTGGGACACCATGGCGAGGTGGTCCACGCCAGCCTGGCCCAGATCGTCACCGACCACCTGCGCGAGTCCTACCCCGTCGACGAGGGACTGCCGCTCGTCGTCACCGGTCGGCAGCCGTGGCGCACGGAGGTCGCCGGCGGCGGCACGTCGGTGTCCATGCGTGCGATTCCGCTGACCGAGGCCGGGCAGCGCTTCGGGGCGATCGTCCTGCTGCGCGACGTGGGGGAGCTGCGCCGCCGGGAGCGGGAGCTGCTGACCAAGGAGGCCACGATCCGGGAGATCCACCACCGGGTCAAGAACAACCTGCAGTCCGTGGCGGCGCTTCTGCGCCTGCAGGCCCGCAGGGTTCCTGAGGGCGAGGCACGGGCGGCGCTGCAGGAGGCCGAGCGGCGGGTCGGCACCATCGCCATGGTCCACGACCAGCTGAGCCAGGGCTTCGAGGAGACCGTGGACTTCGACGCCATCGCGAAGCGGGGCATCCAGGCGGTCGTCGACGTCAGCACGAGCGGCGCCCCGGTGCGCACCGTGCTGGAGGGCTCGTTCGGGCTGCTGCGGGCGGAGGACGCCACCTCCCTCGCCATGGTGCTGAGCGAGCTCGTCCAGAACGCCATCGAGCACGGCCTTGGCAGCACCGGCGGCACGGTCGTGGTGCGCGCCGCCCGCAGTGCCGACGAGCAGGGCCGGCCGATGCTCGCCGTCGACGTCGAGGACGACGGCAAGGGCATCGACCCCAAGCGGCGACCGGGCTCGGGCCTTGGCACCCAGATCGTCCAGTCGCTCGTCGCCGACCTGCAGGGCCGGATCGCGTGGGAGCCGGTCCGTCCGCACGGGACCCGCGCCCGGTTCACGGCAAGCCTGCGCCCGCTGCCCTAGCCCGCTGACCCAGCCCGCTGACCCAGCCCGCACGGACGGCATACGAAAGCCCGGTGACCGACTCCGGTCACCGGGCCGCCGGGCCGCCGGGGCGGCAGCGTCAGCCGGCGCGCCTCGCCCGGGCGTTGCGTCGCTTGAGCGCCCGCCGCTCGTCCTCGGAGAGGCCGCCCCACACGCCGGCGTCCTGACCGGTCTCGAGGGCCCACTTGAGACAGATCTCGATCACCGGGCACGTGCGACACACGGCCTTCGCCTCCTCGATCTGCACGAGGGCGGGGCCGGTGTTGCCGATGGGGAAGAACAGCTCAGGGTCGGCATCCAGGCAGGCAGCGCGATCGCGCCAGTCCATGTGGTCGTGCTCCTTCGGAAGGTGGGCGCACCACCAACGGGACGTCGAGCGGTGCGGTGTCGGGCGCCACGTCGTTGTCGGAGCCTCGGGGGTCGGGGCGGGGGTGGCCGTCCTGACCAACGAAAACGCGTGCGTAGTAGTTCCGCACGCGCCCGGTCAAGTGACTAGTCTGCCGTTCTCGCAGGACGATCACAAGGGGTGACGGCAAGCACCCACGAGGAAATCGGGGATGCCGGCGTGATGGCGGCGGTTTTCCGCACCTCTCGGGGGTTCGGCGCCGCCTCGCTCCCCCCCGAAAGGCCCGTCGGTAGGCTGCACCGGTGAGCCCCAGTCCGGCCGACCCCTCCCGCCGCTCGGCAGTCTTGCGCACCGCCGCCGCCGCGACCCTGCTCGAGGCGCTCGTGCTGGTCGGCCTGGCCGCCTTCTACGGCTACGAGATCGCGGGCGGGGCGGCGAGCGACGTGACCCGCGCCGTCACGTCGGGGGTGCTCATCCTCGTCTTCGGGGTCCTGCTCGTCGTGCTGGCGCGCGGCTGGAGTCGCGGGGCCGACTGGCCGCGGACCCCGACGCTGCTGTGGAACGCGCTGCTGCTGCCGGTCGCGTGGTCGCTGCATGACGCGGGCCGCACCCTGCTCGGCCTCGGGGTCGCCGCCGTGGCCCTCGTCAGCATCGGCGCGGCGCTCGCCGCGCCGCCGCGCGATCCTGCGGCCCACCCCGAGGTCAGCTGACCTGCAGCCAGTCGTTCCAGCCGTTGTGCAGGACGAGCCAGGCGATGAGGCCGTAGCCTGCCTGCCCCGGGTGGGCCCGGTCCGGGCTCGCCGCGAGGTCGGCCAGCCACTGGTCGTGGCCGACGAGGGGTCGGTAGCAGTCGACGTAGGGGATGCTGCGCCGGGCGCACACGTCGGCCTGCGCCTCCGCGAGCGCCTCGACCCGGCGGTTGAGCTCCGGGTCGAGCGTCGGCGGAAGCCCGACGACGAAGACGGCGACGCCGTGGTTGGTCGCCTCGTCGAGGACGTTGGCGAGGTTGAGGCGGGAACGGGCCATCGTCATGCCCGTGAGCACGTCGTCGTGGCCGACGGACAGCACGAGCCGCCTCTCCGCGCGGCCACGCCACCGCGGCGCGCACTCGCGGGCCCACCGCGCGACGACGTCGGCGGAGGTGTCGCCCCGCACCCCGAGGTTGTATGCCGTGAGGTCGAGGTCCGGGTGCTGGGTGCGGGCGATGACCCGGCCGACCCAGCCCTGGCCCTTGGGGTCTCCGTAGCCCGCGGTGAGCGACGCGCCGAGGAAGATCATCCCCACGTCACGGACGCCGTCGGCGACCGCCAGCTGCGGAGACGGCGTGAAGGCCGGCTCCGCAGAGGGCGGGCCCGGGTTGGCGCGGGGGGCCACCGCCGGCGGGTCGCTGAGGAACTGCGGGTGGGAGGACGGATACGCCGGCCCGGCCCCCCGGGACTGCTGCTGCATGTCGGGATCCACGAATCAGTCCTCGTCGTCGTCCAGGCGGGCGAGCCACGTCGCCAGTCGCTCCACCGGCACCTCGAAGTCGGGATGGAGGTCGACGAAGGTGCGCAGCTGGTCGGCGAGCCACTCGAGGGTCACCTCCTCCTCGCCGCGGCGTGCGGCGAGCTCCTCGATCCCCCGGTCGGTGAAGTACACGGTGCGAGGTTATCGCGTCTCCCTCAGCCGCCCGCGCAGGCCCACGGGGACCCAGGCGACACGCAGGAGGCGGCGGACCGCCGGTCCGCCGCCTCCCGACCAGCCGAAGGGGTCAGCGCCCGAACGCGCGCTCGAGAATCTCGGCCTGCTCGGCGGCGTGCTTCTTGGACGATCCCGTCGCGGGCGAGGCCGAGGCCTTGCGGGACACCACGCGGGGCACCCGGGTCTCGCCGAGCTCGCTGAGGTCCTCGTGCAGCCACTGCGCCATGAGGGGCCACGCCCCCTGGTTGCGCGGCTCGTCCTGGACCCACACGATCTCTGCCCCCGGGTAGCGGCCGACGGCCTCGGCGATCTCCTTGACGGGGATCGGGTAGAGCTGCTCGACCCGGACGATGGCCGTGCGGGTGTCGCCCCGCCGCTCCCGCTCGGCGTCGAGCTCGTGGACGATCTTGCCCGACGCGAGCAGCACCCGGTCGACGTCCCCGGTAGCGCCCGCATGATCGTGCAGGACGGGCTGGAAGCCACCCGAGGTGAACGCCTCGACCTCGCTGGCCGCGGCCTTGGAGCGCAGCATGGACTTCGGCGTGAAGACCACGAGGGGGATGCGCGGGCGCGCGTAGGCCTGACGACGCAGCAGGTGGAAGTAGGAGGCCGCCGTCGACGGGTACGCGACCGTCATGTTGTTCTCGGCGCACAGCTGCAGGAAGCGCTCGATGCGCGCGGAGGAGTGGTCCGGGCCCTGCCCCTCGTAGCCGTGGGGAAGCAGCAGCACGACGGACGAGCGCTGGCCCCACTTCTGCTCTGAGCTGGAGATGAACTCGTCGACGATGGTCTGGGCGCCGTTCGTGAAGTCGCCGAACTGCGCCTCCCACAGCACCAGGGCGTCGGGGCGCTCGACCGAGTAGCCGTACTCGAAGCCCATGGCGGCATACTCGGACAGCAGGGAGTCGTAGACCCAGAACCGGGCCTGGCCCTCCCCGAGGTAGAGCAGCGGTGTCCACTCCTTGGCCGTGTTCTTGTCGATGAGGACCGCGTGCCGCTGCACGAAGGTGCCGCGACGGCTGTCCTGGCCGGCGAGGCGGACCGGCGTGCCCTCCTTGAGCAGGGTGCCGAAGGCGAGCAGCTCGGCCATGGGCCAGTCGATGCCGCCCTCGCGCACCATGGCCGCCCGCTTGTCCATGAGCTGCTTGAGCTTGGGGTGGACGGTGAAGCCGGCTGGCGGGTTGGCGAAGCTCTCCCCGATGTGGACGAGCTCGCCGGCCGGGACGCCGGTGTTGGTCGCCGAGCGCTTCGGCGCCGCGTCGTCGGCGACCTGGGCCGCGGGCTTCTCCAGCCCGGCGTTGTCGGGAGCGTCGGACTCGTCCGTGGCTGGGACCGCGCTCGGGTGCTCCTTGGCCGCCGCCCGCGACTCGATGAAGACCCGCTCCAGCTGCTGCTGGTAGTCGCGCAGCGCGGCCTCGGCGTCCTCGAGGGCGAGGTCGCCGCGACCGACGAGGGACTCGGTGTAGAGCTTGCGGACGCTGCGCTTGGCCTCGATGAGGTTGTACATGAGCGGCTGCGTCATCGACGGGTCGTCGCCCTCGTTGTGGCCGCGGCGGCGGTAGCACACGAGGTCGATGACGACGTCCTTGTTGAAGTCCTGCCGGAACTCGAAGGCGAGCTCGGCCACCCGGACGCAGGCCTCGGGGTCGTCACCGTTGACGTGGAAGATGGGCGCCTGGATCATCCGCGCCACGTCGGTCGAGTAGACCGACGAGCGCGAGGAGCTCGGCGACGTGGTGAAGCCCACCTGGTTGTTGATGACGACGTGCACGGTGCCGCCGGTGCGGTAGCCGCGCAGCTGCGACAGGTTGAGCGTCTCCGCCACGACGCCCTGCCCGGCGAACGCCGCGTCGCCGTGCAGGAGGACGGGCAGCACGGTGAAGGCCTCGCCGGCCAGGTCGAGCCGGTCCTGCTTGGCCCGCACGATGCCCTCGAGGACCGGGTTGACGGCCTCGAGGTGCGAGGGGTTCGCGGCGAGGTAGACCTTCGTCTTCGCGCCGTCCTCGGCGACGAAGACACCCTCGGTGCCGAGGTGGTACTTCACGTCGCCGGACCCCTGCACCGACTCGGGGTCCTGCCTGCCCTCGAACTCCCGGAAGATCTGGCTGTAGGACTTGCCCGCGATGTTGGCGAGCACGTTGAGCCGCCCGCGGTGCGGCATACCGATGCACACCTCGTCGAGGCCACCGGCCGCCGCCCGGCAGAGGAGCCGGTCGAGCAGGGCGATGACCGACTCGCCTCCCTCGAGGGAGAACCGCTTCTGCCCGACGAACTTGGTCTGCAGGAAGGTCTCGAAGGCCTCCGCCGCGTTGAGCCGGCGCAGGATGCGCATCTGCTCCTCTGGGGAGATCTTGGCGTAGGGCCGCTCCACCTTGTCCTGGATCCACGCGCGCTGCTCGGGGTCCTGGATGTGCATGTACTCGATCCCCACCGTGCGGCAGTACGAGTCACGCAGGATGCCGAGGATCTTGCGCAGCGTGAGGAACGGCTGCCCGCCGAACCCGCCGGTCGCGAAGCTGCGGTCGAGGTCCCAGAGGGTCAGCCCGTGGGTCGTGATGTCGAGGTCGGGGTGGACCCGCTGGCGGTATTCGAGCGGGTCGGTGTCGGCCATGAGGTGGCCGCGCACGCGGTAGGCGTGGATGAGCTCCTGGACGCGCGAGACCTTGTCGATGTCGTCGTCATGGGAGGAGTCGATGTCCTGGACCCAGCGGACCGGCTCGTAGGGGATGCGCAGCGACTCGAAGATCTCGTCGAAGAAGCCGTCGCCGCCGAGGAGCAGGTGGTGGATGACGCGCAGGAAGTCGCCGCTCTGCGCGCCCTGGATGATCCGGTGGTCGTAGGTCGAGGTCAGCGTGATGATCTTGCTCACGGCGTTGCGGTTGAGGGTCTCGACGCTGGCGCCCTGCCACTCGGCCGGGTACTCCAGCGCGCCCACCCCGATGATCGCGCCCTGGCCGGCCATGAGTCGTGGCACCGAGTGCACGGTCCCGATCCCGCCCGGGTTGGTCAGCGAGATCGTCGTGCCCTGGAAGTCCTCGACCGTGAGCTTGCCCGCGCGGGCCTTGCCGACCATCTCCTCGTATGCCGTCCAGAAGTGGACGAAGTCCATGGTCTCCGCCGTCTTGATCGACGGGACGACGAGGGTGCGCGAGCCGTCCTCCTTCTGCAGGTCGATGGCGAGGCCGAAGTTGACGTGGGCCGGCCGGACGAGCGCGGGCTTGCCGTCCTTGACGGTGAAGCCGTAGTTCATCTCCGGCATCCGGCCCAGGGCCTTGACCATCGCGTAGCCGATGAGGTGGGTGAAGGAGACCTTGCCGCCTCGGGAGCGGGCGAGGTGGTTGTTGATGACGACGCGGTTGTCGATGAGCAGCTTGGCCGGCACCGAGCGCACGCTCGTGGCCGTCGGGACGGCGAGCGAGGCCTCCATGTTGCTGACGACGCGGGCCGGCGCTCCACGCAGCGGTGTGACCACGTCCTCGTTGACCGGCCGAGCCTCCTTGATGGAGGGCACGTCGCGTGGTGTCGGCGCCGGCTTGCCGGGAGCGTGGGCCTCCTGCCTCGCGGGCGCCGGCGCGGCGGCGGCCGACAGGGTGGCGGGCGCCGCCGCAGGGGTCTGGGCGGCGGCCGGGCCGGGCACCTCGGCGGCGGGGGCGGGGACCTCGGTGGCGGCTGGGGCGGTGTCCGTGGCGGTCGGGGTCGCGGCCGGGGCCCCTGCCGGCGCGGGTCCGCGGCCGCCGTTGGGGGCTGCGCGGTCCACGTCACTCGGCTGGAAGTCCTCGAAGAAGCTCCACCACGCCCGGTCCACGGAGTTCTTGTCCTCGAGGAACTGCTGGTAGAGCTCGTCGACGAGCCACTCGTTCGCCCCGAAGTCTGCCATTGGGTCGTTGGACGTTGACTGATCGGACACGGCGAATGCGCCTCTTTCGTTCCCTCGACGGTGATGCGCCCCAGCCTAGCCCCGCCCGTCGCGCCCGGCCGGGGCGCGTCGCCCTGCCTCCGCCCGCCGTCGCGGGCCGCCGGCCGGTCAGGAGATGTCGGTGCGCAGGGTCCGCCAGGTGCCCAGTCCCGCCATGCCGACGGCATACGCGGCGAGGACGAGCGCCCCCGTCCACCAGCTGAGCCGGGGCTCCGCGCCCGGCTGGGAGACGGCGTTGACGACCGCCTGGGTCGCGTTGCTCGGGAAGTACGGGGCGATGGACCTGCCCCACTCCTGGCTCGAGAAGAGCAGCCCCAGGAGGGGCTCGATGATCCACGCCGCCCCGATCGCGACGAAGAGGGCGGCCACCTGGTTGGGGATGAGGATGCCGATGCCCAGGCCGATCAGCGCCCAGAGGCCGAGCACGAGCAGGCTGAGCCCGAGGGTGCGCAGGGCGCCGTCGGGCAGCACGTCGAAGCCCTTGCTCCGGATGATCGTCGCGCCGACGGCGAAGGAGGCGAAGGTGCCGACGAACCCGTAGACGGCGCCGATGCCGAGCAGGGAGATGATCTTGGCCACCATGACCCGCGCCCGGCGCGGCGTGGCGAGGAACGTGCCGGTGATCGTCTTGTGGCGGTACTCCGAGCCGATGGTGAGCACCCCGATGGCGAGCAGCAGCACCTGCGAGACCTGCAGGCCGGCGGTGTAGACGCTGCTGACCATCTGTGGGTCGTCGAGGTCGGGCAGGCGGACGCCGGGCTGCACCTCCGTGCCCGCGAACAAGGTCGCGCTGAGCCAGGAGAACAGCGCCCCCGCGATCGCCACCGGGATGAGCAGGCCCCACCACAGCCGCGTCGAGAAGAACTTGAGGAGCTCGGAACGGATGGCGGGGGTCATCGCGTGGCCTTCCCGAAGCGGTCCGGCACGGCGGGCGCGCCCGGAGGTGGCAGGTCGAGGGGCGCGCCGGACGGTGGCGTGGCCGGAGGGCCCCAGGGGGAGCCGGAGGAGCGGGGCCCCGCCGGGGACCCGGAGACGTCGCGGTTGCGGTCGCCCTCCTGCTCGGTGAGCGTGAAGAAGAGCTCCTCGAGGTGGGTCTGCTCGGCCCGCAGCTCGTGGATAGGGAGCCCGGCCCGCAGGGCCACGTCGCCGACGAGGGCGAGGTCCTCGGTCGTGACCCGGAGGCCGCCGGGGACGGGGACGGCGGGCAGGTCCGCGGCGCCGAGCGCGGCGCGCAGCCGCTCGGAGTCGGAGGTGCGCACGTATGCCGTGGGCTCGCCGCGCAGCTCGCGGACCGTGCCCTGGGCGACCCGACGGCCATTGGCGATGATGACGACGTCGTCCACGGTCTGCTCGACCTCGGAGAGGAGGTGGCTGGAGACGAGCAGGGTGCGGCCCTCGTCGGCGAGGTGGCGCAGGAACAGGCGCAGCCACCGGATGCCCTCGGGGTCGAGCCCGTTGGAGGGCTCGTCGAGGATGAGCACGCGGGGGTTGCCGAGAAGGGCCGCGGCGAGGCCGAGGCGCTGCCGCATGCCCATCGAGTAGCCTCCGGCGCGCTTGCGGGCAGCGGCCGGGATGCCGACCAGCTCGAGCAGCTCGTCCACCCGACGGTCGGGCACCCCCGCGACCGCGGCCTGCACGCGCAGGTGGTCACGACCGGTGCGCCCCGGGTGGAAGTTGGTCGCCTCGAGCGCCGACCCGACGACGGTGAGCGGGTTCGGGATGTCGGCGTAGCGGTGCCCGTCGATGGTGGCCGTGCCGTCGGTCGGGGTGATCAGGCCGAGCAGCATCCGCAGCGTCGTCGTCTTCCCGCTGCCGTTGGGGCCGAGGAAGCCGGTGACCCGCCCCGGCCTCACCGTGAAGTCGAGGTGGTCGACGGCGGTGAACGAGCCGAAGCGCTTGGTGATGCCCCGCACCGCGATCTCTCCGACCCACGGGCGGCGTGCGGCGGTGGGGCTGATGGCCATGTCCGGTCTCCTCCCGGTCGGGTTCCGCGGTGGAGCCCGACCACCGTCAACTCTTCCACACGGCCGGCGTACCTATAGTTGGGCCCACTATGACCGAATGGCTGCTGTTGCTAGGTGCCGTGGTCCTCACCGCCGCAACCGCCATGTTCGTGGCGGCGGAGTTCTCCCTCGTGGCTCTCGACCGGCCCACCGTGCAGCGCGCCATCGACGAGGGCGACCGCCGGGCGCGGGTCGTCCTGCAGTCGCTCAAGCAGCTGTCCACCCAGCTGTCCGCGGCGCAGGTCGGCATCACCATCACCACGCTGGTCGTCGGGTATCTCGCCCAGCCCTCGATCGGGCGGCTGGTGAGCGGTCCCCTCGCCGGGCTCGGGCTGGCCGACCCGGTGGTGGAGGCGGTCTCGAGCACGCTGGCGCTGCTCCTCGCCACGATCTTCTCCATGGTCTTCGGCGAGCTCCTGCCGCAGTTCCTCGGCATCTCGGCGCCGCTCCCGACCGCCAAGGTGGTGGCCCTGCCGGTCCGCTTCTTCGCCGGCCTCGCCAAGCCCCTCATCATCCTGCTCAACGGGTCGGCGAACGGGTTCCTGCGCTCCCTCGGCATCGAGCCCCAGGAGGAGCTCTCCGGCGCCCGCACCCCGCAGGAGCTGACGAGCCTGGTGCAGCGCTCCGCCGAGGCGGGCACGCTCGACGTCACCACGGCGCGGATGCTCACGCGCTCCCTGGGATTCGGCGAACGGACCGCCGACGACGTCATGACGCCCCGTGTGCGGTGCACCGGCATCCATCGCGACGAGTCGGCGGACGACGTGCTGCGCCTCACCCGCCGCACCGGGCACTCCCGCTTCCCGGTCCTCGGCGACGACTGGGACGACGTCCACGGCATCGTCCACGTCAAGCGGGCGATGGCGGTCCCGCACGAGCGCCGCAGGGACGTGCCCGTGTCGGCCCTGATGTCGGAGCGCCTCGTCGTGCCCGAGACCATCCGGCTCGACCCCCTTCTGCGGCAGCTGCGCCAGGGCGGCTTCCAGATGGCCGTCGTCGTCGACGAGTACGGCGGCACGTCCGGGCTCGTCACCCTCGAGGACGTCGTCGAGGAGATCGTCGGCGAAGTGGCCGACGAGCACGACCGCACGCGCCAGAGCGGTCGCGAGCTGCTCGACGGCTCGTGGACCGTGCCGGGCCTGTGGCGGCCCGACGAGGTGCGCGACGCCTTCGACGCGGACGTGCCGGACAGCACGGCATACGAGACGATGGGCGGCTACGTCATGGCCCAGCTCGGCAGGATCCCAGTCGTCGGCGACGTGGTGCAGGTGCCCGGGTGGCGGATCCACGTCGTCGCCATGGAGGGCCGGCGGGTGGACCGGCTCCGTTTCGTGCCCGATCCCGACTCGCTGCCGCGGGCCGTGCACCACGAGGAGGGGTCGGCATGAGCGGCGGCTGGGCGCTGCTCGTGTCGCTCTTCCTCCTCCTCGGCAACGCCTTCTTCGTCGGCGCGGAGTTCGCGGCCATGGCCGTGCGCCGGTCCTCGCTCGAGCCGCTGGCCGACGCGGGCAGCAGGCGGGCCCTGGCCTGCCTCGGCGCGCTGGAGCGCCTCGGATCACTGCTCGCCACCGCCCAGCTCGGCATCACGGTGTGCTCGGTGGGTCTCGGCGCCCTGGCGGAGGCGGCGCTGGAGCACCTGCTCGAGCCGGTCTTCCACGGCTGGGGCCTGCCGGGCGCGTGGGCGAGCGGCGTGGCCCTCGCCCTCGCCCTGCTGCTCGTGTCCTACCTCCACGTCGTCGTGGGAGAGATGATCCCCAAGAACATCGCGATCGCCGGTCCGGAGCGGATGGCCCTGCTGCTCGTGCCGCCGTTGCACGCGATCACCAACTTCTTCCGGCCGGTCGTGCGCGGCATGGAGGCGGTGGCGAAGGGTCTCGTGCGGCTCCTCGGCATCGAGCCGAAGGACGAGATCGCCTCGACCTTCACGGCGGAGGAGGTGGCGCAGATCGTCGGTGAGTCGCGCCGGGAGGGGCTCATCGAGGAGGAGCGCCACGGTCTCGTGGCCAAGACGCTGGAGTTCTCCGACAAGCTGGCCCGCGACGTCGCCGTCGGCGTCGACCACCTCACGTGCGTGGGGCTCGGCGCGACGCCCGCGGACATCGAGCGCCTCGTGGCCCGGCACGGCTTCTCGCGCTACCCGGTGACCGACGCGGCCGGCGAGGTGGCCGGCTACCTGCACCTCAAGGACGTGCTCTATGCCGACGACGAGCGGCACGACGTGCCCATCCCACCGAAGCGGATCCGCCGACTCGCGACGGTCCGCGAGGAGGACGAGGTCGAGGACGTGCTCGCCACCATGCAGCTGACCGGCGCGCACCTCGCCCGCGTCATCGACGCCGACGGCAGGGTCACCGGCGTCGTCTTCCTCGAGGATGTCCTCGAGGAGCTCGTCGGCGAGGTGACCGACACCAGCCAGCGGTGAAAACTGGCCACTCGACTGACTGGCCACCTCCTCCTCGGCGGGCCGCGGCCAGCGTGCCCGCCTGCGGCCATCAGGCGCGCGTGAGGTGATCCGGCGCGCGAATACGGGGGCCACGATGGCCGGGAGCCCGCGCGATGGCGGCGAAGACCGCTTCGGGCAGGCTCAGGCAGACAGGGGCGTGACGTCCCGCTTCGGCGCCGTGAGGCCGTCGCCGATCTCGTCGAAGGCATGCTCGACCAGCGCCGTCAGCTCGCCCGGGTGGGCTCCCCGGCGGTCCCATACGCGCAGCACGGCCGTGATGGCGCTGACCATGGCGGCGGCGACGAGCCACGGGTACACGTCGTCGTCGACCGACGTGCCGGTGCGCTCGGCCACGACCTCGCGCAGCCCCGCTTCAAGCGAGGCGTACTGGGCCGTGACAAAGGGCTGCACCGAGGGATACCGCTCGCCGAGGCGCACCTTGTCGAGCGATCTCT
The DNA here is from genome assembly GCF_035688975.1 of Intrasporangium sp. GTDB lineage: Bacteria > Actinomycetota > Actinomycetes > Actinomycetales > Dermatophilaceae > CALMNV01. Next base: position 873 of record NZ_DASSMH010000152.1, on the reverse strand, counting down.
GCAGCTGCTCGGGGGACCGACCAGCGACGTAGGCGAGGAGCAGGTCGCGCAGCGCCTGTAGGGGTGGCTCCCCGGGGGGACGCTGGCGCAGCAGGCCGACGAGGTCGAGGGCGTCCTGGGACCCCGCTGCCACGAGCGCCTCCTCCTTGCAGGAGAAGTAGTTGGAGACCGTGCGCGGCGAGACGAAGGCCTCCTCCGCGATGTCCTCGAGGGTGACGTGCTCGAGCCCCTTGTCCAGGGCTAGGCGCAACGTCGCGTCGGCGATCGCCTGACGCGTCACCTGCTTCTTGCGCTCGCGAAGGCCGATCTCTGTCTCGCTCATGCCCGAAACCATAGCGGATAGTGCGCAAACGGATAAGTTGCCCAAGCGGCAAGCATGCGGCGAAGGGGTGCGTCGACGCGCCGCGCAAACCTGCTAAATCGGGCAATTTGCGCATTTTGCATATTTCTGGAAGAGTCTGCTCAGCGGGTCCCCCGGCCCGCAGACCCCGGGAAGACCCGGGTCACCACGAGGCACAGGACCTGCGGGTCGACTGGCCATGATCGAAGGCTGAGGCCCATGCGCTCCACTGTCCGTCTCCTCTCCGTCGGCGCCGTCGCCGCCGCCACCCTGCTCGCCGCTCCGTCGGCCTTCGCCGCCGACAGCGCCGTGACCCAGGCCGTCACCGGCGGCACGCTGACCGCGTCTGCAGCGGACCTCACGCTGGCCGGAGTGACCACGACCCACTCGGCGCAGAACAGCACCGGGACGATGACGATCACCGCCGACGACAGCACCGGCACCGGAGCGGGCTGGAACGTCACCGAGCAGGTGAGCAACTTGATCTACACCGGCAGCTACACCGGCACCGACATCCCGGCCGCCAACCTGGC
>NZ_DASSMH010000151.1:0-4120 GCF_035688975.1 Intrasporangium sp. | reverse complement strand
GCCGAGACGTCGACGAACATCGTGTCGCCGCCGTACTCCTCGGGCACCAGGCCGTACTCGGTCAGCTGGCCGCGGACCTTGGTCGGGTCGGCCTCCGGCTTGTCGATCTTGTTCACCGCGACCACGATCGGCACGTCGGCCGCCTTGGCGTGGTTCAGCGCCTCCACCGTCTGCGGCATCACGCCGTCGTCGGCGGCGACCACGAGGACCGCGATGTCCGACGACTGCGAGCCGCGGGCACGCATGGCGGTGAACGCCTCGTGACCCGGGGTGTCGATGAAGGTGATCGCGCGCTCGTTCTCGTCGACCTCCGTGGTGACCTGGTAGGCACCGATGTGCTGGGTGATGCCACCGGCCTCCTTGTCGACCACGTTGGCCGAGCGGAGGGCGTCGAGGAGCTTGGTCTTGCCGTGATCGACGTGACCCATGACGGTGACGACCGGCGGGCGGACGACGAGGTCGGACTCGTCGCCCTCGTCCTCACCGAACTCGAGGTCGAAGGACTCGAGCAGCTCGCGGTCCTCGTCCTCGGGCGAGACGACCTGGACGACGTAGTTGAGCTCCTCGCCGAGCAGCTCGAGCGTCGCGTCGTTGACCGACTCGGTGGCGGTCACCATCTCGCCGAGCGAGAACAGCATCTGCACCAGCGAGGCGGCGTCGACGTTGATCTTCTCGGCGAAGTCGGTCAGGGACGCACCTCGGGCGAGCCGGACGGTCTCGCCGTTGCCCTTGCGGACGCGCACGCCGCCGATCGTCGGGGCCTCCATGGCCTCGAACTCCTGGCGACGCGCCCGCTTGGACTTGCGACCGCGACGCGACGGGCCGCCGGGACGGCCGAACGCACCCTGGGTCTGCCCACGCTGACCCGGGCGGCCGCGGCCACCGGGGCCACCGCCGAAGCCGGGACCGCCGCGACCGGGAGCACCGGCGCCTGCACCGGCGCCGGGACGACCCGGAGCACCGGCACCGACACCGCCACGGCCCGGGGCGCCGCCCCGACCGGGCGCACCGCCACGGCCGGGAGCACCGCCGCGGCCCGGACCACCGGCACCGCCGGGGCCGCCGGGACCGCGGTTGGCCCCGAAGGCTCCGGGGTTGCGGGCGATCATCGCGGGGTTCGGACGCGGCATGCCGGGACGGCCACCGGCCGCCGGACGCGGCGGACGGTTGTCGTCCTCGTCGCCCTCACGCGGCGCGGGCGCCGGGCGCCGGCCCATCCCCTGGCTGGACGCGAACGGGTTGTTGCCCGGACGCGGCGTACCGGGGCGGGCGGACGGACGCGGCGCGGTCGGCGTGGGCGAGGAGGCCGCGGGGGCCTCGGGGCTCTCCGGCTCGGCGGCCGGGGTCTCCACCTCGGCGGCCGGCGCCTCGGGCTCGGCCGGCGGCTCCGCCACCTGACGCGGGCCGGGCTTGGGGGCAGCCGGGGCCTCGGCCTCGGCAGCCACCGCCACGACGTCGCTCTCCGCGGGCGCGGGAGCGGCGGCAGCCTTCTTCGCCGCCGGCTTGGCAGCCGGCTTCTCGGCCGGGGTGGGCGCCTGCGACTTCAGGTTCTCGCCGTACTCCTTGCGGAAACGCATCTCCGCCGGGAGCTCGACGGTCGAGCTCGCCGACTTGACGAACTCCCCCATCTCCTTGAACTTCTCGAGAACGAACGTGCTCTCGACTCCGAACTCCTTGGCGAGCTCGTGTACTCGGGTCTTGGCCACGGTTCTCCTTCGTGCGGCCCGAGACCCCTTCCCTCTGCGCGAGGGGCGGAACTCAGACCGTGGGTGGGTGCTGCAAACTCATCGGGAGGTACTCATCGAGTGCTCATGAGCTACTGCTCCAGTTCCTCTTCGGACGGTCGGTCGGTCGTGCTTGCTGTGCTGCTTGCTGTGCTGCTGCCTGTGCTGCTGCTCAGGGTGGTGCCGGTGAACGAGGCGAGGTACGCCGCGACCGGCGCGCTGTCGAGAGCGGCACCGGCCCGGAGGGCAGATGCGAACGCTCGGCGGCGGACGGCGAGGTCGTAGCACGCGGTCGTGGGGTGCAGGTGCGCTCCTCGACCGGGCCGGGTGGCTGCTGGATCGGGCACCGCGGCGGGTCGGCCGGTGGCGTCCGAGCCGACGGTCACCCGCACCAGCTCGCTCTTCGCGGCCCGCTCCCGACATCCGATGCACGTCCGGACGGGCCCTGGCGGGACCGTGGAGGCAGGGGACAGCGAAGCGCGAACCACTGGTTCAACCCTACCCCTCCTCGGGGCTATTCCCCGAACCGCCCCGACCGGGGGCCCGCTAGCGTGCGCCCGTGCGTCCGCTCGCTGCTCTGCTGTCTCCCGTGGCTCGTCGGCTCGTCTACCCCGCCGCCGGCACCCGGGTCCCGGCCGACCGGACCGACCTCGAGCTGCGCTCCGGCGGGGTCGCGCTGCGCGGCTGGGAGGTCAACCCCGGCCGCGACCGGGCGCTGGTCTACTACGGCGGCAACGGCGAAGGCCTGGACTGGCTCGTGCCCGAGCTGGGACGACGCTTCCCCGACCACACGTCGTACCTGGTCGCCTATCGCGGGTACGGCGCGAGCGAGGGCCGCCCGAGCGAGCCGGCCCTCACCTCCGACGCGCTGGCCGTGCACGACCACGCGGCCGCCCGGCACCCCGGCCCGGTCGACGTGGTCGGCCGCAGCCTCGGCAGCGGGGTGGCGATGCAGGTGGCGGTACGCCGCGAGGTCGAGCGGCTGGTGCTGGTCACGCCGTTCGACAGCCTGGTCGCCACCGGCGCCGACCTGTTCCCGCGGCTGCCCGTGCGTCACCTCATCCGCGACCGGTGGGACTCGGCGGCCGTGGCCCACGAGCTCCGCTCCCGCGTCCTGGTGGTCCGTGCCGGACGCGACGCAGTGGTCCGGCCGCCGCGGACCGACCGGCTGCTCGAGGTGCTCCCCGACGACACCGCCGTGCTCGACCTGCCGGACGCCGAGCACGGGACGCTGCACGAGGACCCGGCATACTGGCCGGCCATCGAGGACTTCCTCGGCGCTTGAGCGTCGGTGGCCGCCCCTAGGCTCGGGCACGTGGCCGCCCGCACCGTCAGCGACTCCGGCGACTCCGGCGACTCCGGTGACTTCAGCGAATCCGGCGACTTCAGCGACGACTTCGGCGGCGACCGGCTCGACCCGGCCGTGTGGGACCCGCACTACCTGCCGCACTGGAGCTCCCGGGCCGCGACGCGGGCGACGTACGCCGTGGGCGGCGGGCGGCTGTGCCTGTGGATCCCTCCCGAGCAGCCGCTGTGGTGCCCCGACCTGCACCCCGAGCCGCTCCGGGTGTCGGGGATCGCCTCCGGCGCCCATGCGGGCCCGGTGGGCAGCGCGGTCGGCGGGCAGCCGTTCGTCGACCAGCAGACGGTCCGCGAGGAGCAGCCCCGTCTGGAGGGCTGGCTGCCCCGCCGGGGCCGGGTCGTGGTGCGCTGCCGGATGGAGATCTCCCACCGCTCGATGGCCGCGGTCTGGCTGAGCGGTTTCGAGGAGACGCCCGAGGAGAGCGGGGAGATCTGCCTGGTCGAGGTGTTCGGGAAGGACGTCGAGCCGGGTCGGTCGGCCGAGATCGGGATGGGGCTGAAGAAGTTCCGCGACCCCGCGCTCACCCACGACTTCGCCGCGCCGCGGGTGAGCCTCGACGTCGCGGACTGGCACGAGTACGCCGTGGACTGGGACGAGCACGAGGCGGTCTTCACCGTCGACGGGCGGCAGGTCCGCACCTGCGCCGGCCCCCCGACGTACCCCCTCCAGGTGATGATCGCGGTCTTCGACTTCCCGGCCTGGTCACGCGGCGACGACGCGGGCCTCGTGCCGGTGCTCGAGGTGGACCGGATCAGCGGCTCGCACTGACCCCTCGGCCTTCCCACCCGCCCCGCTGGTCACACCCCCGACGCGTTCCTGTCACTTTGTAGGGGTTGCAACGGCCGACAAGTGCAGGGATCGCCGGTCGACCGGCGATCCCAACCAGCCCCCGTCAGGCGTCGGTGTCCCGTTCCTCCTCGTCGGAGCGGATGTCGATGCGCCAGCCGGTGAGGCGGGCGGCGAGGCGGGCGTTCTGGCCCTCCTTGCCGATCGCCAGGGAGAGCTGGAAGTCGGGCACCACGACGCGGGCCGA
>NZ_DASSMH010000150.1:0-19529 GCF_035688975.1 Intrasporangium sp. | reverse complement strand
GGGCGCCGGGTGCGCTGGCCCGCCGAGGACCACCGCCCAGTATGCCGTGCCGCCGACCAGCAGGACGGCCACCCACTCCTCTTCGAGGGTCCGCACCAGCCGGTAGCTCCACTCGCTCGTGACCGGCTGCCCGAACGGGCGCCGGATCACCGCGTAGGCGGCGAGCGCACGCGCGGTCGCGACGGCGAGTGCCAGTGCCGCCGCCGCGGTGAGCGCGAGTCTCCACGGTTGCGCGAGGAAGTCAGGCAGCCAGGCCGCCGCGAGCAGCACACCCGTCGGCCACCACCGGGTGCTGGCCGCGGCCATCGTGAGCGGACGCCACCATCTCGGTGTGGGCGGCGCTCCCGGGGCATCGTCGCTCCAGCCCTCGCGCTCGGCGACCGCGGCCGCCAGGCCGGGCAACGACAGGACCGCCGCGGTCTCCGGCGCGGCCTCCGCCGGGGTCTCCAGCGCGGCCTCCGCGGACCCCTGCCGCGCCGGGGCGTGGAGGCGCACGGCCGGCCGGCGGGTCCGACGGGCGGCGACCCCGCCGGCCGTGGCCAGCGCCCCGACCGCGAGGAGGCCCGGGGCCAGGGTGAAGAAGGCGAAGACGCCCTCGTAGTCCAGCGCACTGCCGTCGAACGGCCACGCGAGCGCGCGCACCGGCACGCGGTCCCCGGGCTTCGGATAGGGCTGGGAGCAGTCGAGCTCGGCATACCCTCGGCGGTCGCCGTCGCGCCACTCGACCGCGCAGGCGTCGACACCGTCCTGCGAGACGACCCCCACCATGCGAGCGGAGACGTCGTGACCGCTCCACCAGAGGGTCTGCAACGCCGCGCCCAGCAGGACTGCGCTCGCCGCCACCCCGAGCGCGGTCCGCGGGCTGGCGGCGCGCAGCCGCGACAGCATCCCCGCCGGCCGGTCGGGCGCCTCGAGGGCCAAGGCGAAGGTGTCTGCCCACTCCTTCGGCGGACCGACGTAGTAGCGGTCGCCCACGTCGTCGACGAGCCCGGTCATCTCCGCGTGCTCGACCAGGTGGTCGTCGTAGCGTTCCCGGCGCCTCCCGCTGAGGCGCACCTCGTCGGGGTCGACGACGAGGTGGTGTCGACGGGTGATCACCCGCAGGTCGGCTCCGTCCCGGACGGCGTGACCGCGCGCCAGCCGGCCGCCGTCGACCGTCACGGGGACGACGACCCGACGCCCGGCCCGCGCGGCCGAGAGGCTGCGCCGCGCGCGGACGTCACGCCACACGGCATACCCGACGCCGACGAGGGCGGACACGACGATCCCGGCGACCGGCAGGAGGAGCTCGCCCCACGACATCACCGGCACAGGGTAGTGGCGGGACCCCGGACGACGCGCCGTCGTCCCGGCTCGCGGCATCCGGCTCAGGAATCCTTGCCGGGTGCGGGGGGCTCAGGCAGGAGCAGGGGGGTCACGGCGGGCCGCTTGGGTCGGCGGAGGTCACCGCTGGAGCGCCCGGTCAGCCGCCGGTGCACCCACGGACCGACGTAGTCCCGCGCCCACTGCGCGTTGGCCTGCAGCGCCTCCCGGCGGGAGATCGGTGGGGCCGGCTCGAGCGGCGTCGACCAGTCCGCACGCTCCGTCGGTATGCCGAGTGCCTCCAGGGCGGCGAGCGCGACGCGGCGGTGGCCCTCGCTCGTCATGTGGATCCGGTCCTCGGACCACATCCGCCAGTCACGCAGGGCGTGCAGCCCCCACTGGTCGACGACGTGGCAGCCGTGGCGGCGCGCGATGCTCCAGATGTTCGCCGCGTGGACGGCCGCGCGGCCGCGGGTGGCCCGGACCAGAGGCGCGTCGGCGGGGTCGACCGGCGTGGCCAGCAGGACGTCGGCCCCGGTCGCACGGGTCCTCTTGACGGCCTCCTCGAGCGACGACGCCAGGGCGTCGAGGTCTGCCTTGGGCCGCAGGATGTCGTTGCCGCCTCCGACGATGCTCACGAGGTCGGGTTCGAGGGCGAGCGCGCTGTCCAGCTGCGGGCCGACGACGTCGGCCAGCTTGCGCCCCCGCACGGCGAGGTTGGCGTAGCCGAAGCCCTGCCCCGCGGCCTGCGCCAGCTCGCTGAGATGAGCGGCGAGCCGGTCGGCCCACCCGGCATACTCGCCGCCGGAGGCGAGGGCCGGGTCGTCGTCGCACATGCCCTCGGTGAACGAGTCGCCCACCGCGACGTAACGTGTCCACACGCGGGGCGTGGTGTCGGTGCGGGTCATGGAAGCCTCCAGTCGAGCGGGGCGGCGCCCTGCTGGGCGAGATGGGAGTTGGCGCGGCTGAAGGGCCGGGACCCGAAGAACCCCGACCGCGCGGACAGGGGGGACGGGTGCGCGCTCTCGATCCGTGGCACGGCGCCGAGGAGCGGTCCGAGGGACTGCGCTTGGCGGCCCCACAGGATGGCGACGAGGGGACCGCCGCGTGCGGCGAGGGCACGGATCGCCTGCTCGGTGACCGCCTCCCAGCCGCGGCCCTGATGGCTGGCCGGCCGCCCGGGGGCGACGGTGAGGACCCGGTTGAGCAGCAGGACGCCGCGCTGGAACCACGGACTGAGGTCGCCGGTGCTCGGCGGCGGGACGCCGAGGTCGTCGACGAGCTCGCGGTGGATGTTCTGCAGGCTGCGCGGCACCGGCCGCACGTCGGGCGCGACGGAGAAGCTGAGGCCCACCGGATGCCCGGGGGTCGGATACGGGTCCTGCCCGACGATGAGGACCCGCACGTCCGGCAAGGGCAGGGAGAACGCGCGCAGGACCACGTCGCCCGCCGGGAGGTAACCGCGGCCAGCGGTGAGCTCGCCCCGCAGGAACCGGCCCAGCTCGCCGATGGTGTCACGCACCGGCTCCAGCACCGGCAGCCACGAGGCGTGGACGAGCTCGGCGAGCGGGCGGGCGGACACGGGCTCACGCTACCGGCCGCCCGAGGCGTGAGGGTCGAGTGGCCAGTTTGGTGCGGTGGGGGTGCGCGGAAGTGGCCACTCGACGGGGTCCGTAGGGTGCTCCTCGTGACCGAGTCGACCGAGCTCACCGCACCCACCGCACCCACCGCACCCACCGAGCTGCCGCTGCCACTGCCCCCGCCCACCCCTCGCCCGACGCCGTGGCCGACGGTCGTGTTCGACCTCGACGGGACGCTCGCCGACACCGTAGAGCTCATCGTCGAGTCCTACCAGCACGCGTTCCGCACCGTGATGGGCCAGGAGGAGGACGCCGCGGTCATCCGGTCCTGGATCGGGCGGCCGCTGCTCGCCGCCTTCCAGGCCCACGCGCCGAGGCACGCGGACGCCCTGTATGCCGAGTACCTGCGCTGGAACGCCGCCAACACCGAGCGGCTCATCCGCGGCTACGCCGGCATCCGGGAGGTGCTCGCCGAGCTCGCGACCGCGGGGCTGCGCCTGGGCGTCGCGACCTCGAAGCGGCGGGAGTCCGCGCGGCAGGCGACGCAGCTCCTCGGCCTCGCCGGCTACCTCCCCGTCCTCGTCGCGCTGGAGGACACCGAGGTGCACAAGCCCGAGCCCGCGCCGCTGCTGCTCGCCGTCGAGCGGCTCGGGGGCGACCCGGGCCGCGCGGCCTACGTCGGAGACGCGGTCGTCGACGTCCTCGCCGGCAAGGCGGCCGGGATGTCGACGGTCGCGGTCACCTGGGGGGCCGGCCGGGCCGACGCGCTCGCCGCCGCGGAGCCCGATGCCATGGCCGCCGACGCCGCAGAGCTGCGCCGGATCCTGCTGCCTGACGGCTAGCATCCGCCCGTGCACAGCTTCACCCGGCAGGTCGACCCGGACGCCGTCGACCGGGTCCTCGCCTACGCCCGCAAGCGGCTGCTCATGGACCCGGTCCCGCTCGACGGCCCGCGGACCCGCGAGGAGCTCGACGCCGCGGTGGGCGCGACGATCACCCCCGACGGGCTCGGCGCCGCCCGCGCGCTGGAGGTCTTCGAGCACACGCTCGCGCAGGCGTGCCTGTCGACCGACCACCCGCGCTACCTCAGCTTCATCCCGTGCGCCCCGACGGCCGAGGCCGCGGCCTTCGACGTCGTCGTCGGGGCCTCCTCGGTCTACGGCGGGTCGTGGCTCGAGGGCTCGGGTGCGGTGTGGGCCGAGAACCAGACCTTGCGCTGGATCGCCGACCTCGCCGGTATGCCGCCGGGCACGGGCGGCGCCTTCGTGCCGGGCGGCACGGTGGGCAACCTCTCGGCGCTCGTCGCGGCACGGCATACGGCGAGGCGGCGGGCGACGGTCGAGGGCACCGGCGCCCGGCCGTTCCGGATCGCGGCCACCGACAACGCCCACTCCTCCGTCGTGTCGATGGCCGCGGTCATGGACGCGGAGGTCGCCGCCGTCGAGGTGGACGAACGTCTCCGGATGACCGGGCCGGCCCTGCGGCGCACCCTCGAGGACCACGGTCCGGAGACCTTCTTCGCCGTGGTGGCCACGGCGGGCACGACCAACTTCGGCGTCGTCGACGACCTGGCCGGGGTCGCCGACGTGTGCCGCGAGCTCGGCGTCTGGCTCCACGTCGATGGCGCGTACGGCGGCGCCGGGCTGGCCGCGCCGTCGGTGCGGCCGCTCTTCGAGGGCATCGAGCGGGCCGACTCCTTCATCGTCGACCCGCACAAGTGGCTCTTCGCGCCGTTCGACTGCTGTGCGCTGCTCTACCGGGCGCCGGAGCTGGCCCGCGCGGCCCACACGCAGCAGGCGGGCTACCTCGACGTCCTGACCGGTGGCAGCGACTGGAACCCGGCCGACTACTCGATCGGGCTGACGCGCCGCGTGCGGGGGCTGCCGCTGTGGTTCTCGCTCGCCGTGCACGGCACCGACGCCTATGTCGAGGCCATCGAGGACACGCTCGGCGTGGCCCGCTTCGCCGCCGAGGAGATCGGTCGGCGCGGGCACCTCGAGGTCGTGCGCGATCCGGACCTGTCGGTCGTCGTCTTCCGCCGGCTCGGCTGGGGGCCCGCCGACTACCAGGCGTGGTCCGACCGGCTGCTGCGCGAGGAGCATGCCTTCGTGTGCCCGACGACGTTCCGCGGGGAGGTGCTCACGCGCTTCGCCGTCGTCAACCCGCGCACGACGCGGGACGACGTGGTGGCCGTCCTCGACACGATGGGCGAATGACACTGGTGTCATTCGCGGGTAGGGTATGGCCCGGAGCCCACGCCCGAGCGAGCAGAGCGAGACGAACACGACCATGACGACGGAGCACGCCGCGGATCCCCGAGCCGCCTCCATCCCGTCCGGCGATCCGGGCCTCAGCGCCCGCGACCTCGAGATCCTCGCCTTCGAGCGGCAGTGGTGGAAGTATGCCGGCTCCAAGGAGCAGGCGATCAAGGAGCTGTTCGACATGAGCTCCACGCGGTACTACCAGGTGCTCAACGCCCTGCTCGACAGCCCGGCGGCGCTCGCCGCCGACCCGATGCTCGTCAAGCGGCTGCGCCGGATGCGCGCGAGCCGTCAGCGGGCCCGCACGACGCGGCGCCTCGGCATCAACCCCTGAGGGGTCACGCGGGGCAGCCGGCCCCCGGCCGACGTGGTTCACTTCCCCCATGGCCGAGGTCATCATCCGCCGCGCCGGAGCTGACGACGCCCTGATCGTCGCCGCCCTGCACCTGCAGTCGGCCCGCGGGCTCGGCCTGCCGCCGGAGCCCGGCTACCTCGACCGCGTCGCGGACGTGTGGCTGAGCGAGCGCCCGGACCGGCCGACCTGGATCGCGCAGAGCCGCGGTGAGCACGCCGGGCTGCTCGAGGCCCGCCGCATCCGGCCCCTGCCGTGGCCGGGTCGCCCCGACATCAGCTGGCTGCACGTCGGGGTCCTCTTCGTCGGTGCGGACCACCGGGGTCGCGGCGTGGGCCGGGCGCTCGTCGAGGCCGCCATCGAGTGGTGCCGCACCACGGACGTCAAGTGGATCCGCCTCGCCGCCCCGGATGCCGCAGCCAAGGAGTTCTACGAGCGGCTGGGCTTCACGGCTCCGGGCCGCCTCATGGAGTACGACCTCCGGGACCCCCGATGAGCGCCCCCGGCGCGACGAACTCGCTGACCGACGTGGCGGGGCTGCGCGTGGGCCACCACACCCGCGACGAGCCCGGCTGGCTCACCGGCACGACCGTCGTCATCGCGCCCCCGGGCGGCGCGGTGGCCGGTGTCGACGTCCGCGGCGGGGGACCGGGCACCCGGGAGACCGACCTGCTCGACCCGCGCAACCTCGTCGACCGCGTCAACGCCATCCTGCTCGGCGGCGGCTCCGCGCCGGGTCTCGCCGCGGCCGACGGCGTCGTGGACGGCCTCTTCGCGGACGGCCTGGGCTGGCCCGTCGGCGAACCCGGCCGGGTCGTGCCCATCGTCCCCGGCGCGATCCTCTTCGACCTCGGACGCGGCGGCGGCTGGCCCAACCACCCGCGCGCGCAGGACGGCAGGGCGGCCTACGACGCGGCCACCGCCGGCCCCGTCGCCCAGGGCAACGTGGGCGCCGGCACGGGCGCCCGGGCGGGCGGCCTGCGCGGCGGCATCGGCTCCGCGAGCGTGGTGCTCGACTCCGGAGTGACCGTGGCCGCGCTCGTCGCGGTCAACGCCGTCGGGTCGGCCGTCGATCCCGCCACGGGCGAGCTGTATGCCGTGCGCTGGGGGCTGGGCGACGAGTTCGCCGGTGTGGGGCGGCCGAGCCCCGAGGAGGTGCTGGCTGCCCGGGCCCGGTGGGACGCGCGGCCGGACGCGGCGGGCACCGGGCCCGGCATGGCCACCACGATCGGGGTCATCGCGACCGACGCGACGCTGACCAAGGCGCAGTGCCAGAAGCTGGCCGGCATCGGGCACGACGGATACGCGCGGGCCCTCAAACCGGTGCACACGATCTTCGACGGCGACACCCTCTTCGCGCTCGCCACCGGTGAGCGGCCGGCGCCCGGCGTCCTGGAGCTGCCCTGGCTCATGGAGGCCGGCGCCGACTGCGTGGCCCGCGCCGTCGGGCACGGCCTGCTCGCTGCCGAGTCGGTGGACCGCAGCCTCGACGGCGGGGTGGCGCTGCGTTCGTGGCGGGACGCCTTTGCGTCCGCGACGTCGCCGGCTCGGCGCTGAACCGGCGCCGGACGCCGACCGGGCGCCCACCGGACGCCGACCGGACGCCCACCGGACGGGTGTGGGGGCGCGGGTGGCGCGGCGATCGGCGTAGGTCTTCCGGCACCGGATGCCGGAAAACCTCCCCAGTTCCCGTGGCTGCATCCACAACCGCACCGGGCGTCTCACGGCCTGACCACAGGGTGGGCCCGGACTGCGGCGCCGACGCCCCGGTCGGCCGACCATGGGCGGGTGGACCACACCGCGATCGCGAGGATCATGGCGCGGCAGGAGGGCGTCATCGCCCGTCGGCAGGTGCTTGCCTGCGGTGGCGACGACAACGACATCGAGCGGATGGTGCGGCGCCGGCTCTGGGCGCGCGTCCACACCGGGGTCTACGTGCGACATACCGGACCGCTGCCGTGGGTGCAGCGAGCCTGGACAGCGGTTCTCTACCACTGGCCCGCGGCGCTGGCAGCGGAGTCGGCGCTCGCGGCACTGGAGGCGGGCGTCACCGAACGAGGGACGACGCCCCGCGACCACCGGACCATCGTGCTGGTGGTCCCGGCGACCCGTCGGGTGGTCGACCCGCCGGGGATGCGCACGCGCTCCGTGCGCGACTTCGACGCGATCGCGCTGATGCACCTGTCGCCGCCGCGCGTGCGGGTGGAGCACGCGGTCCTCGACGTCGCCTCTGGCCAGTCCACTGCCGCCGCGGCCGTGGCCGTCCTGGGAGATGCGTGCCAGCAGGGCCGCACGACGCCGCAGAGGTTGCTGGTCGCGCTGGAGGCTCGCCCCCGGCTGCCTCGGCGGCGACTGATCTCCTCGCTGCTGGGGGACGTCGTGTCCGGTGCGCGGTCCGCGCTGGAGCGGGGCTACCTCGTCGGGGTCGAGCGGACACATGGCCTGCCCACCGGCAAGCGCCAGCGCCGGGTGCGAAGCGGTCGTTCCGTGGCGTATCGCGACGTCGAGTACGTCGGACTCCGCACGGTCGTCGAGCTCGACGGCAGGTTGGGTCACGAACGGTCGGAGGACCGCTGGGCAGACATGGACCGGGACGTCGACAGTCTGCTCGTCGGCGACGTGACGATCCGTCTCGGGTGGGGCCACGTCCTCGACCCGTGCCGGACGGCCGCCGCGGTGGCACGGCTGCTCGTCGCGCGCGGCTGGACGGGCACGCCGCGACCGTGCGGCCCCGAATGCCCCGTGGGGCGCGTGGTGCGGCGATCGGCGTAGGTCTTCCGGCACCGCATGCCGGGAAACCTCCGGCAAGGCCGCATCTCGGGCAAGGCACCCGTCCCCGCTGCGTGCGGCCTGGGGCGGGCGGGGCTCCTCAGCCTCGCGGCAGCTGCTCCCAGCCGCGGGCGAAGGCGTCCGCGAGCCAGGGGAGGGGATATGGCAGCCGGGCGTCAGGCGTGCGGCTCGCCTCCTCGAGCGAGAGCCCGGCGAGCCGGCGCTCGACGATGACGGTGGCGAGGGCGCGGAGCTCGTGACGCTGCCGCTCGACGAAGCCGGCGTCGACGGGCCGGCCGTGCCCCGGCAGCACGACGGAGGCGGGGCCGAGCGGCGCACCGAGCCTCCGCAGCGTGTCGGCCCACTCGAGCGGCCAGCAGTCCGCGCCGAGCGACGGGTGGGCTGACTCCTCGACGAGGTCGCCGAGGAAGGCGCAGTCGGCGTCGGGCACGAAGACGCCGATGTCGCCGTCGGTGTGGCCGCGACCGGCATACCGCAGCACGACCTCCCGGTCGCCGAGGTCGATCACGGCGGACCGGCCGAAGGCGGCGTCCGGCGGCCGGACCGGGGTCGCGAGCAGGTCCGCGATGTCGGCGCGGTCGGCCCCGTCGGCCCGGTCGGCGAGGTCGGCGGTCGGGTCGCCGGTCTCGGGCCGCGCGGTGCGGAGCAGGGCCTTGGCCTGCTCCGCCTCGACAGCGATCGCGCGGGCCACGTTGTCGTGCGCGTGGATCCTCGCGTCGGCAAAGGCGGCGTTGCCCAGCGTGTGGTCGAAGTGCACGTGGGTATTGACGACGTGGGTGACCCGGGTGCCCGGCGCGACCGCCCGCACGTCGTCGAGCACCTCGCGTCCCTGCCCGGCGCTCGCCCGCGTGTCGACCACGAGCGCGCCGTCGCGGCCGAGGACGAGGCCGACGGTGACGTCCCACTGGCGGTAGCGGGCGACGAGGACCCGGTCTGCGACCTCGGTGAACATGCCGGGACTGTATGCCGCCGGGCGGCTCCGGGCTGATCGGCGAGGGGCCATTGACCGCCCCGACGACCGGCAGTAGGCTCCGTCCTGCAAAAAGTATATTCCGTAAGGTGAAATTGGGAGGACCGGCGATGACGACGGCTGACGGTGTGGACGTGACCGGCACGAGCGGGGAGCGCTTCGACGAGGTGCTCACGCCCGAGGCGTTGGAGTTCCTGGCGGACCTGCACCGCACCTTCGACGCCCGCCGGCTGGAGCTGCTCCAGGCACGGCAGGACCGCTACACCGAGCTGGCGAACGGCGGCACCCTCCAGTTCCTCCCGGAGACCCAGGACGTGCGTGACGGTGACTGGCAGGTCGCGCCGCCCGCCCCGGGGCTCGTCGACCGGCGCGTGGAGATCACCGGGCCCACCGACCGCAAGATGACGATCAACGCCCTCAACTCCGGCGCCAAGGTGTGGCTCGCGGACTTCGAGGACGCGTCGACGCCCACCTGGGACAACGTCGTGAACGGCCAGCTGAACCTCATGGACGCCCTCGACCGCACCATCGACTTCACGTCGGAGCAGGGCAAGAGCTATGCGCTCGCGGATGCCGCCGACCTCGCCACGATCGTCGTGCGTCCCCGGGGCTGGCACCTGGCGGAGAAGCACGTCCTCGTGGACGGCCAGCAGATGTCCGGCTCCCTCGTCGACTTCGGCCTCTACTTCTTCCACTGCGCCAAGCGCCAGCTCGACGCCGGCAAGGGCCCCTACTTCTACCTGCCCAAGATGGAGAGCCACCTCGAGGCGCGCCTGTGGAACGACGTCTTCGTCCGGGCGCAGGAGCGGCTCGGCATCCCGCAGGGCACGGTGCGCGCCACGGTGCTCATCGAGACCTACCCGGCTGCCTTCGAGATGGAGGAGATCCTCTACGAGCTGCGGGAGCACTCCGCCGGCCTCAACGCGGGCCGCTGGGACTACATCTTCAGCGTCATCAAGAAGTTCCGCACCCGCGGCAAGGACTTCCTCCTGCCCGACCGCAACCAGGTGACGATGACCGTGCCGTTCATGCGCAGCTACACCGAGCTGCTGGTGCGCACCTGCCACAAGCGCGGCGCCCACGCCATCGGCGGCATGGCGGCCTTCATCCCGAGCAAGGACCCGCAGGTCAACGAGGCTGCCTTCCAGAAGGTCATCGACGACAAGACCCGCGAGGCCGGCGACGGCTTCGACGGCTCGTGGGTGGCCCACCCCGGCATGGTGCAGCTGTGCAAGGAGGCCTTCACCAAGGTCCTCGGCGACCGGCCGAACCAGCTGGACAAGAAGCGCGAGGACGTGCACGTGACGGCGGAGCAGCTGCTCGACGTCAAGTCGACCCCCGGCAACGTCACCGAGGCCGGGCTGCGCAACAACATCAGCGTCGGCATCCAGTACCTCCACACCTGGCTGAAGGGCACGGGCGCGGTCGGCATCTTCAACCTCATGGAGGACGCGGCGACCGCGGAGATCTCGCGCTCGCAGGTGTGGCAGTGGCTGCACAACGACGTCGAGCTCGACACGGGCGAGACGGTGACGCGCGAGCTCATCGACCGGCTCGTCGAGGAGGAGATCGCCAAGCTGCCCGGTGACCCGAGCGACTACGACGAGGCGAAGTCCACCTTCCTCGAGGTCGCGGTCGCCGACGACTTCGCCGAGTTCCTCACGCTGCCGGCCTACGAGCGGATGCCCTGAGCGATGGACGCCCAGGCTCTCGCGGCGCAGCTGCGCCCGATTCTCGGCGAGGAGCTGGTGATCACCGACCACCAGCGCCTGCGGACCTACGAGTGCGACGGGCTCGCGCACTACAAGGTCGTCCCGGCGGTCGTCGTCCTCGCGGAGACCGCCGAGCACGTCGCGACGGTCGTCAAGGCGTGCGCGGCGAACGGCATACCCTTTGTCGCCCGCGGCTCCGGCACGGGCCTGTCCGGTGGGGCCCTGCCGCACGCCGACGGCGTGCTCATCGTCATGTCGAAGATGCGCCGGGTGCTCGAGGTCGACCGCGACAACCAGCGTGCGGTGGTCGAGCCGGGTGTCATCAACCTGCAGCTCACGCGCCAGGTGCTGCCGCTCGGCTACTACTTCGCCCCGGACCCGTCGAGCCAGCAGGTGTGCTCCATCGGCGGCAACATCGCCGAGAACTCCGGTGGCGCGCACTGCCTTAAATACGGCTTCACGGCCAACCACGTCACGGGCGTGGAGCTGGTGACGCCCTCCGGCGACATCGCGCACATCGGTGCCAAGTCGCCCGACGCCCCCGGCTATGACCTGCTCGGCGCCATCGTCGGATCCGAGGGCACCCTCGGCATCGCCACGGCGGTGACGGTCCGGCTCACCCGCACCCCCGAGGACGTGCGGACCCTGCTCGCCGCCTTCGCCGACACGGACTCGGCCGGGGCGGCGGTCTCGGCCATCATCGGCGCCGGGGTCATCCCCGCCGCCATCGAGATGATGGATGCCCTGGCCATCGAGGCGGCGGAGGCGGCCGTGCAGTGCGGCTACCCGCGCGGCGCCGGCGCGGTCCTCATCGTCGAGCTCGACGGGCCTGCCGCCGAGGTGCAGCACCAGTTCGACGAGGTGGAGGGCTACTGCCGGGCCAACGGCGCCTTCGAGATCCGCATCGCCGCGGACGACGCGGAGCGGGCGCTGTTCTGGAAGGGCCGCAAGTCGGCCTTCGCGGCGGTGGGCCGGATCAGCCCCGACTACATCGTGCAGGACGGCGTCATCCCGCGCACGGCCCTGCCGCAGGTGCTGCGCCGCATCTCGGAGATCTCCGCCGAGGCGGGCGTGCGGGTGGCCAACGTCTTCCACGCCGGTGACGGCAACCTGCATCCGCTCGTGCTCTTCGACGACAGCGTCGAGGGCGAGGCCGAGCGGGCCGAGGAGGTCTCGGGCGCCATCCTCGACCTGTGCATCAGCAACGGCGGCTCGATCACCGGCGAGCACGGCGTCGGGTCGGACAAGGCGAAGTACATGCCCCGGATGTTCACCGACGACGACCTCGACACGATGCAGCTGCTGCGGTGCGCGTTCGACCCGACGTCCATCTCGAACCCGGGCAAGGTCTTCCCCACGCCCCGGCTGTGCGGAGAGGTGCCCGGCAAGCACAAGGGCGTGCACCCCCTGGCCGAGGCCGGCATCGCGGAGGTCTTCTGATGGCGGACGTTCTCGAGGACCTGCGGGCCGCCACGGGCGGCAACGCCGGCCCGGCGACCGAGGCCGATGCCGTCGACGGGGTGCCAGCGCGCTGGGTGGCCCGGCCCCGGACCACGGAGGAGACCTCCGCGGTGCTGCGGGCCACCGCGGCGCACGGCCTGGCCGTGGTCGCCCGCGGGGCGGGGACCAAGCTCACCTGGGGTGCGGCGCCGGAGCGGGCCGACGTCGTGCTCGACACGACGGGCCTGGATGCCGTCGTCGAGCACGCGGCGGGCGACCTCATCTGCGTCGTCGGGGCCGGACGCGCCCTCGAGTCGCTGCAGGCCGAGCTCGGCCGCGCCGGGCAGCGGCTCGGCATCGACGACGGCCGCAACGGGACGGTCGGCGGCGCGGTCGCCACCGCGGCCACCGGGCCCACCCGGCTCTACCACGGCTCGGTCCGCGACCTCGTCATCGGCATGACGCTCGTGCGCCCCGACGGCGTCGTGGCCCACGCCGGCGGCAAGGTGGTCAAGAACGTCGCGGGCTACGACCTCGGCAAGCTGCTCACCGGGTCCTTCGGCACGCTGGGGGTCATCACCCAGGTGGCCTTCCGCCTGCACCCCGTGCCGGCGGCGCGGCGCTGGGTCACCACGACGCTCGACTCGCGGGCACGCATCCAGCAGCGGGTCCTCGCCGTGACCCACGCCCAGGTCGTCCCGTCGGCGGTGGAGCTCGACTGGTCCGCGGGCGGGGCCACCCTCAGCCTGCTGCTCGAGGGCGTCCCCCCGGGCGTCGAGCGGCGGACCAGCCAGGCGCTGGACCTGCTCGGGCCCGACGCCGGCGCCTCGGAGGAGGCCCCGCCGTGGTGGGGCCGCGAGCCGCAGGGCGAGGCCGGCGTCCTGCTCAAGGTCACGCACGAGATCGCCGGCCTCTCGCGGCTGCTCGCCGCCCTCGAGACGGCGGCCGCGGCCGCCGGCGTCACGCCCACCCTGCGCGGCAGCCCCGTCGTGGGCACCGCCCTCGTCGCGCTCGACGGCGACGTCACCGCGGAGGGGCTGGCCGCCTTCGTGACCAGCCTCCGGTCGGCCCAGCCGGGCTTCGGCGGCAGCGTCGTCGTGCTGGAGGCCCCAGCCGCCGTCAAGCAGGGCGTCGACGTGTGGGGCCCGGTGGGGGGTCTCGACCTCATGAAGGCCGTCAAGGCCCAGTTCGACCCCGAGCGGCGCCTCGCCCCGGGCCGGTTCGTCGGAGGAATCTAGCCATGACTGTGCACGACAGCGGCGCCGGCCCGGTGTCCGCCCCGACCGGGACCCTCGGCACCGACGCCAGGCTCTCGTTGACCCCCATCCAGAGCGGCGAGCCCGCGTTCGACGACCACCACCCCCCGTCGGCCGAGCTCGTGTCGGACTGCGTCCACTGCGGCTTCTGCCTGCCGGCGTGCCCGACCTACACCCTGTGGGGCGAGGAGATGGACTCACCGCGGGGTCGGATCTACCTCATGAACGAGGGCCTGCAGGGCGAGCCGCTCACCTCCTCGATGGTGCAGCACTTCGACGCCTGCCTCGGCTGCATGGCGTGCGTGACCGCGTGCCCGTCCGGGGTGCAGTACGACAAGCTCATCGAGGCGACGCGCGGGCAGGTCGAGCGCCGCTTCGACCGGCCGAAGCGGGACAAGGCCCTGCGAGGGGCGATCTTCGCCCTCTTCCCCTACCCGAAGCGGCTGCGAGCGCTGCGCGGTCCGCTGCGCCTGCACCAGAGGAGCGGCCTGTCGTCCCTGCTGCGCCGCACCCGGGTCCTCGACCGAATCTCGCCCACGCTGGCCTCCATGGAGGCCCTCGCGCCGCCGCTCGAGCGGGCCGAGAGGGTGCCGGAGCGCACCCCGGCGGTCGGCCCGAAGCGGGGCACGGTCGGGATGCTGCTGGGCTGCGTGCAGCGGGAGTTCTTCCCGGGAGTCAACGCCGCCACGGCTCGCGTGCTCTCCGCCGAGGGCTTCGACGTCGTCGCCCCTGCCGCCCAGGGCTGCTGCGGCGCGCTCTCCGCGCACAACGGGCGTGAGGCCGAGGCGCAGCGCTTCGCGCGCGGGCTCATCGACACCTTCGAGGGGGCGGGGGTCGACCACGTCGTCGTCAACGCGGCCGGCTGCGGGTCGACGATGAAGGAGTATGCCGACCTGCTGGCCGACGACCCGGCCTACGCCGAGCGCGCCCGCGCCTTCACCGACACGGTGCGCGACGTCTCGGAGATCCTCACCGAGGCCGGGCCCGTGGCGACGCGGTACCCGCTGCCGGTCGCCGTCGCCTACCACGACGCGTGCCACCTGGCGCACGCGCAAGGGGTGCGCGCCCAGCCGCGCGAGCTGCTGCGCGGCATACCGGGTCTGGAGCTTCGCGAGATCGCGGAAGGCGACCTGTGCTGCGGCTCGGCCGGCATCTACAACATCCTCAACCCCGTCCCCGCGCGTGAGCTGGGGGACCGCAAGGCCGCCAACGTGCTGGCCACCGGGGCCGACCTCCTCGTGACCGCCAACCCCGGCTGTCTCATGCAGGTCGCCTCGTCCATCGAGCGGCAGGGCCGGCGCCTCGCGCTCGCCCACACCGTCGAGGTGCTCGACGCCTCGATCCGGGGCCTTCGCCCCGAGCGGCTCGGCGTCGGCCGGGCCGCACCCGCACGGCACTGACCAGCTCCACCACTGACCAGCTCCACAGCGTCCAGCTCCACCACTGACCAGCTCCACAGCGTCCAGCTCCACACCATCCAGCCCCACAGCATCCAGCCCCACACCATCCACTGTTCACAATGAGGTGACTTCATGTTTCGCCCCATCACCGACGCCCTGGGCGGCTCACTGACGCTGACAGCGCTCGTGGCCATGCTCCCGCTGCTCACCCTCTTCGTCATGCTCGGCGTCCTCCGGGTCGCCGCGTGGAAGGCGGCAGTGGCGTCGCTCCTGATGTCGCTGCTCGTCGCGATCTTCGTCTACTCCATGCCTGCCGGGCAGGCCATCATGGCCGGCGCCGAGGGCGCCGCCTTCGGGTTCTTCCCGATCATGTGGGTGGTCATCAACGCCATCTGGGTCTACAACATGACGGTCGTCACCGGGCACTTCGACGTGCTCCGGCGCTCCTTCGCCCGGATCAGCGACGACCAGCGGATCCAGGCGGTCATCATCGCCTTCTGCTTCGGGGCGCTGCTCGAGGCCCTCGCCGGCTTCGGGACGCCGGTCGCGATCACGAGCGTCATGCTCATCGCCCTCGGGTTCCGGCCCATCAAGGCGGCCACGGTCGCGCTCGTGGCCAACACCGCGCCGGTCGCCTTCGGCGCCCTCGCCGTGCCGATCACCACGCTCGCCGCGGTGACCGGGCTGCCCGAGCACGAGCTGGCCTCCATCGTCGGACGCCAGACGCCGATCCTCGGTCTCTTCGTGCCCATGGCCCTCGTCTTCATCATCGACCGCGGCCGAGGCCTGCGGGCCACGCTCCCGGCGACGCTGACCTGTGGGCTCGCCTTCGCACTGGCGCAGTTCGCCACGTCCAACTACCTGTCGACCCAGCTGACCGACATCGTCGCGTCGCTCGTCGGAGCCTTCGCCGTCGTCCTGCTGCTGCGCTTCTGGCAGCCGGCGGGTGGCTACGTGGAGGCCCCGGAGCCCGAGCTCGCCGGGGCAGGCACGCACCACCGGCGGCACCTCGGGGTCCAGTCGCACGTGGTCGAGGGCGTCCCCGCGGCCTCCGTCGGCGGCTCCGACCACCCGGTCGGCCACGGCACCGGCACGGTCGAGGACCTGGCCGCCCGCGACGCGGGACGGCACGACACGCCCGCCGAGGTCTTCCGGGCGTACGCGCCCTACCTGCTGATCATCGTCATCTTCAGCATCACCCAGATCCCCGCGATCCAGAGCCTCCTCGCCGGGCCGACGAAGACCTTCCAGTGGCCGGGGCTCCACCTGCAGACTGCGTCGGGCAAGGCGTCCACGCTGCCGACCTTCCGGCTCAACTGGCTCGCCGCGGCCGGCACCCTCATGCTCATCTCCGGGCTGCTGACGATCCCCGCGATCGGGATCTCCCCGGCCAAGGCGTTCCGGTCCTACCTCGACACCTACCGTCAGCTCGGGGCCGCGATCTTCACCGTCATGGCGGTGCTCGGCCTGGCCTACGTCATGAACGCGTCCGGGCAGACGGCGACCCTCGGCACCTGGCTCGCGGGCGCGGGCTCGGCCTTCGCGCTGCTGTCGCCGATCCTCGGCTGGATCGGTGTGGCCGTGACCGGATCGGACACCTCGTCCAACTCGCTCTTCGGCGCGCTGCAGGTGTCCGCGGCGAAGGACGTGGGGCTCAGCCCCGCGCTCATGGCCGCCGCCAACACCTCCGGTGGCGTGCTCGGCAAGATGATCTCACCGCAGAACCTCGCCATCGCGGCCGCCGCGGTCGGTCTGTCCGGCGGGGAGGGCGACCTCTTCAGGCGGGTGGTGGGGTGGAGCCTCGGCTTCCTCGTCTTCATGTGCCTGCTCGTCTACCTACAGTCCACCTCGGTCCTGTCGTGGATGCTGCCGTGAGGCGGTCCGCCCGCTGAGGCAGTGGCCTTCGGGGTCACGAGCTCCCGCCCGGCTCCGGCCGGGCGGGAGCTCGCGCGTCGAGGGCGGTCACGGCGCGCGGGCGCCTGGCAACGCAGGGCCGGCGCGCATGGGAACGCCTGGGCGGTGCGCGTGGGAGGGTGAGGCGTGGACTGCGCCTTCTGTGCCATCGCCCGCCGCGACATCCCGGCAGACCTGGTCCTCGACGAGCCGGACTTCCTCGCCTTCCTCGACCGCCGTCCCGTCTTCAAGGGTCACGTGCTCCTCGTCCCCCGCGAGCACGTGCCGACCCTGGTCGAGCTGCCCGCCGCGCTGTCGACCGGCCTCGTCGCGGCCACCCAGCGGCTCGCCCGCGCCGTCGTCACGGGGCTCGGCGCCCAGGGCAGCTTCGTCGCGACTAACAACGTGGTCAGCCAATCGGTGCCGCACCTGCACGTCCACGTCGTGCCCCGCACGAAGGGCGACGGCCTGCGTGGCTTCTTCTGGCCCCGGACGACGTATGCCGACGCGGCCGACTCTGCGGCATACGCCGACCGGCTGCGCGCGGCGCTGCGGACCTGACCCGAACCCGACGAGTCGTTTGCACTCTCGCTCCTCGAGTGCCAATAATGGCGTTAGCACTCTCCCGGTGGGAGTGACAGATTACGGACCGTATGCCGAGGGGCTGGGTCCCGCAGCGCCGGAAGCTGCCGGGGTCGGCCTCGTCCGTCGCGGGCGGCATACGGGCCACCACCAACGATTCGCGTGGGAGGAACCACCCGAATGGCAAAGCTCATTGCTTTCGATGAAGAAGCACGCCGCGGTCTCGAGCGGGGCATGAACGTCCTCGCCGACGCGGTGAGGGTGACGCTCGGCCCCAAGGGCCGCAACGTCGTCCTCGAGAAGAAGTGGGGCGCCCCCACCATCACCAACGACGGCGTCTCGATCGCCAAGGAGATCGAGCTCGACGACCCGTACGAGAAGATCGGCGCGGAGCTCGTCAAGGAGGTCGCCAAGAAGACCGACGACGTCGCCGGTGACGGCACGACGACGGCGACCGTCCTCGCCCAGGCCATGGTCCGCGAGGGGCTGCGCAACGTCGCCGCCGGCGCCAACCCGATGGCCCTCAAGCGCGGCATCGAGAAGGCCGTCGAGGCCGTCGCGCAGGAGCTGCTCGACTCCGCCAAGGAGATCGAGACCAAGGAGCAGATCGCCTCGACCGCCTCGATCTCCGCGGCTGACGAGGAGATCGGCGGCCTCATCGCCGAGGCGATGGACAAGGTCGGCAAGGAAGGCGTCATCACCGTCGAGGACTCCAACACCATGGGCCTCGAGCTGGAGATGACCGAGGGCATGCGGTTCGACAAGGGCTACGTGTCGGCGTACTTCGTCACCGACACCGAGCGCATGGAGACCGTCCTCGACGACGCCTACGTGCTCGTCGCCAACTCGAAGATCAGCAGCGTCAAGGACCTGCTGCCGCTCCTCGAGAAGGTCATGCAGTCCGGCAAGCCGCTGCTCATCATCGCCGAGGACATCGAGGGCGAGGCCCTCGCGACGCTCGTCGTGAACAAGATCCGTGGCACGTTCAAGTCCGTCGCCGTCAAGGCCCCGGGCTTCGGCGACCGCCGCAAGGCCATGCTCGGCGACATCGCCATCCTCACCGGTGGCCAGGTCATCTCCGAGGAGGTCGGTCTCAAGCTCGAGAACGCCACACTCGACCTGCTTGGCAAGGCCCGCAAGGTCGTCGTCACCAAGGACGAGACGACCATCGTCGAGGACGCGGAGGACCGCACCCAGATCGAGGGCCGGATCCACCAGATCAAGGCCGAGATCGAGAAGTCGGACTCCGACTACGACCGCGAGAAGCTGCAGGAGCGCCTCGCCAAGCTCGCCGGCGGTGTCGCCGTCATCAAGGCGGGCGCGGCCACCGAGGTGGAGCTCAAGGAGCGCAAGCACCGCATCGAGGACGCCGTGCGCAACGCCAAGGCTGCCGTCGAGGAGGGCATCGTCGCCGGTGGTGGCGTGGCGCTCATCCAGGCCGCCAAGGCCGCCTTCGAGTCGCTCAAGCTCGAGGGTGACGAGGCGACGGGTGCCAACATCGTGCACGTCGCGCTCGAGGCGCCGCTCAAGCAGATCGCCATCAACGCCGGTCTCGAGGGCGGCGTCGTGGCCGAGAAGGTGCGCGGCCTGCCGGTCGGTCACGGCCTCAACGCCGCGACGGGCGAGTACGAGGACCTCTTCGCCGCGGGCATCATCGACCCGGTCAAGGTGACGCGCTCGGCGCTGCAGAACGCCGCGTCCATCGCCGCGCTCTTCCTCACGACCGAGGCCGTCATCGCCGACAAGCCGGAGAAGGCCGCCGCGGCCGCCCCCGGCGGCGGTGACATGGACGGCATGGGCGGCATGGGCTTCTGAGCCCGGCCTTCCTGCCGCACCAGCAGTTACCGAAGGGCGGTCCCCGAGAGGGGGCCGCCCTTCGGCGTCCCTCCTCCTCCGCCCGGCCCCCCGCCTTCCTCCCCTCCCCCGGTCGAGTGGCCACTTGTGTACGCCCGCGCCTGGTCGAGTGGCCACTTGTGTGCGCCCCCTGGCTG
>NZ_DASSMH010000149.1:0-30877 GCF_035688975.1 Intrasporangium sp. | reverse complement strand
CGGTCTGTCGGACCTGTTCGCGGGCCGCTATCTCGAGGCATGGTTTCCGGCCAACCTGCCGTTCGACCCGTTTCCCCTCACCTTGGACATCGCGATCACGGGTACCCGCGTGCGCCACTCGGTCATCAGCAACGGAGACGTGGCGACGAGGGGCGAGCGCCGGTGGACCGTGACCTTCCCGCGAAGCTTCACGGCCCTTTCACCCCTGCTGGAGATCCGCGCGGCGGACACCGTGAGCCGAGCCTCCCACACGGTGATGCTTCCCGGCTCAGGCACCGCGGTGAAGATCGAGGCATGGAAGGCGAACGGCGGCCCCGAGGACCTGGGTCTCGCCCTCGATCGCATCAGCACGCTGCTGCGGCATAACGAACGCGACTATGGCGCCTTCCACGGCGACCGCTTCGTCTGTCTCTTTCCCGGGGCTGACGGCGGCATGGAGTACAACCAGGGTGCCACGACGTCCTGGCGGGCCCTGCCCCACGAGGTGTTCCACTCCTGGTTCGCCCGCGGAGTCACTCCGGCCTCCCAGTCGGACGGCTGGTGGGACGAGGGCTTCACGCAGTTCCACGACCACGGGACGGACGCCGTGCAGCCGTTCGACTTCCGTGAGCCGCCTGCGCAGCTCTGTCCGCGGGCGCCCTTCGCCCGCCGCACGGTCCGCAACGCCTACACCGACGGCAGCCGCTTCTTCCGGGGGCTGGCCGCCGCGCTCGGACCAGCCGGGCTACGTCACGCCATGCGCGCCGTCTACGCGAGGTATGCCGGGCGGCCCCTGTCGACGGCACAGCTCGAGGCCGAGCTCATCGCAGCCACTGGGCGCCCTGACCTGGTGGATGCGTTCCACCGGTTCGTCTACGGCTTTGCCGACCCGACGCCGAGTCCCCGACTTTCCCTAGCTGCCACACCCGGCCACGCGGCGGTGTGGGTGCGCCACGCCGACGACGGCGGGCAGGCCCCTCAGGCGCCACTCACGGGAGCGGACAACTGGTTCCATGCCAGGGTGCGAAACGATGCCGCCGCGGGCCACTGCCGGCATTTCGCCGTGGTCTTCTCCCTGACGGAGGCTGCCGGCGAGGAGCCCTCCTATCCCAGCGGTTTCGGGACACCCACCACGGTGGCCTGCGACTTTGACCTTGCGCCCGGCGAGGACCGGGTCATATGCGCCCGCTGGCCTCGGGCCCTCGCGCCTGACCCCGGCATGGGGCTGCGGATCCTCGCAGCGCTGCATTACCGCGACGGGCACCCCACTCCTGGCACACACGTGTGGGAACAGCCGCAGCTCGCGCAGAGTCACGTCGTGGGCAGGTAGCCGGCCCTGCGGCGCTCGACCGGTTGCTCCAGAGGCGGGCAGGGCACGCCGACCTTGCGGAACAACTCCGAGGAGGGCCGCAGTCCCAGCTCGGCCCACAGCTGGCGGGTGAAGGCAACCAGCTGCCGACGCGCCTCGAAGACGTTCCCCTCGGCCAGATGCGCATCGATGAGCGCCCCCTGCGCCGACTCCCGCAACGGTTCCTCCGCGACGACCGCGAGCATGACGTCGATGGCCTCGGTATAGCGCCCTCGCTCGCGCAGCCGCCGAGCGGTCACCTCGGCGGCGTGCAGCCGCATCTGCCGCAGCTGCTCACGGGCCAGCAGCAGCCAGTCCTCATCCCAACCGGGAAGCAGCTCCTCCGCACGGACGAGCAGCTGCGGAAGCTCCAGCTCCCCGGAGTCCTCGGCCAGGGTGCGCTGAGCCTGCCGGCGCAGCCGGTGCACGTCCACCTCGACCTCGTCGGCCAGCCACACCCGGTCGATGCTCACCCGCACCAACCGAGAGTCCGCACTGCGAATGCGCCACAGCGCCGTCCGCAGGCTCCCGCGGCAGCGGTCCGAGCTCGCATCGGCCCAGAGGCGCTCGGCCAGCACGCGCCGGTCACAGTCGTGGGCGCGTAGCTTGTCCAGGGACAGATACGCCATCACCCGGCGCGCGTGGAGCGGAAGCGCCACCGGCTCGCCCTCGATCTGCAGGGAGAACCCTCCCAGCAGCGAGAGCTTGGCCGGTCCGGCCGTGGTCCGAGGGACGGCAGCAGCGTGCGAAACGGACATCAGGCGTCTCTCCCCCGGCGTGCGTGCGTCGCTTGGACGACTCCCCAGAATGCTCTGGACAAACCCCCCACGTCGGAACTATGAGACTCCCGGCGTGGTTCCGGCGTCAACATCCCGTCAACGACACACAGCGTTGACGGCCTGAGCCACAGGCGGGGGCGACGCTCCCACGGTGAGTCAGGACAGCTACCGCGTCATAGTCGTCCGCGCGAGGCGCGACAGCGGCAGGCTGATCATCCGCATCCTGACCGGCAGCGGCCCCTCGGCCCCGGCCCGGCAGTGGGTCGTGGCCGACGTGGCCGGGGCCGTGCAGCTGATCGCCGTGCTCCTGCACGAGCTCGACGACGGCTCGGCGCCCCCCACCGAGCCGGGGGAGCCGCCGCTCACGGCAGTGCCCCGGTCGCGAACGCCAGAGGCTACGCAGGATTGACGGCGGAGCAGACGGCCTCCCCGAGGATGGGCTCAAGGGGAAACCTACGGAGGTGTGACAAGTGAGCGTCGATTCCTACGCGGCTCCCAGGGAAGCCGAAGCCGCAAGCTATACGTCCCCGTTTGCGGGCCTGTCGCAGCTGAGCGAGGGGGAGCCAGGCGAGGCCCCGCAGGTAGAGGAACGGCCGGACGCCCCGTTCGAGGCGCTGTACGCCAGCCAGTCGCCATTCGGCACGGAAAGCGACAGCGAAGCGGACCCGGACAGGGAGACGACGGCGGCCCGGGACTTCCTCGAGGCGCTCCACGACGAAGACTTCGAGGACGCTCTGGAGCAACTGCTCAACGAGGGAGCCGCACGCGTCCTTGCCGACGCTCAGGAATGGCAGCTGGGAGCCGGGGATCCAGGCACCCGAGAAGCGCTGGAGGAATGGATCGCTCCCCTGATGACCGAGTGGGAACACTCCGTGGACGGCATCGCGGCGGGCCTGGAGAACATCGACCTGGCCCCTCTGGGCGAGCAGGAGCTCGATGAACTCCTCGATTCGCTGGAGCCAGCCCCCTCGCTGGGCACCGAGGTCTTCGACAACTTCCTCGGCAAGCTCATCCGCAAGGCAAAGTCCTTCATCAAGGAGAAGATTCGCCAGGTCGGCAGCTTCGTCAAGAATCCGGTCAAGGGCATCATCGACGTGGCCAAGAGCGGACTGCAGACCCTCAAGAGCGGCTTCCAGACCATCGGCAAGCACCTTATCGGCCCGATCCTGAACAAGCTCAAGGGCGTCGGACTGGCGCTGCTCAAGGGCGTCGTGTCGAAGCTCGCCGGTCCGCTCACCCGGCTCCTGCCCGCCTCCGTGCGGCCCGCTGTGGGCATTCTCATGAGCAAGCTCGGTCTGGAAGCGGGCGAGAGCGACGAGGCCCAGGCGGACGAGTCCACGGCCAGCGCGCTCGCTGAGGCCTTTGACACCGAACTCGCGGCCCTGCTTTACGCACCCGAGGGAGGAGAGCAGCTCGACGAGGACCAGTTCTCCGGCGAGTACGACGAGTTCGACGAAGCGGCCGGCCACGAGTCCGAGCTGGATGTGGCCGAGAGCCTTGACGATGCTCGTGCCCGACTGTCCACGGCCCTGACCGAGCACTCGCGCCCTGAGCCCCCGACAGCGGAGATCGAACAGTTCATCCCGGTGGTGCTCGCCATCCGCCCGCTGCTGAAGCTCGGGCTGAAGCTCACCGGCGCCCGCGGAAAGCTGATCAACCTCATTGCCACTCCACTCGCCAACCTCATCAAGGGCATGGTCGGTCCCGACGCGGCACGGCTCATCGCGCGGGCGGGAGTCGACGTCGGCTTCACCGCCCTCGGCCTGGAGGCGACTCCCGACGACCGGACGGTCCCGGGGGAGGCCCTCGCCTCCGCCGTGGAGTCGACGGTCATGGAGGTCCTCGACGAGCTGTCGGACGAGGCGCTCGAGGATCCCCTACAGGTCAGTGCCGCAGTCCAGCGAGCATTCGCCCGGGCCGCGGCGGCATACCTGCCGGACACGGTCCTGCGCGAAGACCTCCCGGAGCGGGAGTCGGCCGTCCCTGGCGGATTCTGGATCCTGATGCCGCGCAGGGCCCGCCCGCGGTACCGCTTCCGCAAGTACACCCAGGTCTTCGCGGTCCCCATCACCCGCCAGCAGGCCCGGGCGGTTCGGTGGTCCGACGGCGGAACCCTGGAGACCTACCTGCTCGACCGTGGGGTGCAGCGGTGGCCGGTGCAGTCGGAGATCGACCTCTATGAGGCCCTGCCGGGCACTCTCCCCGGGCACTTCACGAGGGACGACGCCCTGCCGGCCGGGGAACGTCCCGTGGACAACGAGTTCCAGCCCCTGACGCCGCAGGCGGCGGGTGTGCTCCTTCGCGAGCCTGCCCTGGGGCGATCGGCCACGGCGCTCCGGAGATTCCCGGCAGCCCAACGGCCCGTCCCGGGACAGCGCTACTTCCGGATCCGCGTCGGCCAGCTGCCGGACCGTCGCAGTCGCCGGCCGCGCCGGCTTCTCGTCACGTCCTGGGACCCGACCGCCCGCCGGCTGCGCATCGGACTGAGGCTGTCCGAGCGGCGCGCCCGCGCCTTGGTCTCCTCCATGCAGCGCACTGCCCCCGCCGGCCAACGAGACCTGCCGGCGGTGCTCACCGAACTGCAGGCCATCTACCTCGACCGCCTCGCGGACAAGGTGTCCCGTCGGCTGCTCCGGTCCTCGGCCGTCACCGACCCGGCCGCGGCGCGGCGCATCGGCGCCGCAGTCGCCTCCGCCACGAGCAGCGGGATCTCCCGCTACCTCATCCAGCGCGGCGCCTCGCTGGCGGCGGCCGTGGCGGACCCGGCGGCCGGCGTCACCATCACGGTGACCTTCCTCGGGCTCACCGGCGACCCGACCCGTGTCCCACCGCCGCCCCAGGTATCCGCGCAGCCGGGGTGGCACCATGCCTGACTCGCTCACCGTCGAGAAGACCGCCCTGGACATCGAGATCCGGCATTGGCGGCGCGCGTGCACGGACCTCGCCGACCTGGAGGTCTCGGCCTCGGCCGCGGCGTGGAAGGAGCTGGAGGCCTACCTGGACCTGAGCCTTCGATCGAGCCTCACAGCGGTGACCGGCCGGTTGATCGCGCATGCCGACCGGGCCCTGTTCTCCCTGCGGGCTGCGGAGACTCCTGCCGAAGTGGCGGCGGTGGGCGCGGAGCTGCTCATGCTGCGTCGGCGGTACACGAGGGCGGAGGCGGTGATCGACTTCTACGGCGACGCGGTGAACACCCGGACGAACCCCCTTACCGCGTCGATCCTTCGCGGACTCGACACCCTGGCCGTCCACAGCATGGACGTCGCGCTCCGGCCGCTCAACATCGACACCCCACCCGTGCTCTGCTACCTCGACAAGGGCCTGGGGGCGTCGATCCTGCGGGCGGGCGCACGTCTGTGGGACGCGTCCCTGTCCCCCGCGGCGGCCATCAAGATCACCCGGCACAACCTGTGGCAGCCCACCTCGCTCGTGCATGAGACGGGCCACCAGGTGGCGCACCTGACGGGCTGGACGACGGAGCTCGCGGACGCGCTCTTCGCCACCTTGGCTCCGCACAGCCGGGTGCTCGCGGAGGTGTGGCGCAGCTGGGCCAGCGAGGTCGCGGGGGACGTCTACGCCTTCGCCCTGCTCGGCTACGCCCCGGTGCCGGCGCTGGCCACCGTCGTCGACGGCCCGACCTCGCAGGTGTTCCGGATGCTGCCCGGCGACCCTCATCCGGTCTCGGCCCTGCGCATCCAGCTCAACGCGGCGCTGTGCCGATCCTGGTTCGGTCCCGGGCCGTGGGACGACCTTGCCGCCCGGTGGCTCACCAGGCACCCGGTCTCGCGGGCGCCGCAGGACGTCGCAGGCATCCTGACCGGAAGCCTTGCCCTGCTCCCGCTCATCGTCGACGTGTGCACCCGGACCCCGATGCACGCCTTCCACGGCGTGCCGCTGTCGACCCTTGCGGATCCGCGCAGGGTGGCACCCGCCGAGCTCAGGCGCCTGGCGGAACGTGCCGGCCCATCCCTCTACACCTCGAGCCACCTGCAGCGCCTCGAGCCGATGCGGATCCTGTCCCTGACGGTGTTGCGCGGGCTGGACCACCGAACGCCGTCCACCGAAATGAGAACGTGGCTGAGCCGTCTTGGCGGCGAGCGCTCGGCCGCCGCGTGAGCAGGAGAGAGACATCATGACGGACCAGAGATCCACACCGGAAACCGCGGACGACTTCGTGCGCAACCTTGCCAGGCTGGTCGGCGCCATGGGCTTCGGCCGCCAGCAGCAGGACCTCCAACCGGAACAGCAGCACCTCATCCTGCAGTTTCGGGCGCTGCGCAACGGGCTGGGCAACTACGGCCGGCATGGCGAGTCGCCGGACCGGGCGCTCATCCCGTCGCCCGAGATCCGGCCGAGCGGTGGACCGTACACCGCATACACCATGACCTTCGTCGACGTGCTGCCGCGGACGACCGCGCGCATCCTCCTTCGCTATGCGGATCGTGAGGTCGCCTACGACGTCGAGGCGGTGGACCCCGAGAGCTGGGAGCTTCCCATCCCCGATCAGGCCGTGGATGCCGTCGTGCTCTCCGACGTGCGCGGCGAGCCACTTGCCATCGGCATTCCCACCTTCCACGACGACCGAGCGAGCCAGACCGGCCACGGCATGACCGTCACCGGAGAGCCGCTGCCGGCGGGAGCCCCGCCGGAGCACGCCTCGGGAAACCGCACCGGCAAACCATCCAACTCGAAGGCCTAGACCATGTTCCGGACACTCGTCGGACTCATTCCGAACCCGCCCACACCGGCAGCCCCGTGGCTTCCCTCGGAGAAGGCCAACGCGGTCCTCTCCGTGCATCCTCTGCAGCTGAGCCGGTGGCTGGAGGAGATGTGGTCGCAGGGCGGCATAGCGAACCCCGCGTGGCAGACCATCCTGTCTCCTGGGGGCGCGCCTCCCGGCGGCACCCGGGTCCCGCTCGGTGACCCGGCCGCCATCACGGCGACCTCGCTGCCGCAACTGCTGTTGAACACCATGCGTTCCGGAATCGATCCGAAGCCCAAGGCGGCCGCCCAGCCGTTCAACCCGGCGTCACCGTTCGGCACGATGACTCCGCCCCCGGTCTGGGAGCACCTGCTCTACGCCTATCTCATCGAGGCCACCGGCGTCTTCGAGATCCTCGGCGAGGTGGTGCGCCGGTTCGCCGTCGGCGAGTCCCTGCCCACGCCCAGCGTCGAGACGCTGGTGTGGGCGCGAAACACGGAGCAGCTGTTCTTCCGCGACCCTCCCCTGTTCGGCATGAGCGGCCTCATGACGAGCCAGCTTCGCCCCGACGCCCGCATCAACCGGCGCAACGTCTACTGGCGCATGTTCGGCCTGGACCTGCCCCACCCGCCGGCGAGGGGAGTCGACGATCAGCCGTGGAAGCGCAACATCGGCACTGCCGGCAACACGCGGTTCCTCGAGCTGTGGAACGAGCTGCTGCGGCAGGTCTGGCTCGGCATCGAGAACGACAAGAACTCGTCCGGCACGAACGCCACGGACGCGACCTACATCGGCTATCTCTGCCAGACCCTGGGCGAGATGCTGCAGCTGCGGCGGCGTGGCGGGATGATCTCGCAGGAGGAGTTCGCCTACGTCACGATGCTCAGCTGGTTCCACCTGACGGTCGAGTCCGACACCTCGATCGTGGCGGACCTCAACGCCAACGCCGGCGTCCTGGGCAACCCGGCGGACCGGTTGGCCTCCATCGGCAGGCTCGTCGGTGTCGTGCCGTCCCGTCAGGCCCGTGAGCTTTTCGAGCTCGCAGACCTCGTCTCGACCCTGATGTGGCTCATCGAGCTTGGCATGTTCAACGCCACGCCGAACGCCACCCTGCTCTACAAGAGGGACGGGGTCGCCAACCCGAAGATCTCGGAGACCATGAACCGCATCATCGATCTCTGGCAGTCAGGCACCGGCGAGCGGGTCAAGGACCTGGCCGTGAGCACTCGGCGACCCCAGGTCGACACCAGGTCGGCCCAACCCACCCGGTTGCCCGGTGGGCTCGTTCCGGTCGTGTCCCCAACGAGCAACGGTCACGGCTCCACCGTCAGCGCCCGACCATGACAAGCAGGTAGCACCATGGAAACCCTCCGCACCTCCTCGATCTTTGCCCCTCCGGGGGAAGCCGGGCCGGAGATCGGCACCGAGGCCTGGCCAACTCCAAGCGTCTTCGCCACCCATTCCGCAGACGGCGAGTCCGGGGCGGCCGCCGACGAGACCGCCTGGGGCGAAACCGCCGACGGGGTCACATGGACTGAAACCAGCGACGAGAACCCCTGGGGCGAAGCGCCCGACGAGACCGCCTGGACCGAGACCACCGACGAGACCGCCTGGGGCGAAACCACTGACGAGGCCACGTGGACCGAAACCAGCGACGAGAACCCCTGGGGCGAAGCCCCAGACGAGACCGCCTGGACCGAGAGCAACGACGAGAACCCCTGGGCCGAGATCACCGAGGAAGCCGACTTCGAGGCAGGAGCGGTGGAGGAGACCGAGTCAGGCCCGATGCTGGCCGCCGAGCCTGGGCCGGGACGACTGGAAACGGAAGCCTTCGAGTCCGGGCTCGTGCTCGTCGCTCATCCGGGAGCCGAGGGCAAGGGCGAGGAGCACTGGGATCCCAACAATGCGGGAGTCCCGCTCTACGACACGGGCCCGGACGTCGCGAGGAAGAAGCTCTCCCGGAACTTCACGGTGGGCGAGCTCGCATCCAGCGGCGGGCGGACCGATTCTCGGGCCCGCATCTCGGCCGAGCTGGTCCGGGCCCTGCAGGCGGTCCGCGACCGGGCAGGTAGGCCCGTGACGGTCACCTCCGGGTACCGGTCCTGGCGGCGCAACGTCGAGGTCTACCGTCGTGCCGGAAAGACCCCGACGAGGAGCCGGCACTGCAGCGGACAGGCGGCGGACATCACCATCGCGGGTCTGTCCGGTATGCAGATCGCCAAGCTCGCCCTCGACGCCTGCGGGGACCGCATCGGCGTCGGCATCGGCGGCACCTTCGCACACATCGACGTTCGCGGCTCGTGGGCCAAGTGGACCTACTTCAGCGGGGACCGGAACCGGCGAGCCCTCGAGGAGATCGAGAGCCACCGGCGGCGTCGCTCCTCGCCGCGACCGCCCGGCACCACGCCGACCCCCACCCCGTCCCCGAGGCCTCGTGCCGACATCGCACCGGGGAGAGTGGTGGTGGAGCAGCTTCCGCTGCTCCAGGCGCACTCCGGCTCACACCCCGATCTCGTCCTCAAGTGGAACCGCATGGTGCAGCCTTCGGCGGTCGACGTCGTCGTGCACCTCCACGGCCACACCCCGAGCGGTCATGCGCTCAACATCGAGACGGAGAAGGAGCCCGTCAGCGGGCTCGACTTCTCGGATCCGGACGGCTCGGGAGGCCGCGGTCGGACCCGGCCGACCCTGCTCGTCCTGCCCCGCGGCCACCATGACCCCCAGACCACCGCGGGTCGAAACGAGCAGCGATACACCTTCCCCGCGCTCACCCGGGCCGGTGGCCTGGGGAGGCTGGTGGAGGCGGCGCTCAGGCAGTTCGCCGCCAGCACAGGGGCGAATGTCTCCGTCGACCGACTCATCGTCACGGCGCACTCCGGCGGCGGGGCTGCCCTCATGGCTCTGCTGGACCACAACAACCCGCACGAGATCCACACCTTTGACGCGTTGTACGGCGACCCCGCACGGCTCATCGCGTGGGCGCAGCGGCGCATGGCTTCAGGAACCGGGGCCCTGCGCGTCCTCTACCGTCCGGGTGAGAAGACGGCACGCAACAGCGAGATGGTCGCTCGCGCCATCCACCCCGCCGCATCGCCCAGTTTCCGGGTGGAGGCGACGCGCGTCAGTCATGGCGACTTGCCGCGGCGCTTCGGGTGGCGGCTGCTCGCGGACGCCTCCGCCGATCTGCCCGGCGTCGCCCGGCCGAGGGCGGCCACCGTGACCCCCGAAGCCTCGATGGACGAATGGTCCCCCACCAACTGGTCCAAGGAGGTTGGGGATCTCGCCGAGGCCGGCTACCTCGACGAGGCCGGCTACCTCGACGAGGCTGACTATCTTGATCGCGCCGAGACTCCCGAGGAGGCGGGTGCCGCCGAAGAGGTGGAGGCAGAGGCGGTTGCCGATGCCGTGTCCCTGTTCGAGGCGCCTACCGGACAGACCACCGTCTGCGGCGCTCTGCGCGGCGACGAACCGAAGTTCCGCACCGGAACCGCCTCGACGCCGGACGGGGTCGCGGAACCGCGCACCACGCCCGATCCGCGGGTCTACGGCCTGCACCTCTGGGACTACAAGGTCAACGACTACTCCCTGCGTCGCCGGCACCTCGAGGCGCTTCGGCTGCTCGTGGCCAAGATCGCGGCCGATGTCCGGTCCGGCCGGTTCTCCGAGGGAGGCTGGAAGATCAGCGTCGACGGCTTCGCCTCGCGCACCGGCAACTACGACCACAACCTGAGCCTGTCGTTCTGGCGCATGACCACCGTGGCGCGCTGCCTCGAGTGCATGCTGGGGCAGGCGGGCATCCCCCCGGGACGGGTGACCATGGGCGACCAGCGCGGGCTGGGCTACCAGGAGGCGGTTCCCAACGTCGAGGACCCACGCCGGAGGCTCGTTCAGGTGACGGTGCACCCGCCGGGGCTGAAGCCGCCGCCGATCCGTCCCTCGTCGGACCGCTTCGAGATCTGCTTCACATCCCTGGAGAACCAGGTGCAGACGATCCCCATCCCGGGGACGTTCAACATGCTCGGCGTTGCGCGGACCAAAGCCACCTATCGGATCCGTGACACCCGCACCCGCGAGACCCAGTCCTACGCCTATACCGGCGTTGGCGTCATGGTCCAGGTCCCCGTGGACAAGGTCATCCCCGCCAAGGTCCGCAACCGCATCCCCAAACCGCTCATGGACATGGTCGGCAAGCTGCTGGCGCGCATCATCCCCGGCGGGGGCAAACCGGGGACCGGAGCCTGTACGCCCTTCGGCGTGGCCGTCTTCCCCACTCCGGACCCCGTCCGGATCCCCCCGCCGTCCATCGGCGTGCGGTCCTTCGCCGGCGCCGTCGACCTGATGGTCCCCGCACCCGGTCTGGGCAACGTGCAGATCCGCTTCGACAATCCGCTGTTCCGCTTCCATGCGAAGGCCGTGGTCAAGCCAGACCCACTGGAGGTGGACGTCGCCCGGACCCTCACGGCACGGGCCATCGTCGCCACGCAGGGGACGGCGGTCCTGATGGGCCCGCTGTCCCGGGAGAGCGGCGCTGACACGGAAGCGGGACTGGAGGTTGCCGAGGCAGCGGCGGCCCTGTAGCGCCCCGGCTACGGCAGGATCGGGGAGAAGGCCGTCCAGCCGCTGCCGACGACGTGGCGACCCTGCCAGCCTCCGCGCCCGTCGCCGGGGTAGAGGTAGAGCGTGCCGTCGAACGCGCCCGCCAGCACGTCGGAGCGGCCGTCGCCGTCGAAGTCCCCGGCGCTCGTCACCCAGCGGAACGCGTTCCAGTCGGTGCCCACCCGCCGGGCCGGCGCGAAGCCTCCCCAGCCGTTGCCGGGGTAAAGCCACAGCGTGCCGTCCTGCTTCCGGGCGAGGACGTCCGGCGCCCCGTCGCCGGTGAAGTCGCCCGGGCTGAACAGGGACGTCATACCGTTCCAGCCGTAGCCGACCTGCCGCACGGCCCGGAAGCCGCCGTTGCCGTCACCGGAGTAGAGGAAGAGGCCACCGTCGGAGGCCCGCCGCGCGAGCAGGTCCGGGCGTCCGTCCCGGTCGAAGTCGCGGATCGGCACGACGCGGTTGTGCATCTGCCACGCGGTGCCGATCCGGCGTGCCGTCCCGAAGCCGCCACTCAGGGTGCTGGGGCGCAGGTAGAGGTCACCGTCCACCGACTGGAACATCAGGTCGTTGGGGCCGAGGCTGCTCCAGGGTCCCGCGGTGAAGGCCTTCGCATAGCGGTCCCAGCCACTCGACGAGACGAGCCTGCGCGGCGTCCAGCCGCCGGTCCCGGTCGTGCCGTAGACGTAGAGCGCACCCGAGCCGCGCTCGACGGCCGCCACGTCGGTGTGGAACACGCCCGGCAACGGGGCCGTCTGCAGGGCGGCCACGGCGGAGCGGATCGCGGGGAGCTGGGCGTAGAGGTAGGTGCCCGGGCAGTCCGTGTAGTTGACGTCGCGGTGTCCGATGATCATCGGCAGCGCGTACGACCCGACGGTGGGGTACCTCGTCGACGGCGCGCCGCCGTACCACGTGACGGTGCTCGTCGCGAGGGCGGAGAACCGCAGCCGCCACGCGATCGCCCGCTCGAGGATGCTGAGGCCGGCGGCGCTCGGACGGGCCGTCATGTAGTTGCCGAGCATCGAGATGCCGAACGTGTTCTGGTTGAACCCCAGGGCGTGCGCCCCCTGGACGGGGTTGGTCAGCCCCCCGTAGCGGCCCTCGAACGCCTGGCCGTACTTGTCGACGACCATGTTGTAGCCGATGTCGCACCACCCGTTGACCTGGGTGTGGTAGGCGAGGATCGAGCGCAGGATGGCGAACGAGCCGCTCGGCGTGTAGTCGTTGCTCCCCGCGTCGTGGTGGACGACAACCCCGTCCACGGACGAGTTCACCGTGGGCACGCACCCGCCCCGGAGGGACTCGTCGGCGCCCCACTCGGCACGGCTGTAGATGCGGGGCCGGGCCGGGAGCGCGGCGGCGGAGCCCGCCGGGGCGGCCTCGGGCTGGTCGGCCGGGGACGCCCCCGGGTCGATCTCCTCGAGACGGGCGGTGCGCAGGGCGCTTCGTGCCGCGAAGCGCAGCTGCACCCGCGTGGTGTCCCCCACCCACATCGGGTCGGTGGACACGCGTGCCGCCCGACCCGACCGGCCGGCCGACGTGTCGACGAGGCCGAGGTTCACCGTCACCGGCGTCCAGTCGCTCCAGCTGCCGGAGGGACGCAGGCTGCGCCACGCGACCGTCGTGGTCGAAGTCGGGGCGGCCGCCTGGGGCCACGAGACGCCGACGAGCTTGGCCGTGGTGTCGAAGGTGAGCACGCGGTCCACCGAGCCGATCTCGGGGCTCGTCCCGGGAGTCAGCTGCTGGGCCCGCGCGGCCAGTGCGGCGTCCTCGCCGACCGTCGCGGGGGCCGGGTCGGCCACGAGGCCGGCGAGGTCCACGTGCTTGACCGTCGGGGCGATGGGCTTCGGCGCGGGGCGCGAGCCGGCCCCGAGCTGCGGCAGCACGGACGGCGAGACGGCCATGGCGAGGCCCAGCGCGTTGACGCCGAGGAGCAGCCGGGCGGCTCTGCGCCGCCACCACGGGCGGCGCGTCGAAGACGACCTCAAGGCGGATGGGGCACTGGTCATGGCAGACATCCTGGTGGGCTCGACGGCATACGGCGCCAATGGTACATATGCGTCAAGGCAGCAGGGGCGCGAGCGGCCGCCGGGAAGACGACGACGGTGCCCGCCGCCGGCTCGGGCCAGCCCTGGGCGGAGCGCTCAGGACAGCACGGAGAACGTGCTCCACCCGCTGCCGGCCCGCCGCTGGCCGAGCCAGCCACCGGCGCCGTCGCCGCGGTAGAGCCACAGCGTGCCGTCCGACGCGCTGGCGAGGACGTCCGCGCTGCCGTCGCCGTCGACGTCGCCGGCGCCGGTCACCGAGGCGAACTGGGCCCATCCCGACCCGACCTGGCGCGCCGCGCGGAAGCCGCCCGTGCCGTTGCCGGGGTAGAGCCAGAGGCCGCCGTCGGCGCGGCGAGCCAGCACGTCGGGTATGCCGTCCCCGTCGAAGTCGCCGGGGCTGAAGACGGCGGTCAGGCCGTTCCAGCCCCAGCCCACCTCACGGCTCGGGGCGAAGCCGCCGTCTCCGGTGCCCGGGTAGAGCACGAGCCGGCCGTCCGACGCCCGTCGCGCCAGCAGGTCGGTGCGGCCGTCGCCGTCGACGTCGCCCGCCGGGAACACGAGGTTGTGCACCTGCCAGCCCGTCCCGACGCGCCGGGCGGCGCCGAAGGTGCCGTCACCGGTCCCCGGGGCGAGGTAGAGGTCCCCGTTGCCGGTCTGGTACATGAGGTCGCTCACCGCGTCCGCGTCCCAGGTGCCCGCCGTGAAGGCCTTGGGATACTGCGTCCAGCCGCCGCTCGCGGCGCCGACGCGGGGCCGCCAGCCGCCGGTGCCATCCGTCGGGTAGACGTAGAGCGCGCCGGAGCCCTGGGCGACCGCCACGAGGTCGGTGTTGCCGTCCGCGGTGACGTCCCGCGGGACGCCGACGCCGAGGGGCTTGAACCAGTCCGAGCGCAGGCCGAGGACCTGTCGCACGCGAGCGCCGGACACCGTCACCGACCCGTCGCTGCCGGTGAGGACGACGGTGCCGACCCGGCCGCGCCACTCCCCCGCCCCGGCCCGGCTCGTGATCCGCAGGGACCGGAAGCGGCCGATGGCCGGGAAGGCGGACTCGATCGCCGCCACGGAGACCGTGGTGCGCCAGGCGTGCGACCCGTTGCCGGGCGTGGCGTCCCATGGGTCGGCCTTCGCGACGAGGTAGGGCTTGCCGCCGTCGGCGGTCCACCCGCCGTTGGAGGAGCTGAACATCGTCAGGGCGACGCCGCCGCCGGAGAGCAGCGCCTGGCGTCCGGTCGCGGCGACCGCGGCGTCGCTCGCGGCATACTCGTAGCTCGTCGAGCCGCGTCGGGTGCCGTTGAAGACCTGGCTGCTCGTGCCGTCGGAGACGTCGTACCACTGCGGTGACGCGGGGGCGTAGCGCCGCTGGTTCTCGGCATACGACCGGGCCGCCACGGCCTGCGCGGCGAGCGCGTCCGGCGGCCACGAGGCCGGCATCTCGCTCGGGACGACGCTGCGCAGGTAGCTCTCCATGGGGGTCGCCACGATCGGCGTCAGCGTCTCCGCGCCGGCCGGGCCGATGAGCCCCGCCCGGACCTGGCCGCGGTAGACGACGGGGGTGCCCATG
Organism: Intrasporangium sp.; assembly: GCF_035688975.1. Classification (GTDB taxonomy): domain Bacteria; phylum Actinomycetota; class Actinomycetes; order Actinomycetales; family Dermatophilaceae; genus CALMNV01. Next base: position 15,867 of record NZ_DASSMH010000149.1, on the reverse strand, counting down.
GTGGTCGCGGTGCCCTCGTAGGTCGTGACCGTCCCGCCCGTGGGGTTCTCGAACCACGCGAGCTGGCCGGGGACCGTCGTGTAGGTCATCCACGCCGAGCCCGGGCTCGGGCGGCACTGCAGCAGCAGCGTCGTGGGCGTGCCGGCCGTGCGCCCGGCGGCCACATACCGCCACGGGGCACCTGCGCTGCCGGCGCAGGAGGAGAGCCGGATGCCGCTCCCGCGCCCCGGCCAGCTGGCCTGCACGTCGCCGCTCGGCAGCGTCGCGGCGTAGACGGCGTCCGAGATGCCGTGGACCCGGACCCGGACCGTCGGGTTGCCGATGTCGCCGTATGCCGTGCCCGGGTAGTAGAAGCCCAGGATCTGGCGCCACGAGGCGCCCGCCCGGGCACCGCCGAGGGCGCCGTACTGCGACATCCCGATGCCGTGGCCCCAGCCGCGGCCGTCGATGGTCAGCGTCGGCACGGCCGGCCTCGGGTAGATCTCGGCCGCCGAGGCGGGCAGGGCGGTGCCGAGACCGGTCGTTGCGGCGAGCAGCGCCGCGAGGGCGCCGACGAGACGCCGGGCATTCGTCGAGGCGTGCCGCGGGGCGGCCGGCCGGGAGGAGAACATCGAGATCACGCCTTGGAGGGAGAAGGTGGCCTGGGCAACGTGACCCGGGACGTCGGTCGGCTGACGCCGAAAGTATACCGAATTGCAACACTTGGTGGGATTTGGCGGCGCCCGACCCGTCGCGACCTGGGTCCCGGTGGGGACGGGACCGCCGGGGTCAGCCCCGGGCGGCGGTGAACGTCTCCTCCCACGTGCCTGGCGAGGTGAGGCGGCCCTGCTCGCCGCGGTAGGCGCGGCGCAGCGCCGGCCACCGCGCCGCGGCCCGAGCCGTGGCCACGAGGATCCGCGCGAGCTCCCGGCGGGCGAGTGCCCGGTCCCGGCGGCGCTCCGACGTCGTGGCGCCGGAGGCCGAGGAGACGTATGCCGCGTCGAGCACGCCCAGGGTGGGCACGTCCGCCCGGGAGAGCGGGACGGCGACAGGCGTTGCCCGGCGTGGCGCCCAGACGAAGGCGCGCAGGAGGGCTGCCGGCAGCGCGGCGGCCCCCCGACGCCCGGCCTCGGCGGGGGGCACGACGGTGGCACCACCCACCGGCCCGACCGGCTGCCCGACCGGCTCGGCGCCGACCGGCCGCCCGACCGGCTGGGCACCGGCCGGCTCGGCGCCGGCCGCCGCCCGCCGCGCCAGCCGCTCGGCGACGCCGGCCACGCGCTCGCGCACCGGCGCGATGCCGGCACGCTGCGCGGCAAGGAGCGCGTCGGGGCCTGCGAGGAACTCCTCGATGGCCCACGCGGACAGGTCGGCGGCGCCGTAGGCCATGGTCACGAGGTGCTCGGCCGCGCGAGCCGCGACGCCGAGCAGCAGCCGCACGGGCACCCGCGGGCCGTGCAGGGCGGCGGTGACGAGCCGGTTGCGCACGAGGAAGAAGACCTGCCAGTCCACGGCGGTGTCCTTGTCGACCCACGGCACGTGCCACACCGCGACGCCGGGGAAGGTGCAGGTCGCCACCCCGGCGTCCCGGGCCCGCAGGCCGAGCTCGACGTCGTCCCACTTGATGAAGAACGGCATGGCGAGGCCGTGCGACCGAAGGAACGGGGCGGGCACGAGGCACATCCACCAACCGGAGAAGTCCACCCGGTGGGCCACCCGCAGCGCCGCGTCCCCCGCCATCGGGGTGCGGTCGAGGTCGGCGCGGGACCGCCCATGCGCGGGGGTCCGCCAGATGAACGCGCGTGGGTCGATGACCTCGCCCGTGGAGTGCAGCAGCGTCGGCGAGCTCGTGTAGAGCATCTGTGCGCCGATCAGCCCCTCGAAGCCGAGGGCCGCGAGGGCGGCCGCCCGACGAAGCGACTCGGGGTCGAGGCAGATGTCGTCGTCGAGGAGCGCGACGTGGGTCACCTGCGACGACCCGTCGAGGAGCTGCGCCATGCCGCGGGAGAAGCCGCCCGACCCGCCGGCGTTCGGCTGCGCGACCACCTCGAGGCGGTGCCCGAGCCCGGTGGCGCCGAGGGCCTCCGGCCGGTCGGCCAGCCGCGTCGCCCCGTGGTCGACGACGACCACCCTGGCGAGGAGCTCGTCGGGCAGCTCGCCCAGGGTCCGCAGCAGCTCGAGGCAGCTGTCGGGGCGGTCCATCGTCGTGACGGCCGCTCCGAGCACGACGGGTCGGGGATGACCCCGGACCCAGAAGCCCGCCTGCTCCACGGTGACCGAGCGCGCACCGGCCTCGGCGCGCAGCCACAGCCACTGGGCGTCGCCGTCGAGCCGGAACTCGTGCTCGCACAGGCGCTGCTCCCCGGTCGCCTCCCACGACGCGAGGACCGAGAGGTCACCGGCCGGGTCGACGGCGTGCAGGGTCAGCCGTCCGCTCCCACCGAGCCGGGCGCGCACCCGCGCGACGGTGCACCCCGTGAGCCGGTGCCAGCCGGCCGCGGGGAACCCGGCGGCATACGTCCCGAGGTCGAGGACGCCCCCGGCGGCGACCTCGAACCGAGCCCGGTCCGGGCCACCCGGGCTCTCCCCCGCGACGTAGACGGGCCCGGCGCCGTCCGGCGCGGTGCGCGCCGGACGGAGGCACCGGTGGACCTCGACGAGCTCACGCTCGTCGCGCAGCGGCGCCGGCTCCGCGCTCACGAGGGGGTCGGCGCCGCGCTCACGACGCACCCGCGAGGAGCTGTCCCGGGCCGCAGTGGGCGCGCTGCGCCAGGGGACCCTGCAGGAGATACACCCTGGACGAGCCGTCGGAGTAGGCCAGGCGCAGGCTCCTCACCGCGTCGAGCCGGTCCATGCCGGTCCACGTCCAGTTCTTGGGCACCACGGAGCCGGTCCCGACGTAGACGGCGCAGATCCGCTGCTCGACCACGGCCTGGGCCACGTCCGGCCGGGTGTCGAGCTCGTCGAAGTGCCGCAGGACGAGGTCCGCGGCCGGGGTCGACCCGTCGCCGTAGTGGGACTGCACGGGCAGGACGCCCGAGTAGACGTAGGCCCACACCGACCCGTGCCACGGGTCGTTGAGCAGCCGTTGCCCGGGACCGAGCCACTGCGGCAGGCGCTCGAGCACGTCCCGCTGGGCGTAGGTCAACGAGGGGCCGTTGCCGAAGGCCCGGTCGACGGGCTGGGTGTTGCGGGGCACGTAGACGGTCGCGGCCACGACGGCGAGCACGGCCAGGCCCGCGACGAGGGCCTGGGGCAGCCGCCGGGCGAGGACCGGGGAGCGCACCCGGCCCAGCCGGTCCGCGACCTCGGTGGCGGCGACGGCCACGAGCAGGGTGCCGGTCAGACTGAAGAGCATGACGAGGCGGGCCGGGTCGTTGTACCACAGCCCGGTGAGCAGGTGCCCGAGTCGGGTGGGCAGCAGGTGCGCCACGAGGTAGAGGACGACGAAGACGAGGTGCGCGAGGAGCAGCCACCAGGCGCTGCGGCGCAGCAGCAGCACGACGAGTGCGGCCACGGCGACGGCGATCGCCACCATCCACTGCGGCTGGGAGTACACCCCGTAGAGGAGCGGACCGGCGAGCACGTCGCGCAGCGGGAACGACAGCTTGTTGTCGAAACCGGCGACCCCCGCGACCGAGCGCGAGCCGGCCCACAGCTCCGGCAGGCAGGCGAGCACCGCCGCGAGGCCGGCCGCGGCGAGCCGTACGGCGACCCGCACCCGTGTCTGCAGCGGGACGCGCGCGGCGAGCAGCCACGCCCCGGCGAGCACCGCGAAGCCGGCCACTCCCGAGGGCTGCAGCGCGAACAGCCCAGCGATGGCGAGCGCCAGCGCGGCATACCGGGCCAGGCTCGGCGCGGACGTCGTCTGGAGGAAGGCCGCGAGGACCGCGCCGGTCAGGGCCACCGTCCAGGAGTAGGGCTGGGTGAGCAGCAGGAAGTACAGCGAGAAGGTCGGGATCACCACGGCGACGGCCGCGACGCCCGCCGTCATCGCCCGGCGCGGCGCGATCATCGTCCCGACGGCCGCCGCGGAGAGGGAGAGCTGGACCGGCGTCAGCAGGAGGAAGGCGTTGTAGACCCAGGCGGCGGGGCGCCCGGTGACGTCGACGACCATGGCCTCCACGAGGTGCAGGCCCACCGGGTAGAAGGCCGGTCGCGCACCGAGGGTGAGGTCCTGGGTCACCGACCAGTCCCCGGTGCCCGTCCCCGCGATGTAGCTGATGAGGTTGGCGTGCACCGGCGAGTCCCACGACTGGGACAGCGCGTCGATCGCCCACCCCATCGCCCGAGCCACGGGCAGGGCACCCACGACACCGCCGAAGGCCACACAGCCGAGGACGACGAGGTCCCGCCGGGTCCACCGGGGCGCGCGGCCCGCCGGGTGGCCACCCCGCCGGCCGACGAGCGCAGCCAGCCCGGCGAAGAGCAGGACCGCCGCCAGCATCGACCACGGCTCGAACGGGACGCCCGCGAGATGCATCAGCGGCCCGCTGATGCCGGCGACGGCGATGGTGATGACCGGGGCCAGCGCGAACCACGGCAGCCCGCGCAACCGCAGCAGCCGCCCCACGACGAGCCCGGGCCCGTAGAGCACGAGCGCCCCGACCGTGACGAGGACGACGCCGGTCACCGCACGACCGCCCGCGCCCGCACGGCCCACGGCCGCTCCCCGCCGGGTCCGCCCAGTCCGCCGACACCGGCTCCGGTCGATGGCACGGGGCAGCGCATGGGCAGGAAAACCTTTCGACCGCGGCGGGGGACGGGGTCCGCACAGGACGCCGGGGCCCAGTATAGGTGGGCCGAGCCGCCCCCCTCGGGGACGAGCCGGGGCGGCACCACGCCCTCGACCGGCGCGACAGCGGACGGCGGGGGTCAGGCCCGGAAGTCGAGGGAGGTCGCGAGCAGGGCGCTCGGGCTGCCGCCGCCGCCGACGAGGAAGTGCGTCGACGCGCTGACCGGCCGGTGCTGGCCCTCGGCCTCGATGGAGGCCCGCACGACGTACTCCCCCGCCCGCAGCGGCAGCGCCGGGACCCGCACCTCTGTTGTCACGCGCCCGTCGGAGACCGGGACGTCGCTGCGTCCGTCGAGGATGGGCACGCCCCGGCCGTCGAGCAGCTCGAGCTTGACCCGGACCCGCTCCCGCGGCTGCACCAGGTCGGCCTCGACGTGGGCGGTGATCTCCGAGCCGGACGGCACGTCGGTCGCGTCCCGGCCGGCGCCGTCCCGCAGCGTCACCCGCGCGGCGGCGACGACCTCGTGCGACGCCTCGAGCCGGTCCTGCTCGTCGAGGTAGGCCGACACCACCGTGGCCGCGTCGCCGATGGCCCGCGGCGTGCCCTTGTCGAGCCACAGCGCCCCGTCGCAGAGGTCACGCACCTGGGCCATCGAGTGCGTCACGAGCACGATCGTGGTCCCCTCGCGCTGGAGGTCGCCGAACTTCTCGGCGCAGCGGCGCTGGAACTGCTCGTCACCGACGGCGAGGACCTCGTCGACGAGGAACAGGTCGGGCAGGATGTGGATCGCGACCGAGAAGCCGAGCCGGACGTACATCCCCGAGCTGTAGTTCTTGACCGGCGAGTCGATGAACTCCCGGATTCCCGAGAAGTCCACGATGTCGTCGAACCGCGCGGCGGTCTCCTTGCGGCTGAGTCCGAGGATGGAGGCGTTGAGGTAGACGTTGTCCCGGCCGGAGAGCTCCGGGTGGAACCCGGAGCCGAGCTCGAGCAGCGAGGCCACCCGCCCCCGCGTCGTGATGCTGCCCGCGTCGGGCACGAGGATCCCGGCGATGCACTTGAGCATCGTCGACTTGCCCGAGCCGTTGCCGCCGAGCAGCCCGAAGGTCTGCCCCGGCTCCACCTCGAAGCTGACGCCCTTGAGCGCCTCGTAGACCTCGAAGGAGGAGCGCTTGCCCCGCAGGAGGATGCTCTTGAGTGACACGTTGCGCTCGTGGTAGAGCCGGAAGCCCTTGTGCACGTCGCGCACCGAGACGACGGGGCCCGTCACATCTCCTCCGCGAGCCGGGGCTCGAACCGCCGGAACACGGCATACCCGAGGGCGAGGACCCCGAGGGCGGCGGCATACACGTAGGCGACGGACCCGAGCGAGGGCAACCGGTGGTAGTAGAGCGCGTCCCGCACGATGTTGACGACGTGGACCATCGGGTTGGCCTGGTATGCCGCGAGCAGCCACTCGTTGTCGACCACCTGGGTCAGGTGCTCGTAGGGGTAGATCACCGGCGTGGCGTAGAACCACAGCTGGAAGACGATGCCCATGAGGTGCGCGGTGTCCCGGAAGTAGACGTTGGCGATGCTGAGCAGCAGGCCGACGCCGGTGGTGAAGCACACGAGCGCGACGAGCGCCACGAGGACGAGGGGGATCCAGAGGAAGGGCACGACCCCGAGGATGAGGAGCAGCACGAGCAGCACCCCGAACTCGATGAGGGACGTGACGCCCTGGGCGGCCGTGACGGCGCCGATGAGCAGGGCCCGGGGGAAGGCGGCCTTCTGCACGAGGTTGGCGTTGCCGGTGAGGGAGATCATGCTCATCGTCGCGGCGGTCGTGAAGTAGTTCCACGTGATGATGCCGCAGAGCACCCACACGGGGAAGGAGTTCAGGCCGCCCGCTCCCTGCGCCGGCTCGACCTTGAAGATGAACTTCACGACGATGGTGAAGATGACGACCTGGGCGATCGGGTTGGCCAGGGACCAGAGCCACCCGAGCGCGGTCGTCTTGAACTTGCTGCGCAGCTCCCGCTGGACGAGGTTGGAGAACAGCTCGCGGGACGCGACGAGGTTAGGGACGGTGCTCACCTGCTGCTCACCTGCTGCTCACCGGCGCCCACGCTGTCACTCGAAGTACCTGCGCCAGCTCGCCGGGGAGACCCAGTCGCGGAAGGTGGCGCGGTAGGTCTCCTGCAGCTCGTCGGCGCGGCGGAGCAGCTCCGCGTGCAGCCGCGCGCTCTCCCGCAGCTGCCGGCGCATCACCCGGGTGTCCCGGCGCCGCAACGTCACGCCGGCGCCGTCCGCGGTGGCGACGACGGCCGTGTCGAGCCGGGCGAGCACGGCCCAGTGCGCGGTCAGCCCGGACAGGTCGGCGGTCTTGACAGTCTTGCCGGGCAGGCCACGGCGGGCGGTCGCGACGAGGGCGCCGGCGATCTTCACGGCCCCCTCGACCCGGCCCCGGGGCCGGCGGGTCAGCCGGTCCACCTCGACCGGACCCACCGTGGAGGTGAAGTCGGCGGGCACGTCGTCGAGGACCCGCGCGTCGGAGTATGCCGCGCGCACCTCGCGCACGCGCTGCATGACCGTGGGCAGGTCGTCGGCGATGAAGTCCGGGCCCTTGAGCAGGTCGCTGATGGCCATCGCGTTGAGCGCGAGCGCCGAGTAGTTCATCGTGAGGGCGTTCTTGGTGACGATCCGAACGTTGTCGACGATGGTCGAGCGCAGCTCCTCCGGGCGCCCGTGGACCACGGCGGTGAGCAGCCGGTTGCGGGCCTCGAAGTAGGCCGTCCAGTCGGTCTGGACGTCCTTGAGGTAGAACGGCTGGTGCCACACGGCGACACCCGGCAGGGTCACGGTGGGGTAGCCGGACTCCCGGGCGCGCAGGCCGTACTCGACGTCGTCCCACTTGATGAAGACCGGCATCGCGAGGCCGACCTCGGCGAGGACGTTGCGCGGCAGGAGGCACATCCACCACCCGCCGAAGTCCGCCTCGTAGCGGTGGCTGAGCCGCGGCTCGTTGGACAGGTTGACCGTGCGCAGGTCGATGTCCTCGAGGCCGCCGGCGACCGCCCGCGTCCGGAAGGTCGAGCGGTCGACGAGGTCACCGGTGTTGTGCAGGCGGGACTGCGCCCACAGGTCCATCATGTGCCCGTGCACGAGCACCCTGCCGTCCGAGGCCCCGGCGAACATCACCGCGCGGTGGAAGCTCTCCGGCTCGGGGCTGATGTCGTCGTCGGTGAGGATGACGTCGCCGCCGTCCTCCCGCTGCAGCACCTCGTACATGGCCCGGCTGAAACCACCGCTGCCGCCGAGGTTGGGCTGGCGCACGATCCGCACGCGCCCGCCCCACGCGGCGGCGACCTCCGCGAAGTCCGGGTGGTCGCTGACGAGCTGGGTGCCCTGGTCGACGACGACGAGCTCGCGGATGTGCGTGACGCTCTGCGGGTCGTCGATGAGCCGCTTCATCGTGGCGACGCAGTCGTCGACCCGGTTGAAGGTGCAGATGCCGATCGTGGCGCCGCGGACGGCGACGGGCTCCTCGGCGCGCCACTCGGCGCGCACCATCTCGCAGTCATCGAGGGCGCAGACGGTGAACCAGTAGTGGCCGCCGTCGGCGAAGCGCCTGGCCACCGGCAGGACGAGCCGCACCGTCACGGCGTCGACGTCGGCGTCGGCGACGAGCTGCGACGCCTCGTGCGTGACGCGGCCCGAGCCGCTGGAGCGGTAGACGTCGACCCGGGAGCGCCCGCGCAGCTCCACCTCGAGCACGACGTCGGTCAGCGACGTCCAGCGGCGCCACTGCGCGGCCGGGAAGGCGTTGAAGAAGCTGTCGAAGCTGACGACCCCGCCCTTGTCGATGGTCAGGGACCGGCGACCCGTGATCTCGAAGCCCGCCGGGCTCCCCGCGCCCTGCGTGTCGGAGCGCACGTAGACCGGCACCAGGTCGGGGGTGGAGTCCGAGCCCGGGAAGACGACCCGGGCCAGCAGCGTGTCGCCGTCCGGCCGCGCCTCGACGCCCGCCGTGGCCGGCTGCTCCGCCGTCTCGATGCTCATTCGTCGACGCCTCCGCTCTCGATGGCCGCCCCGCGCGCGAAGTGCGGCTCGAGCTTGTTGTCGACCATGCTCAGGGCGGCGCCGATGGCCATGTGCATGTCGAGGTACTTGTACGTGCCGAGCCGGCCGCCGAAGAGGACACCAGACTCGGCTCGGGCGAGGTCGCGGTACTCCAGCAGCCCCGCGCGGTCCTCGGGGGTGTTGACCGGGTAGTACGGCTCGTCGTCGCGCTCCGCGAACCGGGAGAACTCCCGCATGATGACGGTCTTGTCCGTCGGGTAGTCGCGCTCGGGGTGGAAGTGGCGGAACTCGTGGATCCGGGTGAAGGGCACGTCCGGGTCGGGGTAGTTCATCACCGAGGTGCCCTGGAAGTCGCCGACCGGGACCACCTCCTCCTCGAAGTCGAGGGTGCGCCAGCCGAGCCGGCCCTTGGCGTAGTCGAAGTAGCGGTCCACCGGGCCGGTGAACACGACGGGCACGTTGCCGACGACGTTGCCCTTGGAGAGCGGCTGGCTCTCGTCGAAGAAGTCGGTGTCGAGCCGCACCTCGATCCGGTCGTGGTCGGCCATCCGCTCGAGCCACGCGGTGTAGCCGTCGACCGGCAGCCCCTCGTAGGTGTCGTTGAAGTAGCGGTTGTCGTAGGTGTAGCGGACCGGCAGGCGGCTGATGATGTCGGCCGACAGCTTCTCCGGGTCGGTCTGCCACTGCTTGGCCGTGTAGTGCGCGATGAACGCCTCGTAGAGCGGGCGCCCGATGAGGGAGACGCCCTTCTCGACGAAGTTCTCCGGCTCCTTGTCCCCGAGCTCCGCGGCCTGCTGCCTGATCAGGGCCCGGGCCTCGTCGGGGCTGTAGGCCGCGCGGAAGAACTGGTTGATCGTGCCGAGGTTGATCGGCATGGGGAACACCTCGCCCTTGTGGGAGGTGTAGACCCGGTGGACGTAGCCGGTGAACGCGGTGAACTGGTTGACGTAGTCCCAGACCCGTTGGTTGGACGTATGGAACAGGTGCGCGCCGTAGCGGTGCACCTCGATGCCGGTCTGGGGCTCGTTCTCGCTGTAGGCGTTTCCGCCGATGTGCGGCCGGCGGTCGATGACGGTGACCCGTCGCCCCAGGCGCTCGGCACACTGCTGCGCAACGGTGAGCCCGAACAGCCCCGAGCCGACAACGACCAGGTCCGCGTCCACTCCGTCTCCTCATCCTCCGGGGGTGTCCGGGACAGGCTACCGGAGCGCTCCCGGCCCCCGACCGTCACGACCGGCAGTCCCCGACGGCCCACGCCGTGGCGGTGTCCCCCGTCCCGATCCTCGTCAGCCCGGGCACTCCCGCCAGGCCGGTCAGACCCGGGTAGGTCCTCGTGCGCGGGTCGTGCTGCCACAGCAGGTCGGAGTCCTCGACGACCACACCGACGTGCAAGGCCTTGACCGCGGCGCACACCCGGGGGTCGGTCGTGAAGTCCTTGAAGCGGGCCGCGAGGAGCCTGCGCTCGGGGGTGGGTGCGGTGTCGAGGTGGGCGAAGACGACCGGGTGCCCGCTCAGCACCCCGGCATACACCTCCCCGCTCCAGGGGCTGCCGAGGATCGACTGCCCGGGGCGCAGGTGGGTGGACAGCGACTCGTAGAGGGTCCGCTCCCGGGGCGAGACGAGCGTGTCCCCGGCCACGTCGTAGGCGCGGGCCACGGAGCGGCTGATCCGCCCGAGCCCGGGGGTGTCGGGCACGAGGACGGCCACGACGGCGACGACGAGGACCGAGGCCACGGTGGTGGGGCCGGGCCGTTGCCACCGGGGGCGCCGGTCGCCCGCGCGAACGGGGAGGACCCTCGCGAGCGCGGTCGCCCACGCGTCGCGCCACGCCAGCGCCCCGGCCGCCGCGAGCGGGACCGCGGTGATCCCCAGCGGGGCCATGATCCGGATCGGGTCGTTGTACCAGAAGCCGGTGAGCGCCGTCGTGAGCGGGCCCTCGTAGGCGATGGCGAGGATGGCCACCCAGGCGAGCAGGGCGTGCGCGGCGGCCACCCACCACGAGCGGGTCCGGGCCACGGCGACCACGCCGAGGAGCACGAGCAGGCCGTAGACCCAGAGGTCGGGGTCGGCGGGTGTGCCGAGGGTGACGACCTCCCCGAGCGCGTGACCCGGCGTCGCCCGCGTCCGCCAGTTGAACGCGCGGATGCGGTTGAGGCTGTCGATGCGGCCGAGGAGGTCCCAGCAGAGCACCGCCGCGCCCACCGTCCCGGCCGCGAGGGCGGCCACGGCCCACCGTCGCGTCGGCCCGTGGTCCCACCACGCGACGAGCAGGTTGGCCTCGGCCGCCACGACCATGGGCACCGCGACCGCCAGCAGGACGAAGGCAGCCCCGGGATGCGCGTAGAAGAGGCCTGGCAGGGCCAGGACACCCGCGCCGACGGCGGAGGCAGGCGGCACCCAGCGGAAGGGGGTGAGCCGCAGCGCGCACGCCCCGAGGGCGATGACCGCCGGCAGGGTGGCGATGCTGAGCGCGTTGGGCCACAGGACGCCGAAGGTGAGCAGCAGCACCGGGAAGAGGGTGACGAGGACGCTGCCCGCCATGGCGACGGCGTGCGCGAAGCGGGAGGGACCGACGACGGTGCGCACGAGCAGGCTCACCGACAGGGGCCACACGACGCCCGCGATGACGACGGCGAGCACGTTCGCGGCGACGATGGCGTCGACGCCCGTGAGCACGACGACCAGGCCGGCGACGGCGTGGAAGAGCGGCGGGTAGAAGCCGCCCGCCCCTCCCGCCACCGACGCGACGACCCCGGGGGCGGCCGACCGCAGCTCGGCGACCCGGGCGATGGCGTTGACGTGGAACGGCGCGTCGTAGGTCTGGTTGATCGAGCCCGGGTGCCCGATGCCCGCGGCGACCACGAAGGCACCGGCGACCACGGCGACCCCCAGCCCGGCGGCATACCACCAGCCACCCCACGGCGGGTCGAGCGGCCGGGCCGGCTGCCTCGCGGCAGCCCTGCGCCCGCCAAGGCGACGGCCAGCAGCGCGTCGGCCGGCAGCGCGTCGGCCGGCAACACGGGCCGCCAGCCGGAGGAGCAGCACGAGGAGCGCGACGAGGCCGGTGACGCCGACGATGACCGCGGGCCCCCAGGACACGTGCGCCCGCTCGGCGGCGACGTCGGCGAGCGCGAGGATGCCGAGCGAGAGGGCCGGGGCGACCCCGACCGCGCTCTCCCGCCGGAATCCCCAGGCCACCGCCACCGCGAGGCCGGGGAGGGTGACGAGGACGCTCGTCACGACGAGGGGTCCGAGCACGGCGAGCCAGTCGCTCATGGGCGCTCCTTCACGGCCGCTGCACCTCGGTCGCGACAGGTTACCGGAGCCGCCGTGGGTGCCCGGCGCGGCGGCCACGGAGCCGCCCGCCCCCGCGTGGCACCGGCACGGGGCGCCGAGTTTCCGCTTTACTCTGATCCTCATGGACAACGACGACGTGTGGCTCGTGGTGCCGCTCTACAACGAGGCCTCGGTCATCGGCGACGTCGTCCGCACCACCCGCCACACCTTCCGCAAGATCGTCTGCGTCGACGACGGCTCCCACGACGGCTCCGCCGAGGAGGCGGCCCGGGCGGGCGCCGTCGTCGTGCGCCACCCCTTCAACCTGGGCCAGGGGGCGGCGCTGCAGACCGGCCTGACCTACGCCCTGTCCGACCCGGAGATGCGGTATGCCGTGACCTTCGACGCCGACGGCCAGCACCAGGTGGGTGACGTCCTCGCGATGCTCGCGCGGATCCGGCGCGGCGACGTCCGGGTCGTCTTCGGCTCGCGCTTCCTCGACGACCGGACGCAGGCCACCGGCCTGAAGAAGCTCGTGCTGCGCACGGCGGTGGCCTACACCAACCTCACGACGGGCACCCGGCTGAGCGACGCCCACAACGGCCTGCGGGTGCTGCACCGGTCGGTCGCCGAGCGGCTCGACATCACCCAGAACCGCATGGCGCACGCGTCGGAGATCGTCGCCCAGATCGGCCGGATGCAGTTCGACGGCCAGCAGGTGGCCTACGCCGAGGAGCCGGTCCACATCCTCTACACCGACTACTCCAGGACCAAGGGTCAGTCCCTGTGGAACTCGGTGAACATCCTGGCGGAGCTGATCTGGCGATGAGACAGCTGATCATCCAGGTCCTGCTCATCCTCGGGACGCTCGGCATCGCCTGGCGTCTCCTGCTCGGCTACGGCCAGAAGGCGCAGGCCCTGCGGCGGCTGGGACTGCTCGCCTTCGCGGCATTCGCAGTCTTCTCCGTCCTCTTCCCCAACGTCTGGACCCGCCTCGCCAACCTCGTGGGCATCGGCCGCGGCGCCGACCTCATCCTCTACGGGCTCGTCGTCGCGTTCTTCAGCTTCGTCGTGACGACGTTCAAGCGGTTCCGCGACATGGAGACCAGGTACACGCGGCTGGCCCGGCGTGTCGCCATCGACGAGACGCTTCCCCCCACGCAACACCCCGCCGTCATCGGGCCCGCGCCCGCGCCCGCGGACCAGGAGACTCTCCGCGACACTCCGCGCGAGTCCTCTCGCGAGACCCTGCGCGAGGCGTCCCGCGAGACGCTGCGCGGGGCGCCCCTCGAGACGCCCGTGCCGCAGGCTCCCGCGGCCCTGGAGAGCGAGCTGCCGCGTGACGCCTCCTGACCGGCCGGCGCAGCCCCGCCGCCCCGGGGACGGTGGCCGGGACGACGACGCCTACGTGGTGGACACCCGGCGCCGGGGCCGACGGCCGGACCCCGGCCCGCCGCGCGAGCGGCCGGCGAGGGCTGCTGACGCAGGGGGCTCCGCGAGGCGCGGCACCCCGGCGTCGCCTCGCTCCGAGACCGAAGGCGCCTACGTCGTCGACACCCGGCACCGCGCCGGCTCGCGCGCCGCCACGCCCGCACCGGCGAGCCGGGCCGGCCTCCCTCCCCAAGCCGTCCGGGCCAGCGCCGCTTCGGCCCCGCGCCGTCGCCGGCGGCGCGGGCGACTCGTGGCCCTCGTGGTGGCGCTGCTGCTCCTCGCGTGGCTGGCGTTCCTCGTCTGGGTGCCGGTCAACGCGTGGAACCACGTCGAACGGGTCGCCGCCGCGCCCGCGGGTGACCGACCCACCGGTGGCCAGGGCAGCAACTTCCTCCTCGTCGGGTCCGACTCCCGGTCCGGGCTCACCGAGGAGCAGAAGAAGCGCTTCGGCGCCACGGACGCCGAGGGCAAGCGGACGGACTCGATCATCCTCGTGCACGTGCCGGCGGGCAGCGGCAAGGCGGTCATGGTCTCGCTCCCCCGCGACTCCTACGTGCCGATCCCGGGCTACGGCCGCAACAAGATCAACGCCGCCTATCCCCTGGGCGGCCCCCGGCTGCTCGTCGAGACCGTGGAGGCGGTGTCGGGGCTGCGGGTCGACGGCTACCTCGAGATCGGCTTCGGCGGCTTCGCCTCGATCGTCGACGCGCTCGGCGGGGTGGACATCTGCGTGCCGTTCCGGATGAAGGACCCCGAGGCGGGCATCGACCTGCAGAAGGGGTGCCAGACGCTGAACGGCGCCGACGCGCTCGGCTTCGTCCGCACCCGGCACACCGACCCGCGCGGCGACCTCGGGCGCGCCGACCGGCAGCGCCAGTTCCTCTCCGCCGTCATGAAGAAGGCCCTGACACCCAGCACGGTCCTCATCCCGTGGCGCTACAAGGCCGCGGCCGACGCCATCGCCGGTGGGCTCGTCCTCGGCGAGGACACCTCCATGTGGGAGGCGGTCTCGGCGCTCCGGGCCATGCGGTCGGTCTCGAACGGCGACGGCATCTCGGCCACCGTGCCGATCGCCGACGCCAACTACGCCACGGCTGCCGGGTCGTCGGTGAAGTGGGACTCCGACAAGGCCGTGGAGCTCTTCCGGATGCTCAAGGAGGACGAGCCGCTCACGGTCGTCCCGAAGGGCGCCGGCAACTGATGCCCGATGCCGTGCCGCCCGTCGAGCCGGACCTCGCGCGGCGGGCCGCCGACACGGTGGCCGTCGTCGTGACCCGCGACCGGGTCGAGCAGCTCGCGGGGTCGCTCGCGGCGCTCGCGGCCCAGCGGCCCGCCCCTGGGCACGTGATCGTCGTCGACAACGGCGCCGACCCAGCCGTGCGCGACGTCGTCGAGGGTCTTCCGGTGGCCGCGACGTGGCTGCCCTCGCGGCGCAACCTCGGCGGGGCTGGCGGCTTCGCGCTCGGCATGCTGCACGCGCTGGCGCGCGGCGCGGCATACGTGTGGCTCGCGGACGACGACGGGCGGCCGGGCTCGCCCGACACCCTCGCCACCCTGCTCCGCGCGGTCCGTGACCACGGTCTCGCCATGGCCTCGCCCGCCGTCGTCGACGCGGACGCCCCCGACCGGCTCGCCTTCCCGACCCGGCGGGCGCTGCGCCGGATCACTCACGTGGGGCAGTT
Organism: Intrasporangium sp.; assembly: GCF_035688975.1. Taxonomy (GTDB): domain Bacteria; phylum Actinomycetota; class Actinomycetes; order Actinomycetales; family Dermatophilaceae; genus CALMNV01. The sequence goes on along the minus strand of NZ_DASSMH010000149.1, from coordinate 701 downwards.
TGGCGCCGAGGTCGTGCCCGGCTTCGCGGCCCTCTTCAACGGCGCGCTCTTCACCGCCGAGTGCGTCGAGGCGGTCGGCGTGCCCGACGTCCGCCTCTTCCTGCGGGGCGACGAGATCGAGATGCACCGGCGCCTCACGCGCGCCGGGCTTCCTTTCGGGACGGTGACGACCGCGACCTACGTGCACCCGAGCGGGGCGGAGGAGTTCCACGGTCCGCTCAACGTCGAGCTGCCCCCCGAGGGCCCCAAGCGCTTCTACACCTTCCGCAACCGCGGCTACCTGACCAACCAGCCCGGCAAGCGGCTCAAGCGACCACTCGAGTATGCCGTCTACACCGCCTTCTTCCTCGGCATCCGCCGCTCCCCCGCCGAGTTCCGCACCTGGCTGGTCCTGATGAACGACGGGCGCAGGGAGCGGTTCCGCCGCTACGACGGCCCCTGACGCAGCCAGCCCACTTCACCGCTCCCCACCTCGAGTGGCCACTTCCGTTCACCTCGAGTGGCCACTTCCGTTCACCTCGAGTGGCCATATCCGTGCACCTGGAGTGGCCACTTCCGTTCACCCCCGGGGGCGCGCTCGCCCGCCCCCGGGCGCGCTCGCTTACCCCCTGCGGGCGGTGGCCGGCGGGGGGTGCGGGGCGCGGTGGCTACAGGTGCCAGGTCACGGTGGTGGCGGTGATGGTCGGGACCAGGTCGTGGGC
>NZ_DASSMH010000148.1:0-27180 GCF_035688975.1 Intrasporangium sp. | reverse complement strand
CAGAATGCTGCGCGGCGGGACCAACGGTCGTCCGTGTGCACGCTTCGCTCGTTCCGCCGCCCCGAAGGCGGATCCGCGGGGTCTCGTGCCGAGGTGAACGAAAGTGACCACTCGAGGGGGGAGCTGGTCGCCTGTCGCCGGCGTGGCCGAGCTTTCCCGGGGCCGCCCAGGTGGTTACCGGGCCATAGCAGCCGCCAGCTGATCCGCCTGTTGATCACCCGACGACGTACTGCGGGTTCATGGACGTGTCCTGCCCCCCTCGTCGCCGTCCGTGGCACCGCCTGCGCCGTCCTCCTCGGCTCGGCGCCCGGCGTCCTCGGCTCGGCGCCCGCGGTCCTCCTCGTCAGTCGGCACGTCGGGGTCGATGCGGTCGGCCTCACGCAGTAGCCGCTCGTGCTCCGCCCTCTCCTGCTCTGCCGCCTTCCGGTGCTCGGCGGCCTCCCGCTCGAGCCGCCTCGCCTCTCGCGCCTTGGCCTCGGCCTCGGCCGCCGTGTCCTCGGCGATCCGGGCGGTGACCGAGGCCTGGTCCTCACGGTCCCTGGCCTGCGCGCGGCCGTCGTCCACGCGTGCACGCAGCTTCGCCGCCTCGTCGCGGGCCCGCTTCTCACGCCGCCGGGGCGAGAGCACCAGCCAGACGAGGACCGCGACGACGACGAGCGCGAGGATCACCCACAGGATGGTCTTGGTCGTGTCTGACATGGCAGCGCCCTTCCTCGAGAACGACCCCCCACAGCAGCAAGGTACTGCGCCGCGGGTCCGGGTGGGCGATGTCTACCTCAGGCCCAGCCGGGCCCGGCCGGGTGCGGCCGGGTGCGGCCGCGATCTGGGGCGGGATGGGATCAGGCGCGGACGGAGAGCTTGCCGGGGACCGGGGCTCGGTTGTCGTGCTCGGGTTGTGCCTCGAGGGCTGGGCTGCGCCGGCACGCCGGCGACGGCATACGGACTCGCGCACCCGAAGTCTGAGGCGGCCGACTCCGGCATCCGCTCCCCTCATCTCCGCGCAGGGCCTGGCCCCCGGGCGCGCCGGGGCTCTCGGGGCTCCGCCGGCCTCACATCTGCTCCGGCGACTCCACGCCGAGCAGGTCGAGGCCCTGGGTCATCGTGCGCAGGACCAGCGCGCACAGGGTGAGCCGCGACTCCCGCACCTCGTCCCGCTCCGCCTTGAGCACCGGGCAGTTCTCGTAGAAGGCGGAGAACGCCTGGGCCAGCTCGAAGAGATAGCCGCAGAGCCGGTGGGGCTCGTACTCGTCACCGACCGCGGCCACGACGTCGCCGAAGCCCAGGAGGAGCTTGGCCAGGTCGCGCTCGTGCGTCTCGTCGAGGAGGACCGCGGCGTGCTGGGTCGAGGCCTCGAGACCCACCTGGCGGAAGATCGAGCTCACCCGGGCGACGACGTACTGCAGGTAGGGGCCGGTGTTGCCGGTGAGCGAGACCATCCGGTCGAGGTCGAAGACGTACTCGCTGTCGTGCGCGACGGACAGGTCGGCATACTTGACCGCCCCGATGCCGATCTGGTGAGCGATGTGCGCGCGCACGTCCTCGTGCAGGTCCGGGCGGCTGGCGTCGATGACTGCGCGTGCCTTGTCCACGGCCTCCTCGAGCAGGACGATGAGACGCAGCGGCTTGCCCGACCGCGTCTTGAGGATCTTGCGGTCCTCTCCCAGGACGTTGCCGATCTGGACGTGGACCGGCGTGACGTCGTCCGGGAGCCACCCCGCCTTGCGGGCGGTGTCCCAGACCATGTTGAGGTGCAGGCCCTGCGGCGCCCCCACGACGTAGAGCGCACGGTGGGCGCCGAGCGTCTGGACGCGGTATTTGATCGTCGCCAAATCCGTTGTGCCGTAACCGTATCCACCGTCCGACTTGCGGATGATGAGCGGCACCGGCTTGCCCTCACGGCCGGTGTAGCCATCGAGGAAGACGCACAGCGCTCCGTCGGAGACCGTCGCGATGCCCTTGGCCTCGAGCTCCTCGCAGATGCCGGCGAGCGCGTCGTTGTACATCGACTCGCCGGCCAGGTCCTCGTCGCTCAGCGTCACCCCGAGCAGGGAGTAGATGCGGTTGAAGTAGTTCTTCGACAGCCCGACGAGCTTGGTCCACAGGCGCAGGGTCTCCGCGTCTCCGCCCTGCAGCGCCACGACGCGCGCCCTCGCCCGGACGTTGAAGTCACCCGCGCTGCCGGCGGGCTCCGCCTGCTCCGCCGCGTCGAACTTCGCCCGGGCCCCTTGGTAGAAGGTGTTGGGGTCGGTGACGAGCAGGCCGGCCTCCTCGGAGTCCTCCCCCACCTCGAGCAGGTGCTCGATGAGCATGCCGAAGGGAGTGCCCCAGTCGCCGATGTGGTTCTGCCGCACGACCCGGTGCCCGAGGTGCTCCAGCGTCCGCGCCAGCGCGTCGCCGACGACCGTCGTGCGCAGGTGGCCGACGTGCATCTCCTTGGCGACATTGGGCGCCGAGTAGTCGATGGGAATCACCTGCCGAGCCTGCAACGGCACCCCGAGCCGAGCGTCGGCGTCGACGTCCGACAGCAGGGCGGCCAGCCAGGAGCTCGAGAACGTGAGGTTGATGAAACCTGGCCCGCTCACCTCCACGGAGTCGCACACGCCGTCAAGGTCGAGGGCCGCGACGATCCGCGACGCCACCTCGCGCGGCGGCATACCGACGCGCTTGGCCAGCGCGAGCGCGGCGTTCACCTGCACGTCGGCGAACTGCGAGGGACGCAGCACCGGGTCGGCCTCGCGGTAGTCGTCACCGAGCGCGGCAGCGATCGCGGACTGGACCTGGGGAGCGAGCGCGACAAGGGGCGAGACCATGCCGGTCAGTTTATGGCCGGCGGCGCCGGCACCCTCACGGCCTACGCCAGGCCGAGCCCTCACGGCCTACGCCAGGCCGAGCCCTCACGGCGTGGCCCGACGGCCGCTCCGGTCCTCCCTCGCTGACGCTCGGTCGATCCTCACGGCCTACGCCAGGCCGAGCCTGCGGGTCGTCGCCTCCCGCATCTCCACCTTGCGCACCTTCCCGGTCACCGTCATGGGGAAGTCGTCGACGATCTCGACGTAGCGGGGGATCTTGTAATGCGCGAGCTTTCCCGCGCAGAAGGCCCGCAGCTTCTCGGCGTCGAGCGGCTCGGCGCCGTCCTTCATGCGGATCCAGGCGCACAGCTCCTCGCCGTACTTCGGGTCGGGCACCCCGATGACCTGGGCGTCGAGGATGTCCGGATGCGTGTAGAGGAACTCCTCGATCTCGCGCGGGTAGATGTTCTCGCCGCCGCGGATCACCATGTCCTTGATCCGGCCGGTGATCTCGACGTAGCCGTCGTCGTGCATGACCCCGATGTCGCCGGTGTGCATCCAGCCGTCCCGGATCGCCTCGGCCGTCTTGTCCGGCTGCTTCCAGTAGCCGAGCATGACCGAGTAGCCCTTCGTGAGGAACTCGCCGGCTTTGCCCCGCGGCACGACCTCCCCGCTCACCGGGTCGACGATCTTGATCTCCAGGTGCGGCCCGACCCGCCCGACGGTTCGCGTCTTCTGCTCGAAGGTGTCGTCGGTGCGGTTCTGCGTCGACACGGGCGAGGTCTCGGTCATGCCGTAGCAGATGGTCATCTCCTCGATGCCCGACGCGATGAGCCTCTTCATCAGCTCGGCCGGGCAGGGCGAGCCGGCCATGATGCCGGTGCGCACGCTGGACAGGTCGTAGGAGGCGAAGTCCGGCAGGTTCCACTCCGCGATGAACATCGTGGGCACGCCGTAGAGGCTCGTGCACCGCTCGTCCTGCGTCGCGCGCAGCGTGGCGGCGGGGTCGAAACCGGGCGCGGGGATGACCATGCAGGCGCCGTGCGTCGTGCAGGCGAGGTTGCCCATGACCATCCCGAAGCAGTGGTAGAAGGGCACAGGGATGCAGACCCGGTCGTGCTCGGTGTAGCGGCACAGCTCACCGACGAAGTAGCCGTTGTTGAGGATGTTGCGGTGGCTGAGCGTCGCACCCTTGGGGAAGCCCGTCGTCCCGGACGTGTACTGGATGTTGATGGGGTCCTCGGGGCGCAGCGACGACTGTATGCCGTGCAGCTCGCGCTCGCTGACCCGCTGGGCCTGCTCGAGGGTGGCGGTCCACCCCTCGGTGCCGAAGTAGACGCACGTCTTGAGGTCGGGGCAATCACCGCGCACCTCCTCGACCATCTGCGCGTAGTTGCTCGTCCGAAACTGCTCGACCGCGAAGAGGTAGGAGATGCTGGCCTGCTTCAGGACGTACCCCAGCTCGTGGGCGCGGTAGCTCGGGTTGATGTTGACGAGGATCGCACCGATCTTCGCGGTGGCGTACTGCACGAACGTCCACTCCGAGCAGTTCGGCGCCCAGATGCCCACGCGGTCGCCGACCCCGACGCCGATCGCCAGGAGCGCCCGGGCCAGCGTGTCGACGTCTCGGCGCAGCTCGGCATACGTCCATCGCCTGCCCTGCGCGACGTCGACGAGCGCCTCCCGGTCGGCGAACCTGGCGACCGTCGCGTCGAGGTTGTCGCCGATGGTCTGCTCGAGCAGGGGCGGCTCGTCCTCGCCCTTCGCGTACGAGAGGGCGGGCGACGGGGCGGACGGGGCGGACGGGGCGGGCATCGGGACCTCCGGGCGTGCTGCGGTGGACGCGTCGTGCTCACCCAACCGCGCCGTGGGGCACGGTGCAAGCGGCCGCCACCGGGCCGGCGGCGGCTTGCATCGGCCGGCCCGGTGAACCATCCTTCCCCCATGCCGGGCCTGCGAGCCGTCGACCTCAACGCGGACATGGGCGAGTCGTACGGGCGGTGGGCCCTCGGCGACGACGCCGGGCTGCTCCCCGTAGTCACGTCGGCCAACGTCGCGTGCGGCTTCCACGCCGGCGACCCTGCCACCCTCGTCGACACGTGCCGGGCGGCGGTCGCGGCGGGCGTGGCCATCGGCGCGCAGGTCGGCTACCACGACCTGCCGGGCTTCGGCCGGCGCTTCCTCGACATGGAGCCGCGCGAGCTCTACGCGGACGTGCTCTACCAGATCGGGGCCCTCGACGGCATCAGCCGGTCGGTCGGTGGGCGGGTGGCCTACGTCAAGCCGCACGGGGCGCTCTACAACACGGTGGTCCACCACCGGGCCCAGGCGGAGGCCGTCGTGCAGGCCGTCGCGGACTACCCCGGCGGCCTGCCCGTCCTCGGCCTGCCGGCCTCCGAGCTGCTCGCCGTCGCCGAGGCGTCCGGCCTCCGTCCCGTGCGTGAGGCCTTCGCCGACCGGGCCTACACGCCGGAGGGCACGCTCGTCTCCCGCCGGGAGCCCGGTGCCGTGATCCACGACCCGGACGTGGTGGCCGAGCGGGTCGTGCGCCTCGTCACCGAGGGGCGGCTGACGGCGGTCGACGGCTCCGACGTCGCCGTCGCCGCAGAGTCGGTGTGCGTCCACGGCGACTCCCCCGGAGCCGTCGCCATGGCCAGCGCCGTGCGCCGTGCGCTCGAGGCGGCCGGCGTGACCCTGCGGCCCTTCGTCGGGTGAGGCTGCTGCCCTGCGGCGACCGGGCCGTCCTCGTCGAGCTCGAGGACGGTCCGGCCCGCCGCCGCCTCGACGCCGCGCTGCGCCGGCACCCCCTCCCCGACGTGGTCGAGCACGTGCCGGGCGCCCGGACGGTGCTCGTGCGAGCCTCCGCCCCGGACGCGCTGCCGGGAGTCGTGGCGGCGCTGCGCCTGCTCCGCTGGGAGGACGTCGAGGAGGAGCCGGGGACGGCGGCGGCCGAGGTCGTGCAGCTCCCCGTCCGCTACGACGGGGAGGACCTCGACGAGGTCGCGCGCCTGCTCGGCGTGGCTCCCGAGGAGGTCGTGCGGCGGCATACGGGCCAGCAGTGGACCGTCGAGTTCTGCGGGTTCATGCCCGGCTTCGGCTACCTCGTCGGTGACGCGGGCGGCCTGGAGGTGCCGCGCCGGACGTCACCGCGCACCCGCATCCCGACCGGCGCGGTGGCCCTGGCCGGCGCGTTCACCGGGGTCTACCCCCGTCCCTCCCCCGGCGGGTGGCAGCTCATCGGCACGACCGACGCGGTCCTGTGGGACCCCGACCGGCAGCCGCCTGCGCTCTTCGCTCCCGGCACGAGGGTGCGCTTCGTCGAGGTCGGCGATGCCTGAGCCGGTGCTCGTCGTGGAGCGGGTGGGCCCGCTGGCCCTGCTGCAGGACCTCGGTCGCCCCGGCCACGGCCGGCTCGGGGTCCCGCCCAGCGGCGCGGTCGACCGGCCGGCCCTGCGACTGGCGAACCGGCTCGTCGGCAACGCCGAGGGCGAGGCCGTCGTCGAGGTCCTGCTCGGCGGGCTCACCGTCCGCGCGGACGCGGCAACCGTGGTGGCGGTCACCGGCGCCCCGGCTCCGCTCACGGTCGCCGGCCGGAGCGCGCCCATGCATGCCGCCGTCCTCCTGGCAGCGGGCGAGGCGCTCACGCTGGGGCGGCCGGTGCTGGGCCTGCGCTCGTATCTCGCCGTGCGCGGCGGCCTCGCCGTCCCCCGCACGCTGGGCAGCGCCAGCACCGACGTGGCCTCGGGCCTCGGCCCGCCTCCGCTCCGGCAGGGACAGCGCCTGCCCGTCGGCACGTCGGCGCCCGGCCCCGTCCGGGGCAGCGACGTGGCGGGCGTGCACGCCGGGCCGCCACGCCCCGTGGTGCTGCGGGCCGTCGTCGGGCCGCGGGACGACTGGTTCGGTGCCGAGGCCCTGCGCCTCCTCGGCACCTCCGCGTGGCAGGTCACGCCGGACAGCGACCGGGTGGGCGTGCGCTTGGGCGGGCCGGTGCTGCCCCGCGGGCGGACCGAGGAGCTGCTGAGCGAGGGCGTCGTCCGCGGGTCGGTCCAGGTGCCCGCCTCCGGGCAGCCGCTGGTCTTCCTCGCGGACCACCCGACGACCGGGGGCTACCCCGTCGTCGCGGTCGTCGTCGACGAGGACACCGACCTGCTGGCCCAGGTGGTCCCGGGCGAGGCGATCCGCTTCAGCCTCCGTCGTGCGGGATGGCTTCCGGAGGCAGGTCGGCGGGCCGGCCTTCCGGAGGCAGGTCGGCGGGCCGGGACAGGCTGAGCGCGAAGTCGCCCGCCTCGTCGGTCCACGACCGGACGAGCTCGAGGCCAGCCGCGGCGAGCTCGGCGCGCACCCCCTCCGGACGGAACTTCGCCGACGTCTCCGTCCGCATCGCCTCGCCCGCGTCGAAGGCGACGCGGAGCCCGAGGTCGGCCACCTCCACCTGCATCGCGCGGCGGGCGCGCAGCCACATCTCGACCTGCTCCACCTCGGCGTTCCAGCGCGCGACGTGGTCGAAGTCGTCGGGAGCGAAGTCGGCACCGAGCGCCCGGTTGAGCACGAGCAGGACGTTGCGGTTGAACTCCGCGGTGACTCCGGCGGCGTCGTCGTATGCCGCCACGAGGCGCCGCGGGTCCTTGACGAGGTCCGTGCCGAGCAGCAGCGAGTCGCCCGGCCCGAGACCCTGGCGCACCATGGCGAGGAACTCCGCCCGCGCCGCGGGCTCGAGGTTGCCGATGGTGCTGCCGAGGAAGACCACCATGCGCCGCCCGCCCGACGGGAGCTGCTCCAGGTGGGCCTCGAAGTCGGCGACGATGCCGTGCAGCTCGAGGCCCGGGTAGCCGCGGGCGAGCTCCGCCATGGCGGTCTCGAGGGCGCTGGCACTGACGTCCACGGGCACGTAGCGGCGCAGCAGCCCGGCCGCGGCGAGCGCGTCGAGGAGCAGCCGGGTCTTCTCGGACGACCCGGAGCCGAGCTCGACGAGCGTGTCGGCGCCGCAGAGGGCGGCGATCTGCGCCGCGCTCGACTCGAGGATGGCCCGCTCGACGCGGGTCGGGTAGTACTCGGGCAGGCGGGTGATGTCCTCGAAGAGGGCACTGCCCCGGGCGTCGTAGAAGTACTTCGGCGGCAGCTGCTTCGGCTGGCGCGTGAGGCCCTGTCGGACGTCGCTGCGCATCGCGCCCAGCAGCTCGTCGGGGGTGAGGAACACGTCGGTTCGTGGGGTGGTGGCCTCGGGCACGGCGGCTCCGTCCGGTCGGTGGTCGGGGGTCAGGTCGGCAGGGCGATGACGTCGAGCCCGTCCGGGCCGCCCTCGACGAGCTGGCCCGCGGGGAGCCGGCGCCAGCAGGGGTCCTCGTCGAGCGGCTCGGAGGCGAGGAGGACGCCGGTGGGCGACTCGCGCAGGAAGAGCGAGTCGCCACCGGTCGTGGCGGCGACCCGGTCCCCGTCGGCGGCGAGCAGGCAGAGCCGGCCGCCGCCGACGGCTTCCGCCGCCTGCACGCACTCGGCGAGGCCCTCGCCGAGCGACGCGCCGGCGCGCCAGGCGGCGGCGGCCACCCCGAAGAGCAGGGCCGAATCCACCGCGGCCGCGGCCTCGGGGACGTCGAGGGTGCGGTGCACGAGCTCACGGCGGGCCCGTGGCCAGTCGGCGAGCGCGCCCGCGTGGCTGAAGAGCCACCGGCCGTGGAGGAACGGCGCAGCCGACGACTCGTCGGAGGCCGAGAAGCCGGGGGTGGCGTCCCGGACCGCCGCGAGCACGCACCCCGAGGAGACCGTGGGCGCGAACGAGGCGAAGGAGGCGTCGCCCCACACGGGCTGCGCCCGGCGGTAGCGCACCGGCTCGGGCCTCGATGACACGAACCAGCCGACGCCGAAGCCGTCGGCGTTGACGACGCCGTGCTCCTGGTGGCGCGGGGCGTAGGCCTGGCGCAGCAGGGACCAGGGCGCCTCGAGGACCAGGGACGCGAGCGTCACCGGCTCGCCCAGCCAGACGAGGTGTCGGCACATCAGGCGTCCCGGGCGGTGCGGAAGCCGGCGAAGATCTGCCGACGCACCGGGTAGTCCCAGTTGCGGAAGGTGTTGCGGCATACGAGCGGGTCGGTCGCCCACGAACCACCACGCAGCACCTTGTAGGCCGTGCCGAAGAAGACCTCGGAGTACTCGGCGTACGGGAAGGTGCAGAACCCGGGGTGCCCGGCGAAGTCGGTGGACGTCCACTCCCAGACGTCGCCGAGCATCTGCAGTGCACCCACCGCCGACGCGCCCGCCGGGAAGGACCCGACCGGGGCGGGGCGGTGCCGCCTCTGGCCGAGGTTGGCTCGCTCGGGGGTCGGCGGGGAGTCGCCCCAGGGGAACCGGCGCTTGGCCCCCGCCTCGGGGTCCCACGAGGCGGCCTTCTCCCACTCGGCCTCGGTGGGGAGCCGCCGCCCCGCCCACCGGGCGTAGGCCTCCGCCTCGTACCAGCACACGTGCTGCACCGGCTCGTCGTCGGGCAGCGGCTCGACGACGCCGAAGCGTCGGCGCGCCCACGACTGCCCGTCGCGGAGCCAGAACGCCGGCGTGCGCCGGCCGGAGCGGCACCGCCACTCCCAGCCGCCCGGGCTCCACCACCGTGGGTCGTCGTAGGCGCCACCTTCGACGAAGGCGCGGTAGGCACCGACGGCGACGGGTGTCGTGTCGATCCAGAAGGCCGGCAGCCCGACCGGGTGGACCGGACGCTCGTTGTCGTAGGCCCACGGATCGGTCGACGTGCCCATGGGGAACTCGCCCGCCGCGACGAGGACCTCCGCCGGCACCGGACCCGGGGAGGCGGGCGCCGGGGGGTCTGCGTCGGCGACGGCCCGGGGACCGCGGCGCAGCTGGTGGGTGGCGAGCATCGTCTCGTCGTGCTGGTGCTCGTGCTGCACGACCATGCCGTAGACGAAGCCGGCGGCGAGGAGCGGCCGCGCCGGGTCGAGCGGCAGGGTGTCGAGGGAGTCGAGGACCTTGCGGCGGACCAGCCCGAGGTATGCCGCCGACTCCCCGGGCGAGAGCAGCGGCAGGCTCGGGCGCTCCGCCCTGGGGTGCTCGAAGGCGTCATAGAGGGAGTCGATCTCCGGGCGCATCGGCTCGATGCCGGCGGCTGCGCGCAGCAGCCACAACTCCTCGAAGTTGCCGACGTGGGCGAGGTCCCACACGAGCGGCGACATGAGCGCCGAGTGCTGCATGGTCAGCTCGTGGTCGTCGAGGACGTCCGTCGTGAGTGCGAGCGACCGGGCGCGGGCCCGCTCGAGCTCACTGGCGACGAACTCCTTGAGCCGTTGTCCATCGGCGGTCGGTGGGTCGACGGTGGTCACCGGGGCTCCTCTCCACGGGGGGCGAACCCGCCGCCGGCCCGGACGGGCACCGCGGCGGACCAGCCGCCGGGCGGTGCCAGGGCGTCGTCGGCGGGGCGCTCGGCAGGGCGCTCGGCGGACCGGCCGCCGGGCGGTGCCAGGGCGTCGTCGGCGGGGCACCGGGCGCGTGCGGCATACCTCTCGAGGAACCGCGTGACGGTCTGCCGCAGGCCCCGGTCCTCGACCCGGTCGACGACCGCCGCGAAGACGGCCAGGGCCGCTCGGGCGAGGGCCGGGTCGTCGAGGCCACGGCGCGCCGCCGTGGCCCAGGCGTGCGCGACCGGCTCGCAGGCCTCCTGGGCCAGGTCGGCGGCTACCGGCTCGGCCAGCAGGGTCGCGAGCACCGCGACCGGCACCGGCCACCATCGGGGCGCCTGCGCGTCGAGGTAGCGCACCTCGAACCAGCCCCGCGGCCGGACGGGAGGGAACAGCGTGCTGAGGTGGTAGCGCAGGTCGTCGACCGTCGGCGGCGCCAGCCCGGCCACCCGGCCGGCGAGCCAGTCGGCAAAGGTGAAGCCAGGGGCGGGCCGCCAGGGTCCGGAGTCGGTCCGCAGCATCATGACCGGGGCCGTCACGGCATACTCGGCCCAGGCGGTGACCGGGTCCGCCCCGGCGGGCGCATAGCTGCGCGCGGGGTCGAGACGGAGCCAGACGGCCTGTCGGGTCGACTTCCAGCCGGTGGCCCGCCCGTGGTGGACCGGCGAGTTGGCGAAGGCGGCGCTGAGCGCCGGGCCGACGACGTGGAGCAGGTGCCACCGCCGGGCCACGTCGGCGTCGTCGGCGCCGGTGTCGAGGTTGACCTGCACCGATGCCGTCGCGGTCATCATGACGTGGCCGAGACCGGAGGGCAGGGTGGTGAAGTAGGCCGCCATCGCGTCGTAGCGCGGCTGGTGCAGCTGGCGCACCGGCGGCCGGTGCGGGTCGATGCCGGAGGGGACGAGGACGAGGCCGGCCGCGGCCAGCACGGCCTCGAGGTGTCCGACGTCCGCCGCGAGCGCCTCGTGACAGCGGGCGACCCCGACGGCGGGCTGCGAGCTCAGCTCCACCTGCCCACCGGGCTCCACCGTGACCGTGGACCCGCCCGGGAAGGGCATCGCCCTCGCGAGGAGAGGCAGCAGGTCGGCGAGCAGCACCGGCGCGCTCGCGTGGTCGCGGCGACCGACGAGCCACTCGAGCTCGGCGCCGACGCGCGTCGGGGGGCCGGTCTTGAAGCAGATCCGCCGCAACAGGCCGTGCACCCTGTCCGCGTCGTGCAGCGGCTCGGGCTCCTCCGGCGCGTCGCGATCGACCACGGCGTCTCCTCGTCGCATCACTGTCCGTCCGACGGTGGAAGGACAACACCGACGAGTGTAGGTGCCTGCTCCGACACACACCCGCCGTCGCGCGGAACCGAGAGGCCTCGCGGCCGTATGGAAGACTGCCCAGCGCCCGGCCGCAACCACAAAGAGGAGAAGCCATGGAGTATCGCAGCCTCGGTCGCTCGGACCTTCGGGTCTCTGAGATCGGATACGGCGCCTGGGGGATCGGCGGTGGCGCCTGGGTCGGCGCCGAGGAGGACGAGTCGGTCCGAGCCCTCGAGCGGGCCATCGACCTCGGCGTCAACTTCATCGACACGGCGCGCGGCTACGGCGAGAGCGAGCGGATCGTCGGTCAGGTCGTGCGAGCACACCAGGGCGACGAGCTCTACGTGGCCACCAAGGTGCCGCCCAAGAACGGCATCTTTCCCGCGCCTGCGGGACTCGACCCGTCGGAGACCTTCCCCGGCGAGCACATCCGCGCCAACCTCGAGGAGAGCCTGCGGGTCAGCGGGCTGGAGGCCTTCGACGTGTTCCAGCTCCACGTGTGGAGCGACGAGTGGATCGGTCGCGGCGACTGGCTCGAGACGGTCGCGGACCTCAAGCAGCAGGGCAAGATCCGCCTCTTCGGCGTCTCGATCAACGACTTCCAGCCCGAGAACGCGCTGGCCCTGGTCGAGTCGGGGGTCGTCGACACCGTCCAGGTCATCTTCAACGTCTTCCACCAGCAGCCGGCCGAGCGGCTGCTGCCGGCGTGCCGCGAGCACGGCGTGGGCGTCATCGTCCGCGTGGCGCTCGACGAGGGCGGCCTCACCGGCCGGATCACGGCCGACAGCCGCTTCCCCGAGGGCGACTTCCGCAACGCCTACTTCGCCGGCGACCGCGCGCGCGAGGTCGAGGAGCGGGTCCGGGCGCTCGACGAGGACCTCGGCATCAGCCCCGACCAGACCGCGGACCTGGCGCTGCGCTTCGTCCTCGACGAGCCGGCGGTCTCGACGGTCATCGCAGGGATGCGGACCGTGCGCAACGTGGAGCGCAACACCGCCACGAGCGACGGGCGCCGCCTTACCGACGAGCAGCGCGAGAAGCTGCGTGCCCACCGGTGGGAGCGCAACTTCTACCGACCGGACTGACGCTTCGCCCCGGTCGCGCCGTCACCGCAGCCGGCCCGGCCGGGCGCCGGAGCACAGACGAGCGGCCTGACCCGCGTCTCCGCTGGTCAGGCCGCTGCCTTCTGTCTCAACACAGAGCGCACCCGAAGGGATTCGAACCCCTAACCTTCTGATCCGTAGTCAGATGCTCTATCCGTTGAGCTACGGGTGCAGCCCGCTTGCGCGGACGAAGCAGCACTCTAGCGTGCTCGGCGTGCGTGACGAAAATCGGCGCCGCCGCCCGAGCCCGGTCGCCGCCCGCGCACCCGTACAGGCCGAGGTGCCGCCGACCCACCGGCATACGACATCGGCGCTGCAAGATCCCGCAAGAAATTGCCACACATCTGCGAAATTTCTTGCAGCCGACCGCGGTTGTGAGCGGTTTCACCGCCCCGGGGCCCTCTGGCCCGCAAGATGTCCCACCATCGCGGGCGTACCGTGAAGTCATCACGTCAAAGCGCTCCCGTCAAGAACCTCTCCAGCACTTCTCGGAGGGCGGCGGCGGGACCGGCACCGGCAGGACGTGGCGCCAACGATGGCTCCACGCGGAGGGATGAGGCCCAAGTTGACCACGACCACCAGCACCGAGACCACCCATGCACGGCTCGCCGAGTGGGTCGCCGACGTCGCCGCGCTGACCCAGCCGCGCGACATCCGCTGGATCACCGGTTCCGACGAGGAGTGGAGCGAGCTCACCGACCAGCTCGTCGAGTCCGGCACGTTCGTGCGCCTCAACGCGGAGAAGAAGCCCAACTCCTTCTATGCCGCCTCCGACCCGAGCGACGTCGCCCGCGTGGAGGACCGCACCTACATCTGCTCCCGCGCCGAGCGCGACGCGGGGCCGACCAACAACTGGATGGCCCCGGACGAGATGAAGGCCCTCATGACGGAGCTCTACCGCGGCTCCATGCAGGGCCGGACGATGTACGTCATCCCCTTCGTCATGGGCCACCTCGACGCGAAGCAGCCGATGTTCGGCGTCGAGATCACCGACTCGGCATACGTGGCCGTCTCGATGCGGGTCATGGCGCGCTGCGGCACGGCGGTGCTGCGCAGGATCGAGCAGCTCGACGCCGACTTCGTGCCGGCGCTGCACTCGGTCGGCGCCCCGCTCGAGGACGGCCAGCAGGACGTCCCGTGGCCCTGCAGCGACACGAAGTACATCGTCCACTTCCCCGAGGAGCGCGCCATCTGGAGCTACGGCTCGGGCTACGGCGGCAACGCCCTCCTCGGCAAGAAGTGCTACGCCCTGCGCATCGCCTCGGTGATCGCCCACGACGAGGGGTGGATGGCCGAGCACATGCTCATCCTCAAGCTCACCTCCCCCAAGGGCACGGTGCACTACATCGCCGGCGCGTTCCCGTCGGCCTGCGGCAAGACCAACCTCGCGATGATCACCCCCACCATCCCCGGCTGGAAGGCGGAGATGGTCGGTGACGACATCGCCTGGATGCGTTTCGGCGAGGACGGCCGGCTGTATGCCGTGAACCCGGAGTTCGGTCTCTTCGGGGTCGCGCCCGGCACCGGCCGCTCGACGAACCCCAACGCCATCGACACCGTCGAGAAGGGCAACTCGGTCTTCACCAACGTCGCCCTCACCGACGACGGCGACGTGTGGTGGGAAGGGCTCACCGACGAGCCCCCGGCCCACCTGACGGACTGGCTCGGCAACGACTGGACGCCGGAGTCGGGCACCAAGGCCGCGCACCCGAACAGCCGCTTCTGCACGCCCGCCGCCCAGTGCCCGATGATCGCGCCCGAGTTCGACAGCCCCGACGGCGTGCCGATCGACGCGATCCTCTTCGGTGGTCGGCGCAAGACGACCGTGCCGCTCGTCTACGAGTCCCGGGACTGGGCGCACGGGACCTTCGTCGGGGCGACGCTCTCCTCCGAGACGACGGCCGCCGCCACGGGCGCCGTTGGCGTCGTGCGCCGCGACCCGATGGCGATGCTGCCCTTCATCGGCTACCACGCCGCGGACTACATGAAGCACTGGCTCGAGATCGGCAAGGGCGCGGATGCCGCCAAGCTCCCCCGGATCTTCGGCGTCAACTGGTTCCGTCGCGACGAGGAGGACGGCTCCTTCCTGTGGCCCGGCTTCGGCGACAACAGCCGCGTCCTCAAGTGGATCATCGAGCGCCTCGACGGCGACGCCGACGCGGTCGACACCCCGATCGGCCTCGTGCCGGCTCCCGGCGCGCTCGACATCGACGGCCTCGACCTCACCGACGAGCAGGTGGCCAAGGCGACGGCCGTCCGCGCGGAGGACTGGAGACGAGAGCTGCCGCTCATCGAGGAGTGGTTCGGCAAGTTCGGCGACGAGCTCCCGACCGAGCTCTGGACCGAGCTGGACGGCCTCCGGTCGCGTCTCGACGCATCCTGAGGCCGACCCACCGTCTCGTGGCGGACGCGGCGGGCGCCGGAATGGGGGGCCCGGCACACCGCGGTGTGCCGGGCCCGTGCCACACCGGCTGACAGGATGGGCGGATGAGCAGCCAGGGCCACTACACGCGCAACGAGTCCGAGGCCGCCCGGCTCGACCGCAACTATGCCGAGCAGCTGCAGGAGCTGCGCATCGCGCAGGCCGGGGTGCAGATCCTCTTCGCCTTCCTCCTGACGATTCCCTTCCAGCAGCGCTTCACGACGCTGACGGACTTCCAGCGGGGGGTCTACGTCAGCACCCTCGTGACGGCGGCGTTGTCCGTGCTCATCTTCACGGCACCGGTCGCGCTGCACCGGCTGCTCTTCCGGGCGGGCGTCAAGGACTTCATCGTGCTCTACACCGAGGTGCTCATGGTCGTGGGCCTGCTCACGCTGTGCCTGACGATCCTCGGCGGCACCACCCTGGTCCTCGATGTCCTGCTCAGCCACACCGCGGCACTCGTCGTCGCCGGGATGCTCTCGCTCGTCGCGGTGGGGCTCTGGCTCGCGGTGCCGCTCTGGCGACGGGCCCGGCGGGCGCACGGAGCGTGAACCCAGCCGCGGGTGAGCCCAGCCTCGGGTGAGCCAGCCTCGCATGGGCCGCAATGGATGCACCCCCCGCCAGACGACGCGGCCCCCGGGGAGAGTCCGTCCCCGGGGGCTGAGTCGCGCCGAGGTCGTCGGCGGAGGCGGCGGGATTTGAACCCGCGAGGGGTTTTATCCCCAACCCGCTTAGCAGGCGGGCGCACTAGGCCACTATGCGACGCCTCCACGCCCAGCCGGCCGAGGCACATCCGGGCCTGCACAGGCTACCGGCGCCCGGGCGCTCGACCAAACCCGAGGCCGCGCTCGACGCCGCCGCCGACCCGGGTGCCCGGCGAGCCGCGATAGCCGCAGTGCCGTGCTCCGCGCGCCGGGGTGCACAATGGAAAGGCTGCCCACCGAGGCGCCGGCCACGAGAGGACCCCATGACGCAGGAGCATGACCGTCGCCCGTCCCGGACGGGTCCGCGCCAGGCAGTGGGGGACGACACCATGAGGACCGGCCCAGGCGGGACCGGGCCTGGCGGGACCGGCCCAGGCGGGACCGACCCGGTGGGGGACGACGCGGGGGGGTTGCGCCGCGCCATCGGCCTGACCGCGCTCGGCACCCTCATTCCCGGTGCCGGCCTCACCCAGACGCGCCACCGACGGCTCGGCTGGGTCCTCGTCGTCGTCGCGCTCCTGTCCGCCGTCGCCCTTGCGGCCTACGTCCTGACCCGCGGGACCCTGCAGGCCGCGCTGCAGCTCGCCAGCCGCCCGGGCCTGCTCCGGACGGCCGCGATCGTCCTCGGCGCCCTCGGCCTCGTGTGGTGCGCCTCGATCGTGCTCACCGCGGTGCGTGCGCGACCGGCGCGGCTCGACCGCCGGCGCACCGGCCTCCTCGCGGCCTTCACCGCGGTGATGGTCCTGCTCGTCGCCGGCCTGTCCTACCAGCTCTCCGAATACGCCACCATCACCGGCGAGACGGTGCAGACGGTGTTCGGTGCCACCCCCGGCCAGTCGGTGGTCCGCGGCGAGCAGCGGGCAGGAGCCCAGGTGGTGCAGGGCGATGACCCGTGGCGCGACACCCCACGGGTCAACGTCCTGCTCCTCGGCTCCGACGCGGGCGTCGGCCGCGAAGGCACCCGCACCGACTCGATGATCGTCGCGAGCATGGACACCAAGACCGGCCGCACCGTCCTCATCTCGCTCCCGCGCAGCCTCGAGCGGGTGCCGTTCCCCGCAAGCAACCCCCTGCACGCGGTCTACCCCCGGGGCTACGGCGTGCCGCGGTGCCTGCGTGAGGGCGGCGACCCGTGCCTGCTCAACGCCGTGTGGGCGGAGGCCGACGAGTACAAGGCCGCGCATCCGGGCAGCTTCGCCGGCGAGCCGAGCCCCGGCCGGGCGACGATCCGCGACGTCATCGGCGAGACGCTCGGCATCCGGATCGACCACACCGTCGTCATCGACCTCAAGGGCTTCGAGCAGCTCGTCGACGCGATGGGCGGCATCGACCTCAACGTCCAGCTCGGCCCGAGCGGGCGGCTGCCCATCGGCGGCTACTTCGACGCCTACCGCGGACGCGTCGTCAACAACGAGGGCTGGTTCACGGCGGGGCGCCAGCACCTCAACGGGCACCTCGCCCTGTGGTACGCCCGAGCCCGCGCCACCGACGACGACACGTACCGCATGGGCCGGCAGCGCTGCGTCATCCGCGCGGTGCTCGACCAGGTCAACCCCGGGTCGATGATCACCCAGTACGCCAAGATCGCCCAGATCGCGCAGGACAACATCTACACCGACATCCCGGCCGGCAACCTTCCGGCGTTCGTCGAGCTGGTCCAGCGGGTGCAGTCCTCGACCATCGTCAGTCTGCCGCTGACACCTCCCACGGTGTATGCCGCCGCCCCGAACTTCGCGAAGATCCACACGCTCGTGCAGGCGGCCATCAACCCGCCGCCCCCGCCGCCGGCTCCCAAGCCCTCCGGCACGACGTCGCCGGCCGCCCCGACCACGACGACGACCACCCCTTCGAGCGGGACCACCACGGCCACGGTCGGGCCGGACGGCCAGGTCATCGACATCTGCTGACCCGGGTCACCGGTGGTGGCCTGCGCCGGCACGTCAGCCGCGGCGGCCCGCGGTCAGCTCCCCTCCTCGTGCCGTCGGCCGCCCCCGTCGTACCGTCTGCCCCCGTCGTGCGGGCGGCTGGACGCAACAAGGCCCCCGGCAGTGCCGGGGGCCTTGTTGCGAACGACGAAGTGTCGCTCGGTGCTTCGTCAGAGCGGACGAACCGCGTCAGCCTGGGGACCCTTGGGGCCCTGGGTGACCTCGAACTCGACGCGCTGCGCCTCCTCCAGCGAACGGTAGCCGTTCGACTGGATGGCCGAGTAGTGGACGAAAACGTCGGGGCCGCCGCCGTCCTGGGCGATGAAGCCGAAGCCCTTTTCAGCGTTGAACCACTTGACGGTGCCCTGTGCCATACGGGTGACTCTTTCCTTCTTTAGCCAATGGGGCCACGCACCTCGCGCACCCCAGGCTGCCGTTTGACCCCACTCGGCGGGCGAACCCGTCGACGTCGAAAAGAAAGCCCGTCTCCTCAAGGATGACGGGCACCTTCCCAACTGCTAGGAACTGCAACTGCAACCCTCACGACCGTAGCACGGACGCCCTGCTGGAGCACCAGTCACGGGCAACAATCTCGCCGCTCGGCGTCCGGGCTGCCGTGCGTCGGGCAGGGCGGGGGTCGGCCCAAGGGGCTCTATGCCTCAGCTGGGGCAGGCGCGGTGGTGCTGCGGATGTGCAGCTGCGTGGGAACCGAGTACGTGCGGGCGGGCAGGGTGGGGGTCTGCAGGCGTTCGCTGAGGAACTTGCCGGCTTGGACGCCGACGGCGAAGTTGCCGTTGTCGACGCAGGTGAGCGAGATGTGGCGGATGCGGGCCAAGTAGGTGTTGTCGTAGCCGACGAGCGAGAGCTCGGTGGGCACGACGATGCTGTCGTCGGCGGCGGCAGACAGGGCGCCGATGGCGGCGATGTCGTTGAAGGCGAAGATCGCCGTGGGTCGGTCGGGGCGCGAGAGCAGGCGCCGGGCGGCGGCATACCCGCTCTCTTCGCTCATGCCGCCGAACTCGGCATACCGGTCGGGGTCGAGGCCGGCGTCAGTCATGGCGGCGTGGTAGCCGGCGTGGCGCAGGTCGCCGACGGCCCCGGGGCCGCGCAGGTGCGCAATCCGGCGGTGACCCAGCCCGATGAGGTGCTGGGTGGCGAGTCGGCCCCCCACCTCGTCGTCGTTGACGGCGATGTCGACGTGGGGCAGTTGCGGTTCGCGGGTGCCGGCGAGGACCACGGGGATGGACTCGGCCGCGGCCGCGATGGCGGCGGACTCCGCGGTGGTGCCCACGACCACGAGGGCGTCGATGCCTTGGGCGACGAGGGTCTCGACGGAGCGTCGGCCGACGCGGAGATCGGTGTGGCTGTCGGCGAGGATCGGGGCGAGGCCGGCGGCGTGCAGCGCGGTGCTCAGCCCTTCGAGCAGGTCGACGAACCACGGGTTGGCCAGGTCGTTCAGCAGCACCCCGACGGTGTCGCTGCGTGCTTGGGAGAGGGTGCGCGCGGTGCGGTTGGGCCGGTAGTCCAGCTCGGCCACCGCGTCCAGCACCGCGCGCCGGCGCACCTCGCTGACGTGCGGCGCGCCGCGCAGCACCATCGACACCAGCGACTTCGACACCGCGGCGTGCTTGGCGACGTCACGGATCGTCACCGGCCGGGTCGGCTCCCGTGCAGCGGACTGTGTCATCCCGCGTCCTCCCTCCGACAGCAGCGTAGGAGGCTTGTGTCCCGGCCGCCTTTGGACGTATTTTAGACCGGTCCGAATCTGTCCAACCATCCGCAGTGCCGCTGGAGGACGACATGAGTGCACCCGGGACGCTGCGGCTCAGCGCGGGCATGGTCGGCGGGGGGTTCGGCGCCGACATCGGCAAGACGCACCGCTACGCGATGCGGCTCGATGACCGGTTCACCCTCGATGCCGGCGTGTTCGGCCAGTCGCCGGAGCGGTCAGCGGAGCTGGCCGCCCAGCTCGGGGTGAGTCCCCAGCGGACCTACCGCGACTTCCGGGAGATGGCCCGGGCCGAGGCGCAGCGCGAGGACGGCATCGACGTGGCCGTCGTCGCCACCCCCAACGACAGCCATATCGAGATCGCGTGCGCGTTCGTCGAGGTGGGCATCGCGGTCGTGTGCGAGAAGCCGCTGTCCAACGACTCCGCCTCGTCCGCCGAGCTGGTGCGCCTCGCCGACGAGCGCGGGGTGCTGCTGGCGGTGCCGCACTGCTACTCCGCCTACGCCATGGTGCGCCACGCCGCCCGGCTCATCCGGGACGGTGCGCTGGGCCGGATCACCTTCGTCGATGTCGAGCACGCCTCCGGGTGGGCCGCCACCCCCGTGGAGGCGACCGGCAACAAGCAGGCCGCGTGGCGCACGAACCCCGACATCGCGGGATTCCCCAGCGTCGTCGGCGACCTCGGCACCCACGCCTACCACCTGGCCCGCTACCTCACCGGCCTGGAGGCCGACCAGGTCTCCGCCCAGCTGCACACCTTCGTCCCCGGCCGGCGAGTGTTCGACAACGCCACGGTCGCCCTGCGCCTGACCGATGGCACCCCGGGACGCGTGTGGGCCAGCATGGCGGCCACCGGGCACAACCACGGCCTGCGGATACGCGTCTTCGGGGACCACGGCAGCCTGGAGTGGCAGCACGAGGACCCGCACCACCTCAGCGTGCAGAACCCCGACGGCGTCACCACCATCCTCACCGAGGGCCTGAACGGGCTGTCCGAAGACGCCGCGCGGCTCACCCGCGTCGGGCTCGGTCATCCCGAGGGCTTCCTGGAGGCGTTCGCGAACTTCTACCGCGACGTCGCCGACGAGGTGAAGGCCCGCCGCGACGGCCGGCCCTCCCCCACCCGGGAGCTCTCGTTCCCCACCGGCCGGGACGGGCTGCTCGGGGTGCAGTTCGTCGAGGCCGTCGCCGCCTCGCACGCACAGGACGGTGCCTGGGTCAGTCCCGGCGCCCCGCAGAAGCCGGCCCCCGACCTCACCGACGCAGGGAACTGACCGACCGTGCAGCGCTTCGCCCTCATCGGCGCCGGGTTCATCGGCTCGGTCCACGCCGCCAACCTCGCCGCCAACCCCCACGTCGACTTCGCCCTGGTCTACGACGTCGACCAGAGGCGGGCCGAGCAGCTGGCCGACCTCCACGGTGCCCGGGCGGCCACCGACCTCGACCAGACGTTCGACCCCGACCAGGTCGACGCCGTGTTCATCGCCTCATCCACCCACACCCACGCCGAGAACCTGCGCCGGGCCGCTGATGCCGGGGTCGCGGCGCTGTGCGAGAAGCCCATCGACCTCGACCTGGCCCACGCCGTCGACGTCGTCGGCTACGCCACCGAACGCAACGCCCGGGCGATGGTCAACTTCAACCGGCGGTTCGACCGCGACTACGTCGAGCTGAGGCGGGTCGTGGACAGCGGGGAGATCGGTGAGGTCGAACTGATCCAGCTCACCTCCCGCGGGCCCGCGATGCCGCCGCTGTCCTACATCGAGGTGTCCGGCGGGCAGATGCGCGACCAGACCGTGCACTTCTTCGACCTGGCCCGCTGGATCGCCGGCGTCGACCCGGTCGAGGTGTTCGCCACGGGCTCGACCCTCGCTGAACCGCGCCTGGCCGACTACGGCGACGTCGACACCTCCGCGGTCGTCCTGCGCCTGCCCACCGGCGCGCTGGTGCAGATCGACAGCACCCGCCGCACCGGTTACGGCTACGACGAGCGCGTCGAGGTCCTCGGATCCACCGGCCTGGTCGAGGCCCGCCGCCAGCGCGCCGGCGCGGTCTCCCGCTACACCGCCGGCCGCGTCGTCGACGACGGCCTGCACGCCGGCTGGTTCGAACGCGTCCGACCCACCTACGGCGCCGCACTCGCCCACTTCGTCACGGCACTCGAGAACGACCAGGTGATCGCGCCGTCGCTCGACGACGGGCTCAAGGCCCAAGCCATCGCCGAAGCCGCCACCCGGTCCCTCGCCACCGGCAAGAGCGAGCCCATCACCTACCCCACCATGCAGGCGTACCCGAGTTCCCGGAGGATCTGACCCATGACCGTGCCCAACCACTCCCCGTCCTCTCCCGACCTGGCCAAGCTCACGCTCGGTACCGCCCCCGACTCGTGGGGCGTCTGGTTCCCGCGCGACGACCACCAGGTCGGGTGGGAGCAGTACCTCGACGAGGTCGCGCTGGCCGGCTACCTCTACACCGAGCTCGGACCGCAGGGCTTCCTCCCGCAGGACCCGTCCCAGCTGCGCGACGAGCTCGCCAAGCGCAACCTCACCGTCTCGGGCGGAACCGTGTTCGCCGGGCTGCACAAGGGCAAGGAGGCGCTCGACAAGGCCAAGCAGGACTTCGGCCGAGAGGCGCAGCTGCTGCGCGAGGTCGGCGCGGAATACCTGGTGCACCTGCCCGAGCAGTACACCGACATGCACGGCGGCGCCCTCACCGAGTCCGCCGAGATCGACCCGGAGCAGTGGCAGGCGCTCGTCTCCGGAACGAACGAGCTCGCGCGCTACCTGCTCGAGGAGTACGGCGTGAAGCTGGTGTTCCACCCGCACGCCGACACGCACGTCGACACCCAGCAGCGTGTGGAGCGGTTCCTGTCGGACACCGACCCCGAGCTCGTCAACCTCTGCCTGGACACCGGGCACATCTCCTACTGCGACGGCAACAACATCGAGATCATCGAGCGGTTCCCCGAGCGGATCACCTACGTGCACCTCAAGCAGGTCGAACCGGCCGTCCGCGAGCGCGTGCGGCGGGAGAAGCTCTCCCTCGCCGAGGCGGTGCCCCTCGGCGTGATGTGTGAGCCGCCGTTCGGCGAGCCGGACTTCCCTCCGCTGCTCAAGGCGCTCGCCGGACTCGACCGGGAGATCTACACCGTCATCGAACAGGACCTCTACCCCGTCGAGCCGCACATCCCGCTGCCGGTCCAGGCCCGCGCCGCTGGCTACATGCGCTCCTGTGGGCTCGGCCCCGTGCGTCGCTGGCCGTACTGACGCCTTCTCCGCGGAAGTGGGCACTGGCGCCGTCTCGGACCCGTGGTGCTGATCGGCGCGGCGTCTGCGGCGTCCGGGACGGGTGAGGATGACTGCCGTGTGGAGTTCGCTGTTGGCCGCGGTCGGCGCGCTTGCCTTGCTGACGGTGGTGCCTGGCCCGGACGTGGCCGTGGTGACGCGCGTGGCGCTGTGGCGCAGTCGACCATGAACCGGATCCACCCAGGCCGACGCCGCGCGGCACCGCGAAGGGAGACCCTTCCTGATGGGTCTGTCGACCAACCTGCTCGGCCTGGTGCTGGTGCACGCCGTGCTGGGTGTGGCCTGGCTCAACGCGTATGCCGCGTTGCTGCACGGCGCGCGCGGGGCGCTGACGCGGACTCCGGTCCGACGCGCCATGGAGCGGGTGACCGGCGTGGCCCTCGTCGGCTTCGGCGTGCGGGTCGCCACCCAGCGCGGCTGACGCCGTCGGGCGGGTTGGTGCGCAAGTGGCCACTCGACGGGGTGGTGGTGGTGCCTGCCACGAAGCGGAGGGCGTGGGATTCGAACCCACGAACGGCTTGCACCGTTAGCGGTTTTCAAGACCGCCGCACTAGGCCACTATGCGAGCCCTCCCGATGCCCGCGGCGCGCGGGCATCGCGCCCACGGTAGCGAGCGACCGTAGCAGGCGTCACGTCGAGGGTCGTGCCTCGATGCGGTCGAGCAGCTCCGCCGCCAGCGCGAGCGAGGAGGTTGCGGCGGGCGACGGCGCGTTGCGCACGAAGTGGACGTTGCCCAGGTGGGAGACCAGGAAGTCGTCGACGAGCCGGCCGTCACGGCCCAGCGCCTGGGCGCGCACACCGGCGTGGAGCCCCTCCTGCACGTCCTCGGGTCGCAGCGACGGGACGTACTCGGCCGCCCTCGAAAGGAAGGCGCGCCGGCTCGTCGCCAGATGCAGCTCGGTCAGCCCGGCACGCCAGAACCGTCGCGCCATCCTCCAGGTGCCCGGCCACGTCAGCGTCTCGGCGATGTCCCGAGCGCGCAACGTGCGCACGGCATACCCGTCTCTGGAGGGAACGAGCAACGCGGTCGGCCCGAGACTCACGCTCCCGTCGACGTGCCTGGTCACGTGCACGCCGAGGAACGGCAGCTCGGGGTCCGGGACGGGATACACCATGCCCCTCACGATCGGCTCGGCACGGCGCTTGAGCTGCAGGTACGCGCCCCGGAAGGGGACGATGCGGGGGTCCGCCGGTGCCCCGGCGAGGCGGGCAAGGCGATCCGCCCACAGCCCTGCGCAGACGATGACCCGTCGAGCGCGCACCCGGCCCGCGGTGTGCACGACCGTCGTGTGCTCGCCCCCGACCTCGAACCGGGTGACCTGCGCTCCCAGCGTGACCCGGGCGCCGCGGTGCTCGAGCTCGGCGGTCAGGACCTCGGCCACCCTGGTGTAGTCGACGATCCCGGTGTTCGGGGCGTGCAGGGCGGCCACACCACGGGCGTGCGGCTCGATCTCCTCGATCTCCCCCGCCGTGACGCGGCGCAGCCCGGGGACGCCGTTGGCCACGCCCCGCTGGTGGAGGGCGTCGAGGCGACCCAGCTCGTCGTGCCTGATGGCGACGATGAGCTTGCCGCACCGCTCGTACGGGATGCCGTGCTCGTGGCAGTAGTCGTACATGCGCCGCGCGCCGTCGACGCAGAGCCGTGCCTTGAGAGATCCCGGTTCGTAGTAGATGCCGCCGTGCACGACGCCCGAGTTGTGTCCGGTCTGGTGGGCCCCGACCGTGGCCTCCTTCTCCAGGACCGTCACGGACAGCTGCCGATGGCGCCGCATGGTCTCGCGGGCGACGGCGAGCCCGATGATGCCCGCACCCACGACGACGACGTCACTGTAGTCCGAGCCCATGCCGTCCGTTTCCGCCGTCCCTCACAGCCGTCCCTCGCCGCCGCCGTCAGGCGTCGATGCCGACGTACTTGGTCTCGAGGTACTCCTCGATCCCCTCCACGCCGCCCTCCCTGCCGAAGCCGGAGTGCTTCACGCCGCCGAAGGGGGCGGAGGCGTTGGACACGACGCCCCGGTTGATGCCGACCATGCCGGTGTCGAGCTCCTCCGACAGGCGCAGCGCCGACGACAGGTCCCGGGTGTAGGCGTAGGCCACCAGGCCGTACTCCGTGTCGTTGGCCATCGCGATGGCCTGCTCGACCGTGTCGAAGGGGGTGACCGGTGCCACGGGGCCGAAGATCTCCTCACGCAGGCAGGCCGACTCCGGGGCCACGTCCGCGAGCACGGTGGGCTCGTAGAACCGCCCCGGCCCGGCGACCGTCCTGCCGCCCGTGAGCACGGTGGCGCCGTGGTCGACGGCGTCCTGCACCAGCTCGGAGACCTTGTCCCGCGACGGCTCGTCGATGAGCGGCCCCACCTGGACCCCCTTCTCGGTGCCCCTGCCGACCTTGAGGCCGGACATGCGGTCGGCGAGCCGGCGCGCGAAGTCGGCCGCGACCGAGCTGTGGACGAGGAACCGGTTGGCCGCCGTGCAGGCCTCCCCCATGTTGCGCATCTTGGCGACCATGGCCCCGTCCACGGCCGCGTCGAGGTCGGCGTCGGCGAGCACGAGGAACGGGGCGTTGCCGCCGAGCTCCATCGACACCCGGAGCAGCTGGGTGGCCGACTGCTCGACGAGCCGGCGCCCCACGCCGGTCGACCCGGTGAAGGTCAGCTTGCGGAGCCGAGGGTCCCTGATGAGCGGCTCCATCACCTCCCCGCTGCGCGAGGTGGTGACGACGTTGAGGACCCCGTCGGGAAGCCCGGCCTCCTGCAGGAGAGCGGCCAGGGCGTACATCGACAGCGGGGTCTGGGCCGCGGGCTTGACCACCATGGTGCAACCCGCCGCGATGGCCGGGCCGATCTTGCGCGTCCCCATCGCCAGGGGGAAGTTCCACGGGGTGATCATCAGGGTCGGGCCGACCGGCTGCTTCATCGTCAGCAGCCGGCTCGCGCCGTCGGGGGCGACCGACCAGCGGCCGGCGATCCGGACGGACTCCTCGCTGAACCAGCGCAGGAAGTCGGCGGCATACGTCACCTCGGCGCGCGCGTCGGCCAGCGGCTTGCCCATCTCCAGGGTCATCAGCAGGGCGAGGTCGTCCGCACGCTCGACCATGAGGTCGAAGGCCCGGCGCAGGATCTCTCCGCGTTCCCGGGGCGCGGTGCGCGCCCACTGGGCGCGGGAGGCCACCGCGGCGTCGAGGGCCGACCTGGCGTCGTCGGCCGTCGCGTCGCCGACCTCGGCGAGCACCTCCCCGGTCGACGGGTCGTCGACCGCGAGCGTGCCCCGGGATCCGGGAACGCTGGTGCCGCCGATCCACAGGCCGGTGGGGACGGCGTCGACGACGTCCCTCTCGGTGCCGGTCACGGTGCTCATGAGGCCGTCTCCTTGATGCCCACGGCGTCGAGCCACGGGCGGTCGGGTGCCTCCAGGCGGTCCTTCACGGCCGCCAGGTAGCGAGCCGCGTCGGCGCCGTCCACGAGGCGGTGGTCGTAGGTCAAGGCGAGGTAGGCCATCGACCGGACGGCGATCAGGTCTTCGCCGTCCTCGCCCCGCAGCACGACCGGGCGGCGCACGACGGCTCCGAACCCGAGGATGGCCGACTGGGGCGCGTTGAGGATGGGGGTGTCGAAGAGTGCCCCGCGGCTGCCGGTGTTGGTGATGGTGAAGGAGCCGCCGGCGTAGTCGTCCGCGGTCGCCGAGCCGTCCCGGGCCCGCGCGGCACGGTCGGCGATGTGGCGTGCGAGCGCCCCCACGGTGAGGTCGTCCGCGCTGCGGATCACGGGCACGACGAGCCCCTCCTCCGTGTCGACCGCGATGCCGAGATCGACCGTCGACGGGTAGGTGATGGTCCCGCCCTCGAGGTCGAGCTCCGCGTGGACCACCGGGTGCTCCGCGAGGGCCTGGACGGCGGCCTCGGCGACGAACGCGAGCGCCGACAGGGGCACACCGAAGCGCGCGCGGAACGTCTCCTTCACCGCCTCGCGCGTGGCGACGACCCGGGTGAGGTCCACCTCGATGACCGTGGTGAGCTGGGCCGACTCCTGCAGCGAGCGGTGCATCCGCTCCGCGATGACCCGACGGCGGCGGGAGAGCCGCTCGACGCGCCCGCGCGGGGAGGGCTGACGTGGGCTCGGTGCGGGTGGGCTCGGTGCGGATGGGCTCGGTGCGGGTGGGCTCGTCGGGCGGGCAGGCTCGGGTCGGGTCGCGGGTGGGCGGGGCGCCTCGCGCTCCACCTGCCGCTGTGCCGCGGCCACGACGTCGGCCGGGGTGGCCCGCCCGTGGCGGCCGCTTCGAGGAACCGACGCGAGGTCCACGCCGTGCTCGCTCGCCAGCCGACGGACCCGGGGGGTGTCCCGGTGCCGGCGGTGGGCCGTCGGGGACACCGACGGGCTCTGCTGGGCGCTGGCCGGACGCGGCTCCGTCAGGTCCGAGTCGGGCACCTCGGCGTCCGCTCCGGCCTCCTCGCCGTCGGGTCCCCCGGCCCCCGCCCGCGGGCCGGTGCCCGTCCGGATGCT
>NZ_DASSMH010000147.1:0-12217 GCF_035688975.1 Intrasporangium sp. | reverse complement strand
GGCATCAGCCCGGTGCATACGGATGAGTGGTTTGCCGAGCGGGTGCGCCAGATGGTGTCGTGGTCGTCGGTGTCGGGGATCTATGTGGAGGATGCGCCGGGGATCCTGACGCCGGAGCGGGCGCGGACGTTGGTGCCGGCGTTGTTGGCGGCGGCGGGGGACACGCCGGTGGAGTTCCATTTCCACAACAACACGGGGATGGGTGCGGTCAACTACATGATCGCGGTGGAGGCGGGGGCGCGGGTGCTGCATACGTGTAGCGAGCCGTTGGCCAATGGGCCGTCGTTGCCCTCGACGGAGCAGACGGTGGAGAACCTGCGCTGGGCGGGGCATGGTCACCGGGTCGATGTGTCGGTGTTGCCGGGGATCGCGGATCACTGCACGCGGATCGCGCAGCAGGAGGGGTGGGCGGTGGGGGTGCCGAGCGAGTACAACACGTTCGCGTATCGGCATCATCTGCCGGGGGGGATGACGGGGACGTTGAAGGCGCAGTTGGCGCAGTACGGGATGGCGGAGCGGTTGACGCAGGTGCTCGAGGAGTGCGTGGTGGTGCGTGAGGAGATGGGGCACCCGGTGTCGGCGACGCCGTTCTCGCAGTTGATCGGGATCCAGTCGGTGCTCAATATCGTGACGGGGGACCGGTGGTCGGTGGTGCCGGATGAGGTGTGCATGTATCTGGGTGGGCATTTCGGGACGCCGCCGGCGCCGGTGAGCCAGGAGGCGAAGGATCGGGCGTTGTCGACGGAGAACGGGCGGCGGTTCGTGGGGTGGCAGCGGCCGCAGCCGTCTTTGGGGGAGTTGCGGGAGCAGTATGGGGGTGGGCACCTGTCGGATGAGGAGTTGTTGTTGCGGTATCTGGTGCCGCGTGAGGACCTGGACCGGGCTCGGGCGGCGGGTCCGGTCAAGCGGGGGTATGACTTCGAGGACCGGATGGGGGTCAAGGACCTGTTGGACCACCTGCTCACCCTCAGACGGCCCCGCCAGGTGTCCGTCTCATCGGCGGGCGAGCACCTGCGCCTGTCGCGCTGAACGGCGAGCACACGGGACGTCATTGAGGAGCAGCGTCATTGAGGAGCAGCGACATTGAGGAGCAGCGACGCATGGGGCGGTTCGAGGGGAAGGTGGCCCTGGTCACCGGGGCAAGTCGGGGCATCGGTTTCGCCGTCGCTCGGCGACTCGTCGCGGAGGGAGCGCGGGTCACCATCACCGGGCGGAAGCCGGAGCCGCTGGCTCGCGCCGCCAGCGAGCTCGGAGGCCCGCAGGTCGCCCTCGACGTCGCCGGGCGCACCGACGACGCCGCACACCAGGACGAGGCGGTAGCCCGGACGCTGGCTGAGTTCGGGTCGCTGGACCTGCTCGTCAACAACACCGGCATCAACCCGGTCTACGGGCCGATGGTCGAGCTGGACCTGGACGCTGCCCGCAAGATCGTCGAGGCCAACTGCCTCGCCGCCCTGTCGTGGGTGCAGCGCGCGCACCGGGCCTGGATGGGGCAGCACGGTGGAGCGGTCGTCAACGTCTCGTCGATCGCGGGACTCAAGCCGGCTCCGGGGATCGGCTTCTACGGCGCGAGCAAGGCGATGCTGAAGCACATGACGGAGGAGCTCGCCGTCGAGCTCGGTCCCGCCATCCGGGTCAACGCGGTGGCTCCCGCGGTCGTCAAGACGCGGTTCGCCGCGGCCCTCTACGAAGGCCGGGAGGCCGAGGTCGCCAGGACCTACCCCCTGCAGCGGCTCGGCGAACCGGAGGACGTCGCCGGGGTGGTCGCCTTCCTGCTCTCGGAGGACTCGAGCTGGGTCACCGGCCAGACGGTCGTGGTGGACGGCGGGCTCACCCTCACGGGCGGGGTCTGACATGCCGACCGGCGGGTTGGGCGTCGTCGTCACCGGTGCGGGTCACGGCATCGGCCGGGCGATCGCCCGTCGAGCGGCCGCGGACGGGGCGCGGGTCGTGGTGAACGACCTCGACGCCGCCGCCGCCCAGCGGGTGGCGCGCGAGGTGGGCGGTCTCGCGGTGCCCGGCGACGCGGCCGGTGACCCGGGCGTGGACGCGCTCGTCACGCGGGCCGCCCTGCACCTCGGCCGGATCGACGTCTACTTCGCCAACGCCGGGGTCGACGTGGGCGGTGGCCTGTCCGCCCCCGAATCCGACTGGGACAGAGCGCTCGAGGTCAACGTGCGAGCCCACGTGCGCGCCGCGCGCCGCCTGATCCCGACGTGGCTGGAGCAGGGCGGCGGTCGCTTCGTGGTCACGGCATCGGCTGCCGGGCTGCTCACCATGCTGGGCAGCGCGCCGTACTCGGTGAGCAAGCACGCGGCCGTGGCCTTCGCGGAGTGGCTCTCGGCCACCTACGGGCACCGTGGGATCGTCGTCCAGGCCCTGTGCCCACAAGGGGTGCGCACGCGCATGCTCGACGACGCCGGCCCCGCCCAGGAGCTGCTCGCGCACGAGCGCGTGCTGGAGCCCGACGACGTGGCCGAGTGCGCGTGGCAGGCGCTGCGGGACGACCGGTTCCTCGTCCTGCCGCATGGGGAGGTCGCGGACTACTACGCGCGCCGAGCCAGTGACACCGACCGCTGGCTCGGCGGCATGCGCAAGCTGCAGATCCGGCTCGACGGGGCCGTGTCATGACGACCGTCCCCGGGATCGACCTCGACCGGCTTACTGGCTACCTCGACTCCGCCGCCCCCCGCCTCCTCGACGGGCCGCTGACCGCTCGCCTCCTCGCGGGCGGCAAGTCCAACCTCACGTATGCCGTCACCTCGGGCGTCCACACGTTCGTGCTGCGGAGGCCACCGCTTGGCCACGTGTTGGAGACGGCCCACGACATGGCGCGCGAGCACCGGGTGATCACGGCCCTGCGGTCCTCCTCGGTGCCGGTCCCGCGAACCCTGCTGCTGTGTGAGGACCCGGACGTGGTCGGGGCGCCGTTCTACCTGATGGACTACGTGGCGGGCACGGCATACCGCTCGGCCGAGTCCCTGCGTCGGCTGGGAGCCGCGCGCACCCAGGCGATCTCCCGCCGTGTCGTCGAGACCCTGGCCCAGCTGCACGCCGTCGACCCCGGTGCGGTGGGGCTGGCCGACTTCGGCCGGCCCGACGGGTTCCTCGCGCGGCAGGTGCGCCGCTGGCGGACCCAGCTGGAGTCGTCGCGAAGCCGCGAGCTGGTCGGGGCGGAGGAGCTGGGTGACGCCTTGGCCGCCTCGGTGCCGCCCCAGGGCCCGCCCGCGGTCGTGCACGGCGACTACCGGGTCGACAACGTGCTCCTCGACGACGACGACCGCGTCGTCGCCGTGCTCGACTGGGAGATGGCCACGCTCGGGGACCCGCTCACCGACGTGGCCCTCATGGTGCTCTACGGCGAGCTGCCCCACATCGACGGGCGGATCGTCGACTCCGCCGCCGCCCCCGGCTTCATGGTCGGCGAACAGCTGCTCGAGGAGTACCGCCGCTGCAGCGGTCGCGCCCTCGACCACATGGGCTTCTACGTCGGACTGGCGGCCTACAAGCTGGCGGTGATCGTCGAGGGCATCCACCTGCGCCACCAGCGCGGCGAGACGACCGGCGAGGGGTTCGAGGGCATCGGTGAGGCCGTCGAACCGCTGCTCGCCTTCGGACAGAGGGCGATGAAGGAGTACTGACACGTGGATTTCGCCTACGACCACCGGACCGAGGAGCTGCGGGAGCGGCTGCTCGGCTTCATGGACGAGCACGTCTATCCCCATGAGCACGAGTTCCGCTCGCAGCTGGACGCGCTGGACGACCCTTGGGCGTGGTCGCGCACACCTCTGATGCGCGAGCTGCGCGAGGCGGCGCGCAGCCGTGGCCTCTGGAACCTCTTCCTCCCCGGCGAGCACGGTGCCGGTCTGACGAACCTGCAGTACGCCCCACTGGCCGAGATCACCGGGCGCAGTGGGCACCTGGCCCCAGCCGCATTGAACTGCGCGGCCCCTGACACCGGCAACATGGAGGTGCTGAGCATGTTCGGCACCGCGGCACAGCGGGAGCAATGGCTCCAGCCTCTGCTCGCCGGCGAGATCCGCTCCGCCTTCGCCATGACCGAGCCGGACGTCGCCTCCTCGGACGCCACCAACATCAGCACGCGCATCGTGCGCGACGGCGACGGCTACGTCATCAGCGGTCGCAAGTGGTGGGCGACCGGGGCGATGAACCCGGACGCGGCGATCTTCATCGTCATGGGGCGCACGGACCCTGAGGCGCCCAGACACCGCCAGCAGTCGATGGTGCTCGTGCCCCGGGACACGCCGGGGGTGGTCGTGAAGCGGGCCCTGCAGGTCTTCGGCTACGACGACCGCGAACACGGCGGGCATGCGGAGATCGAGTTCCAGGACGTGCGGGTGCCGGCCACCAACCTCATCGCCGGGGAGGGCGACGGGTTCGCCATCGCGCAGGCGCGGCTGGGGCCGGGGCGGATCCACCACTGCATGCGGGCCATCGGAGTGGCCGAGCGCGCCGTCGAGCTCATGGTGGACCGGGCGACAGGCCGGACCGCCTTCGGCAGGACCCTCGCCGAGCAGGGGGTCGTGCGGGAATGGGTGGCCGACGCGCGGGTGCGCCTGGAGCAGCTGCGTCTCCTGGTGCTGAAGACCGCCTGGCTGATGGACACGATCGGCAACAAGCAGGCCCAGCGGGAGATCCAGGCGATCAAGGTCGCGACGCCCGAAACGGTCCAGGCCATCCTCGACCGCGCCATCCAGCTGCACGGCGCCGCAGGGCTGTCCCAGGACTTCCCCCTCGCACAGTGGTTCGCCTCGATCCGCACCTTGCGACTGGCAGACGGCCCGGACGAGGTGCATCGCAGGTCACTCGGCCGGGCCGAGCTGCACCGCGAGCGTTGAACGTGGCACGGGCCGCAGCGCGGTAGGATCGTGCCAGCACCGGACCCCGGCCGTGCCCCGTCGCCGGTGGCGCCGCCAGCCCGGCTGGCGCTGGCCACGTGACCGACTGGCCCGCCGTGCCGCCCACGGGCGGCTCGGCAGGCGCGTCGGCCGTCGCACAGGTCCGCGGAGCGGGCGGCGCAGCAGGGCGCCCCCGTGGCCGTGGGGGCTGCGCTCCGGTGTCACCGGTCACGGCGAGCCCGCCGTGCACCCCGTAAGGAGGAGTTCTTGGCTCGTCAAGGCCAGCGCCACCCGGGCGGCACCCGCACCGCCCTTCGGGACCGGCGTCCCGCTCGCGACCGCGAGGGCGGCATCATCCCGGTGCTCGCCCGCACCGTGCGCGAGGTCGAGGCAGCCGCCCAGCGCGGCCCGGTGCGTCCCTCGGGACGAGCCAAGTTCCAGGTCGTCGCCCTGCTCGTGCGCGAGGAGCGCGCCCGCGTCAAGGCGGATTCCACGAGCACCGAGTCCCAACGGGCCGAGCAGCTGAAACGCCTTGACGGGATCGCCACGATCCTCGCCAAGACGGCGGCCCGCGACACGTCCCTCTTGGCCTTGCTCGCCGAGGACGCGGTCGTCTCCGACGCGGCCCGGTCGCTGAGACGCGAGCTGCTGCTCGCGGCCGGCGTCGAGGCGACGCCCGACGAGGAGCCCGCCGCCGAGCCGCAGGGCCCCGGGGGTGCCAGCGAGCGCCGGGTCGTGCCGCAGTCGGTCGTCTCCCGCCAGCTCGCCAACCCCTTCCTCGCCCCGGACTTCTCGATCGCGGCGGCCCGCCGTGCCCGTCACGGGCACCTGGCCGGATGGGAGCTGCTCGGCCCGCTCTTCCGGTCCTTCGAGCAAGCCGGGGCCTCGTCGTGCATGGACCTGCCCGAGCCCACCTCGCTGCGCGCCCCCGGCGGCCTCGAGCTCATGCCGCACCAGGCGCGCGTCGTCGCGGCCGCGGCAGCCGGGCACCGGACCTTCCTGCTCGCCGACGAGCCGGGGCTGGGCAAGACCGCCCAGGCGCTGCTCGCCGCCCAGGCCGCCGACGCCTACCCGCTCCTCGCCGTCGTGCCCAACGTCGTCAAGACCAACTGGGCCCGCGAAGCCGGCCTGTGGACCCCGAGCCACCCGGCCACGGTCATCCACGGCAACGGCGAGAGCATGGACGGCTTCGCCGACATCGTCGTCGTCAACTACGAGGTGCTCGACCGCCACGTCGGGTGGCTCGGTGACCTCGGCTTCCGGGGGATGGTCGTCGACGAGGCGCACTTCATCAAGAACAAGACGTCGCAGCGCTCCCAGCACGTCCTCGAGCTCTCCGAGCGGATCCGCGCCCGCAGGGCCCAGCCGCTGCTCATGGCGCTCACCGGCACCCCCCT
Organism: Intrasporangium sp.; assembly: GCF_035688975.1. GTDB lineage: Bacteria > Actinomycetota > Actinomycetes > Actinomycetales > Dermatophilaceae > CALMNV01. Next base: position 5,961 of record NZ_DASSMH010000147.1, on the reverse strand, counting down.
CATCAACGACATCGAGGACTTCCGGGCGATCTGGCAGTTCCTCGGCTGGATCGACGAGAAGCAGCCCCGCGCCGCGCTCATGGAGTGCCTGGAGGAGCGTGGCTGGACGCCGGCCGACCCTGCCTTCTACCCCGCGGCCCGGGCGTGCGTGATCGACCTCGGCATCGTGCGTCGACGCAAGGTCGACGTGGCGGCGGACATCCCCGCCCGCCGGATCGCGGACCTGCCGGTCGAGCTCGACGACGAGGCAGGGCGCTCGATCCGGGCCGCCGAGCAGGAGCTCGCCCGCCGCCTCGTGTCGCGCTACGAGGCCGCCCTCGCGGCCCGTGCGGCAGGCCCCCTCGTCGAGGGCATCGACCACGAGCTGGTGCGTCGCGTCGCCACGTGGGAGCGCGAGGACACGAGCACCGCGGCGAGCGACGAGAACGTGTTCAGCATGATGCGCCGCATCGGGCAGGCGAAGGCGGGGCTCGCCGCCGACTATGCCGCCCAGCTGGCCCGCAGCGTCGGCAAGGTCGTCTTCTTCGCCAAGCACGTCGACGTCATGGACGTGGCCGAGGACACCTTCGCCCGGCGCGGCATCCGCTATGCGTCGATCCGGGGCGAGCAGACGCCCAAGTCGCGGCAGCAGAACATCGACGCGTTCCTGACCGACCCGGACGTCGCGATCGTCGTGTGCTCGCTCACGGCGGCGGGGGTGGGCCTCAACCTGCAGGTCGCCTCCAACGTCGTGCTCGCCGAGCTGTCCTGGACCGACGCCGAGCAGACCCAGGCCATCGACCGGGTCCACCGCATCGGGCAGGGGGAGCCGGTGACCGCGTGGCGCATCATCGCCGCCCAGACGATCGACACCAAGATCGCCGAGCTCATCGACAGCAAGGCCGGACTCGCGGCGACTGCGCTCGACGGGTCGGACGCAGGGGTCGCGTCGTCGGCCGACGTGCAGCTCGAGGCGCTCGTCGCGCTCCTGACCCAGGCCCTGTCCGAGTCGAGGTGATCCCGGTGCGGGGCGGCATACGGCATCGCCGCAACCGGCATCACCTCGACCGACCGCGGTCGGTCACGGCGGAGGAGCGCACCGCGATGGCCGCGGAGCTCGACCGCTGTCGGCAGGAGCTTCGGCGCCTCGTCGAGACGACCCCGCCCGACCAGCTCCGGTGGGGCAGCGACGGCACGCGGTGGACCAACGGACAGCTGCTCTTCCACATGGTCTTCGGTTTCCTGGTGGTGCGCCGGCTGCTGCCGCTCGTGCGGCTCGTCTCGCGGCTCCCCGCGCCGCTCGGACGTGGCTTCGCCCGGCTTCTCGACGCCGCGGCCGGGCCGTTCCACGTGGTCAACTACCTCGGGTCCTGTGGCGGCGCGCTGCTCTTCCACGGCGGCCGCCTCGCCTGGCTTGGCGACCGCGTCGTGACCCGGCTGCAGGCCGACCTGCGCGGGGAGACCAGCGAGGGGCTGCGTCGCGGGATGCCGTTCCCCACCCGGTGGGACCCCTACTTCACGGCGTGGATGACCATCGAGGACGTCTACCGCTACCCCGTGCTGCACTTCGACCACCACCGGTCGCAGCTGACGGTTGCTGGCCGCGGCCGCCGGGTGCACCGGGGGCCGGCTGGGTAACGGCAGGGGTGTCCCCGTCCGACAGGAGTATGCCGTGACCGCCGAGACCCCCTCGCCGGATGCCGACCAACGGCCCGACAGGTCGATGCCGTCCCTCCCTCGCCTGCTGATCTTCGACGTCAACGAGACGCTGTCCGACCTGGCCGGTGTCGCCGATCGCTTCGAGGCGGCCGGCGTGCCGCGGCAGCTCGCGAGCACGTGGTTTGCGGGTGTCCTCCGGGACGGTTTCGCCCTGACCGTCACGGGCGACCGCCCCCGCTTCGCCGACCTCGCCGCGTCCTCGCTGACCGCCCTGCTGCGCGGAGTCGTCGACGACCCGGCCTCGGTGCGCGACGACCTCCTGCGCGGCTTCACCGAGGTCGACGTGCATCCGGACGTCGTCGAGGGCGTGCGCGACCTGCAGCGCCTCGGCATCCGGCTGGTCACGCTGAGCAACGGGGCGCGGTCGGTCGCCGAGGGACTGCTCGCCCGCAGCGGTGTCGACGGCTGTTTCGACAGGCTCCTGTCGGTCGAGGAGGCGCCCGCGTGGAAGCCGGCCGCGGCGGCCTACGAGCATGCGTTGACCGAGTGCGACGTGCCCGCCGCCGAGGCCATGCTCGTGGCCGTCCACCCCTGGGACATCCACGGCGCCACGCGCGCCGGCCTGCGGACGGCGTGGGTCAACCGCTCGGGGGCCGACTACCCCGAGACCTTCGCCGCCCCGGACCTGGAGGCGACCTCCATCGTCGACCTCGCCGCCCAGCTCGGCGCGGTCAGCGCCTGACGCGCCGGCAGGTCCCCGCCAGTAGGCGCAGGCGAGCGGGAGTGGGACGCTTGGTGGATGACGCTCACTTGTCCGCGGCCCACCTGCACGCGGACTCCCGGCAAGCAGGTGCTGCCGTGAGCCGCGCCGAGCACGAGGGCCTGTCCATCGGCTACCGCATCTACTACCGGCTCCGGCTCATGGGGCTCTCCTTCTTCGGGCCGGCCCAGCTCGGCGAGGAGAGCGACCCCACCACCCAGCTGCGGGCGGAGCGCGCCGCCAAGGTCGCGGAGGCCCGCGCCCGCAAGCAGAAGCAGCAGGGCAGCGGCTAGCCGTCCGCCGTGAGCCGCTGCCGGCGCGCACGGTCGGTCCGTCCCGCGCCGACCCTTCGCATAGGGTCGAGGGCGTGACGACGATCGACTACCCCCTCGCCGAGCGCACGCTGGACAACGGCCTGCGCGTCATCGTCTCCGAGGACCACACGGTGCCCACGGTCGCGGTCAACCTCTGGGTGGGGGTCGGCTCGCGCCATGAGGCGCCCGGTCGCACGGGCTTCGCCCACCTCTTCGAGCACCTCATGTTCCAGGGCAGCCGCAACGTGGCCTCGGGAGAGCACTTCTCGGCGCTCATGGAGGAGGGTGGCCGGCTCAACGCGACGACGTGGTTCGACCGCACCAACTACTTCGAGACGGTCCCGACGGGCGCGCTCGAGCTCGCGCTCTGGCTCGAGGCGGACCGGCACGGCCACCTCCTCGACGCGGTCAACCAGGAGAACCTCGACAACCAGCGGGACGTCGTCAAGGAGGAGAAGCGACAGCGCTACGACAACGTGCCCTACGGCTCGGCCCTCGTGGACCTCTACGCCACGGCCTTTCCCGAGGGCCACCCCTACCACCACCCGACGATCGGGTCGATGGAGGACCTCGACGCCGCCACGCTGGAGGACGTGCACGCCTTCTTCCGCACCCACTACGGCCCCAACAACACCGTGCTGACGCTCGCCGGGGACGTGACGCCGGAGCGGGGATTCGCCGTCGCCGAGCGGTATCTCGGCCACCTGCCGCCGATCCCGCTGGCGCCGCGACCGCGAGTGCCGCAGCTGCCTCCCATCCTCGGCCCGGTGCGGCTGGACCGCGCCGGGGACGTGCCGAACGACCGGCTCTACGTCGCCTTCCGGCTCCCCGTCGACGCCACCCCCGCGTACCACGCGTGCTCCATCGCCATCGACGTCCTGGGCGGCCTCGCCAGCTCCCGGCTCACCCGCCGGCTCGTGCGCCGGGACCAGACGGCCACGTCGGTCCACGGCTGGACGATGGGGCTCGTGGACGGCGTGAGCCTCGGCGCGCTGACGGTCGACGTCGTGGCGGGCGCCGACGCCGACGACGTCGAGGCGGGGCTGTGCGAGGAGCTGGAGGCCTTCGCGCGCCAGGGGCCGGATGCCGCCGAGCTCGAGTCCGTCGTCGCCGACACCGAGCGCTCGTGGCTCAGCTCCCTGTCGAGCATCGAGGAGCGGGCCGACCACATCAGCCACCACGCGCTGCTCACCGGCGACCCGGCATACGTCAACACGTTTCTCGACCAGGTGCGGGCCGTCACGCCACAGGAGGTGCGGCAGGCCGCCGAGAGGTGGCTGGCCCCGTCGGCGCGCGCGGTCGTGCGCTTCCTCGCCGACTCCTCGGGGGAGGTCGCGGCATGACGCAGGTCGCGCGGCCGACCGTCGCCCCGCCGCCAGACTGGAGCTTTCCGGACGCGACGCGGCACCTGCTCGCGAACGGCCTGACGCTGCTCACCTACGACGTCCCCGGGCAGTACGTCCTGTCGGTGCGGCTCGGACTTCCGGTCTCCCTGCGGGACGAGCCTCGTGACAAGGAGGGCGTGGCGACGATTCTGGCGCGCACGCTCGACGAGGGCACCGCCCGGCACAGCGCCGAGGAGTTCGCCCGGATGCTCGAGCGCAAGGGGGTCTCCTTCGGTGCCGGGCCCTCGGAGTCGGGGCTCTTCCTCGACCTCGACGTCGTCAAGGGCAACCTCGACCCGGCGCTCGACCTGCTGCGCCAGATCCTCACGGAGCCGGCCTTTCCCGAGGCCGAGGTGGCCAGGCACGTCCGCACGCGCCTGGCCGAGATCGAGCAGGAGCGCGCCGTAGCCGCGCACCGGGCGAGCCTGGAGTTCGTCCGGACCTTCTACGCGCCCTCGGACCGCTGGTCCCGCCCCACCGGCGGCTCCGCCGAAACGGTCGCGACGATCACGCGGGACGACGTCGCGGCGCTTCACCGCGAACACGTCGTGGCCGCGGGGGCGACGATGGCGGTCGCCGGCGACCTGGGCGGGCTCGACGTGCGGGCGATGGTCGAGGCGTGGCTCGGCGCCTGGCCGGCCGGTCCCCGGGCGCGGGAGTCCTTCCTCACCGCCTCGGCGGCGCTGTCCGACGAGCGGGCCCGCATCGTGCTCGTCGACCGGCCGGGGTCCGTCCAGAGCGAGCTGCTCGTCGGGTGTCCCGGACCGGACCGGTCCGTCGACGGTGGCTGGGCGCCGTATCCCGTCATCGGCTTCGTCCTCGGAGGCGCGCCCAACAGCCGGATCGACGCGGTGCTCCGCGAGGACAAGGGCTACACCTACGGCATCCGCTCGAGCTTCCGGCCCCGACGGTCGGGCGGGATGTTCCTCACCTCCGGATCCGTGCGCGCCGACTCGACAGCCGAGTCGCTCCGGCTCCTCGTGGACATCCTGGTCAGCCCGGCGAGAGGCTTCTCGGACAAGGAGATCCGCGCCGGGGTGGACTTCATCCGCAAGACGGCCCCCGGGCGCTACGCGACGGCGGACGCCATCGCGGACGAGGCGGTGGCGATGGCGCTCGACGGGCGCACGACGAAGTTCACGACGGACAACCTGCGCGATCTCGCCACCGTGGACCGGGCCCGGGTGGAGGCGGCCTACGCTCGCTTTGCCGCCGCGGCCGGCGTCGCCGGTGCACCGGAGGCGCCCGGTGCGGGGTGGACCATCGTCGTCGTCGGCGACGCGGCCGAGCACCGGGAGGCCGTCGAGGCGCTCGGCCTCGGCCCCGTCACGGTGGTCGCGGAGGACTGACGTTGCCGGGCGCGGTAGGTCTTATCGTCACGTGTCAGCGGAATGTGCCGCGGAGGGCGGCATACCGCCCGCGTCGGCACATCGCAGCGACCGGCGCACCGATCGCGGGCACGCTCGCACCCACCGGGTCACGGGCGGGAGGCCGCCCGTGTGCCGAGGCGCGAGAGCACGACGTCATGCAGCAGTCCGTTGGTCGCCACCGCGTCGCCGCTCCAGCAGCCCGGCCTGCCGTCGAGCCCGGTGAACCGGCCGCCGGCCTCCTCCACCACGGGCACGAGGGCGGCCATGTCGTGCAGGGCGAGGTCGGGCTCCGTCGCGATGTCGACGGCCCCCTCGGCGAGGAGCATGTAGGACCAGAAGTCGCCGTAGGCCCGCGTGCGCCAGCAGTCGTCGAGCAGGCCGAGGAAGGCGTCGTAGCGGCCCCGGTCGCGCCAGCCGTCGAGCGACGAGTACGACACCGACGCGTCGGCGAGCCGGGAGACGCGCGACACCGACAGGCGCCGGGCCGACGTCAG
>NZ_DASSMH010000146.1:0-9126 GCF_035688975.1 Intrasporangium sp. | reverse complement strand
GGCGGCGTCGGCCGCGGAGAAGACGCCGTCCCGGGCGATGAGCTTGAGGTCCATGACCCATCAGCCTCGCGCGAGGCGGCCGCCCGCGGCGAAGCCGGGCGGTGACCTGTGGACGGGCCGCTGTCCTGGACCGGGGGTGTGGATTGCGGCCGGCACTGCGTGGACCGCTCGGGCATGTCGGCACGCCGGCAGCCCGGGGCCGCGCGCGCAGCCCGGCGCCGGCAGGCCAGCCACGGGCGGCATACGGCCCGGATAGGTATGCGCGACTATGCATATACTTGCAACGTGTCCAAGGTACTGACCTCTCTTCCTGTCGGCGACCGCGTCGGGATCGCGTTCTCGGGCGGCCTCGACACGTCGGTGGCCGTCGCGTGGATGCGCGAGAAGGGCGCCGTGCCGTGCACCTACACGGCCGACCTCGGTCAGTACGACGAACCCGACATCGACTCGGTCCCCGGCCGCGCCGCCCAGTACGGCGCCGAGGTCTCCCGGCTCGTCGACTGCAAGGCCGCACTCGTCGAGGAGGGCCTGTCCGCCATCGCCTGCGGGGCGTTCCACATCCGCAGCGGCGGCAAGACCTACTTCAACACGACCCCGCTCGGCCGGGTCGTGACCGGCACGCTCCTCGTGCGCGCCATGGAGCAGGACGGCGTCTCCATCTGGGGCGACGGGTCCACCTTCAAGGGCAACGACATCGAGCGGTTCTACCGCTACGGCCTGCTCGCCAACCCGCGGCTGCGGATCTACAAGCCGTGGCTCGACGCCACGTTCGTCTCCGAGCTCGGCGGGCGTCAGGAGATGTCCGAGTGGCTGACCTCGCGCGACCTGCCCTACCGCGCCAGCGCCGAGAAGGCCTACTCCACCGACGCAAACATCTGGGGCGCCACGCACGAGGCGAAGACGCTCGAGTTCCTCAACGAGTCGATGGACATCGTCGAGCCCATCATGGGCGTCCGCTTCTGGGACCCGTCGGTCGACATCGAGACCGAGGACGTCACGGTGCGCTTCGAGCACGGCCGCCCGGTCGCCATCAACGGCGAGACGTATGCCGATCCCGTGGCCCTCGTCCGGGCTGCCAACGAGATCGGCGGCCGACACGGCCTCGGCATGTCCGACCAGATCGAGAACCGCATCATCGAGGCCAAGTCCCGTGGGATCTACGAGGCGCCGGCGATGGCGCTGCTGCACCTCACCTACGAACGGCTGCTCAACGCGATCCACAACGAGGACACGGTCGCCAACTACCACGCGGAGGGGCGCAAACTGGGCCGCCTTCTCTACGAAGGGCGCTGGCTCGACCCGCAGGCGCTCATGGCCCGCGAGTCGCTCCAGAGCTGGGTCGCGTCCGTGGTGACGGGCGAGGTCACGGTGCGCCTGCGCCGCGGCGACGACTGGACGATCGTGGACACGAGCGGACCCTCGTTCTCCTACCACCCCGAGAAGCTGTCGATGGAGCGGACCGAGGACGCGGCGTTCGGCCCGGTCGACCGCATCGGCCAGCTGACGATGCGCAACCTGGACATCGCCGACTCCCGCGCGAAGCTCGAGCAGTATGCCGCCGACGGCCTCCTCGGCCGCCACGCCACGGAGCTCATGGGCGAGCTCGCCCCGGGCGGTGCGGCTGCGATCTCGGCCAACCCCGCGGCCGTCGACGTCGACCGCGAGGACGACGCGCTCGACCGGGCCGCGATGGAGTTCGGCACCGACTGAGCCAAGGCGCGAGGATCGACCGAGCGCCAGCGAGGGAGGACCGGAGCGCCGGTTCGGCTCGGTCGGTCAAATGGGCACCGACTGACCCACCGCATCGGCTCAGCCCATCGTGGCGAGGCGGGGTCGGGCTCCGGCGGCGAAGCGCTGCCCGGCGAGCACGCCGATGTCGGCGTGGTCGGTGAAGAGCCCGTCGATGCCCGCGCCGAGGAAGGCCAGGTGCTCGTCCACGGCGCGCCCGTAGTCGGCCGGCCCGCCGTCCCGCAGGTTGGCGGGCAGGAAGGCGTTCTCAGCGCGGAAGGTCCACGCGTGCACCACGAGGCCGGCGGCGTGGGCATCCGCGACGAGGCTCGTCGGCTCCGGTGCGAGCCGGCCGTCGGGCGTGCGCGGGATGATCTGGTCCTTGTCCGCCCCGATGCCGGTGATCGTCTTGGCCAGCTCCTCGAGCGCGGGCACGGTCAGGAGGTCGGTGTAGCTGCGCCGGTCTCCCTTGGCGACCAGGTCGTAGGGGCTGCCGTCGGTGGTGAGCAGCACGAGCGGTGCCCGCACGCCGAGCCCGTGGCGCAGCTCGAAGAGCGTCGAGACCTCGAAGCACTGGACGAAGACCGGCGCCCCCTCGCTGTTGAGCCGGTGCCGGCGGAGGGCGTCGGCGGCCAACCGGGCGACGTCGATCCCGCACTCGCGGAAGAAGGTCGGGCTCTTCAGCTCGGGATACACGCCGATGGTCCTGCGCAGCTCCTTGCTGAGGCGCGCTCGCAGCGTCAGCACCTCGTCAAAGGTCGCAATAGGAAACTGCCTGTCCCACATGGTGTTTCGCGGCCGGAGGAGCGGAAGTCGCTCGCGGGCCCGCAGCGTGCGGAGCTCCGCGAGGGTGAAGTCCGTGGTGAACCACCCGCTCACGGACTCCCCGTCGACGACCTTCGTCGTCCACCGGTCGGCGAACTCCGGCCGGTCAGCGACGTCGGTCGTGGCGGAGATCTCCGGCTCGTGGCGCACCACGAGCACACCGTCCGCGGTCGCGACGAGGTCGGGCTCGATGAAGTGGGCACCCATCCGCGCCGCGAGCTCGTAGGCCGGCACGGTGTGCTCCGGCCGGTATCCCGATGCACCGCGGTGGGCCACCACCAGCGGACCCCGGCCGGTGCCGGGCACAGATCCCAAGAAGCGCTTCACACCCCGAGTGCACTCCCCCGACACCACCGGTCGCCCGCCTCGAGCCGACGCCCAGGTGAACACTGGGCGACCAGTGAGGGCCTGGTGCCGAAGACGACGCGGCGGACAACGGGCCCGCCGGGCGGTTTGTGCGCGGCATACAAAGAACGACCGGGACGCGCCCTACGCTGTTTGGGTGACCTCCCTGAGCCGGCGGCGCCCCAGCCCCGAGACGGCTCGCGCCGTCGACCGCAGCGCGGGCGACCTCGCCACGGCGGCCGCGCGCCGGATGGAGGAGCGCCTCACGTGGTATCAGGAGCTCACCGCCCAGGAGCGCTCGTGGGTGGGCGTCGTCGCCCAGGCGGGGATCTCCGAGTTCCTCGCGTGGTTCCGCGGCGAGGGAGAGGTGGCGCCGTCGGCGGCCTCGATCTTCGCCAACGCGCCGCAGGAGCTGACCCGCTCGGTGAGCCTGCGCCAGACCCTCGACCTCGTGCGGACCGTCGTCGACGTCGTCGAGTCACGTATGGAGGGGCTCGCGGGTCCCGGCGACGAGGACCTGCTCCGGGACTCGGTCCTGCGGTTCTCCCGCGAGATCGCGTTCGCGGCGGCCGAGGTGTATGCCGGTGCCGCGGAGGCCCGCGGTTCCTGGGACGCCCGGCTGGAGGCGCTCGTCGTGGACGCGGTCCTGCGCGGCGAGGCGGACGACTCCATGCAGTCCCGGGCGACGGCGCTCGGCTGGGGCGAGGTCGCCCACGTGACGTTCGTCGTGGGCAGCGCGCCGGCGGGCGAGGCGAGCCCCACCGCGTCGGTCGACCTGCTGCGGCGGACGGCCGACCGGCTGGGGGTGGAGGCGCTCGCCATCGTCCAGCGCAACCGCCTCATCGCCATCCTCGGCGGGACCGAGCAGCCTCTTGAGGTGGTCGGCGAGATGGTCGACGCCTTCGGCACCGGGTCCGTCGTCGTGGGGCCGACGGTGCCGCACCTGTTCGCCGCCGGCCGCTCCGCGCGGGCCGCCCTCAGCGGCCTGTCCGCCGCACCCGCGTGGCCCCAGGCCCCGCGAGTCGTCGAGGCGGACGCCTTACTCCCGGAGCGTGCGCTGGCAGGCGACCAGCCGGCGCGACGCCTCCTCACCGACCGCGTCCACCGGCCACTCGCGACCCCGAACCATGCGCCGCTGCTCGACACAGCCCACGCCTACCTCGAGGGAGGCGGGTCGCTGGAAGCCACCGCCCGGGCCCTCTTCGTGCACCCGAACACCGTGCGCTACCGGCTCGGCCGGATCGCGGCCGTCACCGGCTACGACCTGTCGGTCCCCCGTGAGGCGTGGACCGCACGGATCGCGCTCGTCCTCGGTCGGCTGGCGGCGGCCGAGCGCGGTCCCACAGGGGGCCGGGCCGCGCCGAGTTGGAGGAACCCTCCAATAGATGGCATGTGACTTCGTGACATTCCGCGGCAGGTAACAGCGCCGGGACCCGCGAGGCTACAAGGGTGCTAGTCATCGTCTGCCCTGGACAGGGCTCCCAGACCCCCGGCTTCCTCGCTCCCTGGCTCGAGCTCCCGGGCTTCCGGGACCGCATGGGTTGGCTCGGTGCCGTGGCCGGCATGGACCTCATCGCGCACGGCACCGAGTCCGACGCCGAGACGATCAAGGACACGGCGGTTGCCCAGCCGCTCATCGTGGGAGCCGGACTCATCTCGCTGCTCGCCCTCTTCGAGCACCCGGCCGACGGGTTCCGCACCGTGGCCGCCGGGGCGGGTCACTCCGTGGGCGAGATCACGGCGGCCGCAGCCGCGGGCGTCATCTCGGCTGAGCAGGCCATGGTCTTCGTCCGCGAGCGTGGGCGCGCGATGGCAGCCGCCAGCGCGGTCACCCCCACCGGCATGTCCGCCGTCCTCGGCGGTGACCCCGACGAGGTGCTCGCCACCCTCGACACGCTCGGCCTCACCCCGGCCAACGTCAACGGCGCCGGGCAGGTCGTCGCAGCGGGCACCCTCGAGCAGCTGGAGGCTCTCAAGGCCTCTCCGCCCGCCAAGGCGCGGGTCATCCCGCTCCAGGTCGCGGGCGCCTTCCACACCTCGCACATGGCCCCGGCGGTCGAGGTGCTGGCCGGCTACGCCCGCGCCATGTCGACGCACGACGCCCGCGCCCGGCTCATCTCCAACGCCGACGGCACGGTCGTGCACAGCGGCAGGGAGGTGCTCAGCCGGCTCGTGCGGCAGGTGAGCAACCCGGTGCGCTGGGACCTGTGCATGCAGACCATGCTCGACCTCGGCGTGACCGGCCTCATCGAGGTCCCGCCGGCGGGCACGCTCGTGGGCCTCGCCAAGCGGGCCATGCCCGGCGTCGAGACGCTGGCGCTCAAGACCCCGGACGACGTGCAGGCAGCCCAGCGGATGATCCGCGAGCACGGGTCGACCGGCGCGGGCGACTCCCAGTCGCAGTCGCCGACCTGGCGGCTCGTCATCGCCCCGTCCAAGGGCGCGGTGCAGATCGAGTCGGTGGCGGTCGGCGACACGATCGAGCCGGGCGCCGTGGTGGCCCGCATCAGCACCCTGCGCGACACCTACGACGTCACGGCACCCCATGGCGGACAGGTGATCGAGTGGCTGGTCGAGGAGGGCGACCCCGTGTCCCCCGGTCAGCCGATCCTTCGACTGCACCCCATCTCCTGAGAAGAGCCACGCCGTGACCTCCCCCGCCACCCGCCGCACCCCCAAGGGCACCGGAACCATCGCCATGCCGCCAGCCATGCGGCATTCCCGCATCTCCGGCGTCGGCGCCTACCGGCCCAAGCGCGTCGTGCCCAACTCCGAGCTCGTCGAGCGGATCAACTCGAGCGACGAGTGGATCCGCGAGCGGTCCGGGATCATGTCGCGCCACGTGGCGGAGCCGGACGAGAGCGTCATCGACATGGCAGAGGCGGCCGCCCGCGACGCCCTGGACCACGCCGGCATCACCGCTGAGGATCTCGGCTTCGTGCTCATGGCGACGGTGACGCACCCGTACCAGACGCCGGCTGCGGCGCCGGAGCTGGCCTCCCGGCTCGGCTCGACGGCGCCTGCGATGGACATCTCCGCGGCCTGCGCCGGCTACTGCTACGCCGTCGCGGTCGCCAGCGACATGGTCCGCGCCGGCTCCGCCGACCACGTCCTCGTCATCGGCGTCGAGAAGCTCTCCGACTTCACCGACTACGACGACCGCTCCACCGCCTTCATCTTCGGCGACGGGGCGGGCGCGGCGGTCATCAGCCCCTCGGACACCCCCGGCATCGGCCCGACCGTCTGGGGCTCCGACGGCACCCAGCGCGACGTCATCTCGCAGGTCCAGCCGTGGACCCAGCTGCGCCAGCCCTGGAGCGAGCCCACCAACGACCCGCGCCTCTGGCCCGCGATCGGGATGGCCGGCCAGAGCGTCTTCCGCTGGGCCGTGTGGGGCATGGCGCCCATCGCGCAGCAGGCGATCGACCGGGCGGGCATCACCGCCGACGACCTCGACGCCTTCATCCCGCACCAGGCCAACGTGCGCATCATCGACGCGATGGTCAAGCAGCTGAAGTTGCCGGCCGACGTCCCCGTGGCCCGCGACATCGCGACGACGGCCAACACGTCCGCCGCTTCCATCCCGCTGGCGACCACCCGCATGCTGGCCGACGGCGAGGCGCCGAGTGGTGGCCTCGCGCTGCAGATCGGCTTCGGCGCGGGGCTCGTGTATGCCGCCCAGGTCGTCGTCCTGCCCTGACAGGTTCCCGCCGCCCCCGACGGGTCATTCGGGAGCACGCAGCAGACCCACCCATCCACGAACCAAGGAGCAGACAGATGGCACAGTCCGAGCAGGAGATCCTCGAGGGCCTGGCCGAGATCGTCAACGAGGAGACCGGTCTCGACACGGCATCCGTCGAGATGGACAAATCGTTCACCGAGGACCTCGACATCGACTCCCTCTCGATGATGACCATCGTCGTCAACGCCGAGGAGAAGTTCGGCGTGCGCATCCCGGACGACGAGGTCAAGAACCTCAAGACCGTCCGCGACGCCGTGACGTTCATCGCCAACGGCCAGTCCTGAGCCGGCCGACGTAGCCGCCCGACCTTGCCGCCCGACGTAGCCGCCTGACGTAGCCGTCCGCGTGACCGGCGCGACCGCACGGGCCGGTCACGCGGGCGCCGGGCCCGGCGGCCCTGCGACCGCGACAGCACCGGGGGCGGCATACGGCCTCCCCCCACAGCACCTTCGCTAGCACCGACCCAAGCACCCCGAACCAGAGGAGCACGTCACCATGACGTCCACTCGCGACCGACGCGTCGTGGTCACCGGCCTCGGCACGACCACGCCCCTGGGCGGCACGACCACGCAGACGTGGGAAGCCGCCCTTGCCGGACGCTCCGGCGCCCGCCCGATGGACTTCGACTGGGTCGGCAAGCACGACCTCCCGGTGACCTTCGCGGCGACGATCGCCGTCCCCCCCGACCAGGTCCTCACCAAGGTGGAGACCCGCCGACTTGACCCGTCGAGCCAGTACGCGCTCATCGCCGCCCGCGAGGCGTGGGCCGACGCCGGGGAGCCCGAGGTCGAGCCCGAGCGGCTCGGCGTGGCCGTGGGATCCGGCATCGGCGGGGTGTGGACCCTGCTCGACCAGTGGGACAACCTGCGGGAGAAGGGGCCCCGGCGGGTCTACCCGCTCGCGGTGCCGATGCTTATGCCCAACGGTCCGGCCGCCGCGGTGTCCCTCGAGATCGGCGCCCGCGCCGGTGCGCACACCCCGGTCAGCGCGTGCGCCTCGGGTGCCGAGGCGATGGGCTACGCGATCGACATGATCCGCACGGGACGCGCGGACGTCGTCGTCGCCGGTGGGACGGAGGCCGCGGTGCACCCGCTGCCCATCGCCGGTTTCGCTGCGATGCAAGCGCTTTCGACCCGCAACGACGAGCCGGAGCGGGCGTCTCGCCCCTACGACACGGGTCGCGACGGCTTCGTCCTCGGTGAGGGCTCCGCCGTCATCGTGATCGAGGCCGAGGAGCACGCCCGCGCCCGCGGGGCGCGCATCTACGCCGAGCTGGCGAGCGTCGGCATGTCCGCGGACGCGCATCACATCACGGCTCCGGAGCCGGAGGGGGCCGGCGCGTCCCGCGCGATGGTCGCCGCCGTCGAGCGGGCGGACCTCAGCCTGACCGACGTCCTGCACATCAACGCGCACGCCACGTCCACGCCGGTGGGCGACGTCGCCGAGTACAACGCCATCAAGAGGGCCTTCGGCGATCACACGGAGTCGATCGCCGTGACGGCGACGAAGTCGATGACCGGGCACCTGCTCGGGGCCGCCGGCGCGCTCGAGGCCATCTTCACGATCCTGTCCGTGCACCACCGCACCGTCCCGGCGACGATCAACCTCGACGACCAGGATCCGCAGATCCCGCTCAACGTCGTGACCGGGAAGGCGCTGACGCTTCCCGACGGCGACATCGCGGCGCTCAACAACTCGTTCGGCTTCGGCGGCCACAACGTGGCCCTCGCGGTGCGGAGCATCTGATGGGCCGCGAACCGTCGGTCGCGTCGGCCCAGGCCTCGACCGTGGCGAAGGTCAAGCTGCCCCGTGAGCAGGATCCCCGCAACCCCAACAAGCGGCTCGCGGCCTTCTTCGACCCGGACACCGTCGAGCTGATCACCGCGGACGACGACTCGGGCATCCTCGCCGCCATCGGGCGGGTCGAGGGCCAGCCCGTGGTCGCCTTCTCCTCCGACGCGACGGTCCAGGGCGGCGCCATGGGCGTCGCCGGCTGCAAGGCGATCCTCGTGGCCTACGAGCGCGCCCTCGCCGACGGCGTGCCGGTCGTCGGCATCTGGCACTCGGGCGGCGCCCGCCTGGCCGAGGGCGTCGTCTCGCTGCACGCGGTGGGCGAGGTCTTCGCCATCATGACCCGCGCCTCGGGCAAGGTGCCGCAGATCTCCATCGTCATCGGCGCGGCCGCCGGCGGCGCGGCATACGGCCCGGCCCTGACCGACATCGTCATCCTCGGGCCGGAGGGCCGGGTCTTCGTCACCGGACCGGACGTCGTCCGGTCGGTCACCGGCGAGGCGGTCGACGCCCTGCGCCTCGGCGGCCCGGAGCCGCACGGGCGCCGCTCCGGGGTGGCCCACGTGACCACCCCGGACGACGAGAGCGCGCTGGCCACCGCCCGGCAGCTGGCGGCCCTGCTGGGTCGGCAGGGCCGGCTGTCCCCCGCCGACCTGCCCGAGGAGTACGACCTGTCGGCCCTGCTGCCGGCGGAG
>NZ_DASSMH010000145.1:0-24265 GCF_035688975.1 Intrasporangium sp. | reverse complement strand
CGCCGCCGGGGCCCGGGCCCGGTCGGCGACCGACACCTGGCGCAAGGAGCCGGTGGTGAACTTCGCCCAGATCCTCAACGGCATCGCCCAAGGGTCACTCCTGATGATCCTCAGCTCGGGGCTTGCCATGATCTACGGCCTGCGCGGCGTGACCAACTTCGCCCACGGCGCGCTCTACATGGCGGGCGCGTACGTCGCCTACAGCGTCAGCACGAACGTCAACTTCTGGGCCGCCCTCCTTGTTGCCCCCATCGTGCTCGCCGTCATCGGGGCCGTGCTGGAGCTGGTCGTCTTCCGACGGATGCAGCACCGCAGCCACATCGAGGTGGGGCTCGTGACGTTCGGGATCGCCATGGTGCTCGAGCGGGTCATCGTGCTCGTCTGGGGTGAGCGCACCCTGGCCGTCGAGGCCCCGGCGGGCCTGAATGGGACGACCTCTATCCTCGGGACCGACTACCCGACCTACCGGCTCCTCATCATCGGCATCGCCCTGGCGCTGGCGTTCGCGCTGGTCCAGTGGATCCGGCGAAGTGACGTCGGCCTGCACATCCGCGCTGCCAGTCACGATGTCGAGACAGCGGGCATCCTCGGGATCAACGTCGACCGGGTCAGCCTCATCGTCGTGTGCCTCGGCGCCGCGCTGGCCGGCCTCTCGGGGACCCTCGCGGCACCGTACGTCAGCGTCTACCCGGCGATGGGCGTCAGCATCCTCATCACGGTCCTCATCGTCGTCGTCATCGGCGGTGCGGGCAGCATCGGCGGCGCGATGGTCGCCGGGATGGCGCTCGGCATCATCCAGACGCTCGGGGCGGTGTGGATCCCCAGCCTCTCCGTGCTCGTGCCGTATGCCGCGCTCGTCGTGGTCCTCCTGTGGCGCCCGACCGGCCTGGCCGGAAAGCGAGTGTGAGGTGAACGCCGCCATGAACACCACCTCGGCCGAGGTCCACGCGAGCGAAGCCGCGGCCGCCCATCCAGCCGGGTTCCGGCTCGGGCTGAGCAAGCGGCTGGCCGTCCGCGGCACGGTGATCGCCGCCGTCGTCCTCGCTGCCGGGTTCGCCGTCCCGTACATCGTCCTCGACCGGTTCTACATCAGCATGCTCTTCGACGGCCTCGTCCTCGCGATGCTCGCCCTGTCGATCGGCTTCCTCGCGCGGCATCTCGGACTGATCAGCCTCGGACACACCGCCTTCTACGGCGGCGCCGCCTACTTCGTCGGCATGGCCGTTACGCACTGGGGTTGGAGCCCGCTCATGGCAGCGCTCTTCGGCCTCGCCGGCGGCACCGCGCTCGCCCTGCTCATGGGGCTGCTCGTCGTCAGATCCTCAGGGATGGGCTTCCTCATGCTGACCCTGGCGCTGGGCCAGGCCCTCTACCAGCTGTCCATCCAGCGGATCGCCATCCCGTACACGGGCGCGTTCGACGGGCTGCAGATCACCTTCAGCGGTGACGCCACCTTCCTCGGCCTCTCGGTGGCCCAGATGATGAACGGGGCCCTCTTCTGGCCGGTCGTCTGGACCGCCCTGGTGCTCAGCACGTTCGCGCTCTGGGCCGTCGGCCGCTCCACGTTCGGCACCGTGCTCGAAGGGATCCGGGAGAACGAGGAGCGGATGCGCTTCTCCGGCTTCAACACCTACTGGCCCCGCGTCCTCGCGTTCACCATCTCCGGTGTCGTCGCCTCGCTCGCCGGTGTCTTCTTCGCGCTCAACGCGGCCTACGTGTCACCGGAGGTGCTCAGCTTCCTCAAGGCCGGTGACGCGCTGATCGCAGCCATCGTCGGCGGCCTGGGGCTGCTGCTCGGCCCTGTCCTCGGCGCCCTGCTCTACATCGTCGCGCAGTCGCGGTTCAACGAGTCGGGCAACCTGCACCTCTACACGGGCATCGCGCTCATCGTCGTGCTGATGTTCCTGCCGGGCGGCATCCTCGGGGGGCTGTCCTCCCTACGCCGCCGCCTGGCCCGTCGGGGCACGAGGGAGGACACGAAGTGACGCTCTTCCAGGGCACCGGGGTCACCGTGCGCTACGGCGCGGTCAAGGCCCTGACCGACGTGGGCATCACGCTGGAGCCGGGCGTCGTCCACGGCGTCATCGGGCCCAACGGGGCGGGCAAGTCGACCTTCATCGACGCGCTGTCCGGCAGGACCAGGATGACCTCGGGGACGGTGACGCTGGAGGGGGAGGACATCACGCACCGTCCCGTGGGCTGGCGCCGGCACCACGGGGTGTCCCGCTCCTTCCAGCGGACCAGCGTCTTCAACTCGATGACGGTGCGCACCCAGCTCGAGATGGTTGCGCTGCGCAACGAGGAGCCTGACCTCGACGACATCATCGACACGCTCAGCCTGCGGCCGGTGCTCGACCGCGTGTGCAGCGAGATCGCGTACGGCACCCAGCGCGCCGTGGACCTCGCGATGGCCCTCATCGGGGGCCCGAGGGTCGTCCTGCTCGACGAGCCGTGCGCGGGCCTCGTCGCCGACGAGGCGGTGCGGATGCTCGAGCACGTGCGTGACCTCTGCAAGGGCCGCGGCGTGGCGGCGCTCCTCGTCGAGCACGACGTCGACGGCGTCTTCCGGACCTGCGATGCCATCACCGTCCTCAACCTCGGCACCGTGCTCGCGTCGGGCGCCCCCGCCGAGGTGCGCGCCAACGAGGACGTCGTGCGTGCCTACCTGGGAAGTGCCGCGTGAGTGCCGTGCTCGAGTTCCGAGACGTGGGCGCGTCCTACGACGGGGCGGTCGTCCTGCAGGGCGTGTCGTTCGCCATCGAGGAGGGTGAGACGGTCGGTCTCGTCGGCCGCAACGGCGCCGGCAAGACGACGGCGCTCATGGCGGTGTACGGCGTGCCCGAGGTGAGGGGGCAGATCCTCATCGGTGGCACGGTCGTCGGCCGCAAGCGGTACGAGCCGACCGGGCGCGGCGTCAGCCTTGTCCCCCAAGGCAAGCGGATCTTCCCCAACCTCACGGTCGAGGAGAACATCCTCGTCGGGCGGGCCTCCGGCCGGCAGAGCCGCTGGACGCTCGAGCGCATCTACGAGCTGTTCCCCAACCTCGGGCGCGGATCCGCCCGGATGGGCACGGCCCTGAGCGGTGGCGAGCAGCAGATGCTCGCGATCGCGCGGGCTCTCATGTCAGGACCCACGCTGCTCATGCTCGACGAGCCGACCGAGGGTCTGGCCCCCGTCATCATCGACGAGCTGGTCGGCGCCTTCCAGAAGATCCGTGAGACCGGGACGGCCTTGCTCCTCGTCGAGCAGCACATCGCCATGATCCAGAAGCTCGCGAGCCGCTACCTCGCGCTGCGCAAGGGGGAGCTTGTCGGGGACGGTCCCGTCTGCGACCTCGGCAAGCGCGAGGTGCAGGAGCTCATCGCCCTCTGAGCGCGCGCACTCCCCGTCGAAAGGCATGCCATGTCCGGGAACGACCGGAGCCTCACCCTCACCGGCCCCCTCGCTGGCCTCAAGGTCGTCGAGGTGGGCTCGATCGGGCCCGGACCGTTCTGCGCGATGCTGCTCGCGGACCTCGGTGCGGACATCATCCGCGTCGACCGCCTGTCCGGCGCCGCCCTGGTGGGCCCGAGCGAGAACTTCCGCACCGAGCTGCTCAACCGGGGCCGTCGGTCGATCGCGGTCGACCTCAAGCATCCGGACGGAGCGGAGATCGTCCTCTCGCTCGTCGAGCGGGCCGACGTCATCATGGAGGGGTTCCGTCCCGGAGTCGCCGAGCGCCTTGGGATCGGCCCGGACGACTGCGCCGGTCGCAATCCCGGCATCATCTACGGGCGGATGACCGGCTACGGGCAGGACGGCCCCTTGGCCCAGACGGTCGGGCACGACATCAACTACGTCGCGCTGAGCGGCCTGCTGTCGATGATCGGACGGAAGGGCCAGCCGCCGACGCCTCCGCTCGCCCTCGCCGGTGACTTCGGTGGCGGTGGGATGATCCTCGCGCTGGGCATCCTTGCCGCACTCCTCGAGCGCACCCGCTCGGGTCAGGGTCAGGTCGTCGACGCCGCCATGGTCCACGGCGCCGCGCTCCTCGGGACCTGCTTCTACGGCTACGCGCAGACGGGCGAGTGGCACCCCGAGCGGGGCACGAACATCGTCGACTCCGGAGCCCCGTTCTACGACGCCTACGAGACGGCGGACGGCAGATGGCTAGCCGTCGGGGCCATGGAGCCACACTTCTACGCAGATCTCGTGGAGCTGCTCGAGCTGCCCGAGGACCTGCCCGACCAAAACGACCAGGGCGCCTGGCCGCTCCTGAAGGAGACCTTCGCGCAGGCGGTCCGGCGCCGCACGCTCGACGAGTGGCTGCGGCGGGGCGAGGGGCGAAGTCCGTGCATCTCGCCGGTGCTCGACGCCCTGGAGGCCCCGAAGCACCCGCACCATGTCGCGAGAGGCACCTTCATCGAGGTCGACGGGCTCGTGCAGCCGGCCCCGGCCCCCCGCTTCAGCCGCACGCCCGCCACGGTCGACCGTCGCCCGCCCGTGCCCGGTGAGCACACGACGCAGGCCCTGGCCAGCTGGGGGGTCGACGCGGGCCTCGTGACCCGGTGGCTCGAGGCAGGCGCGGCAGCCGACCGGGCCGATGGGTCATGAGCCGGCCGCGACTGAACCAACCCCACACCACGACACCCCATCTCGTGAGGAGCGCGACGTGACGACTCAGCCCAAGGACCTCGACCTGGAGACGATCCGGTTGGAGCGTGCGAGACCCGGGATCGCGGTGGCCACCCTCAACCGTCCGGACCGCATGAACGCGATGACCAACACGATGTTCCGCGAGCTCGAGAAGCTGGCCTGGGCCCTTGGCCAGGAGGACGACCTCCGCGTCCTCATCATCACGGGGGCGGGCCGGGCGTTCTGTGCCGGCTTCGACCTCGACGCGGCCGAGGAGCTGCCGTCGATGACCCCCCTGGAGTTCCTCGACCAGCAGGAGCTGGCCGCCCGCGGCCTGCTCGCCATCCGCTCCCTGCGGGTCCCCGTCATCGCGGCCGTCAACGGTGCCGCCGCGGGCGGCGGCCTCTCGCTGGCGCTCGCGGCCGACATCCGTCTCGGTTCGCCGAACGCCCGCTTCAACGCGGCCTTCGTCCGGATCGGGCTGTCCGCAGGAGATCTCGGCGCCTCCTGGATGCTGACGCGCATCATGGGCCCCGGTAGGGCGGCCGAGTTCGCCTACACCGCCGGGCTCATCGACGCCGAGGAGGCCGAGCGCACCGGGCTGCTCAACCACATCCACCCGGCCGAGTCCCTCCTCGACGAGGCCATCGCCATGGCGGAGGTCATCGCCGCGAACTCGCCCGGCGGCATACAGCTGTCCAAGCGCGCGCTCCAGGCCAACATGGAGGTCGCCTCGTACGCGGCCGCGCTCGAGCTCGAGAATCGAGGGCAGGCGCTACTGACCCAAGGCGAGGACATGCCCGAGGCCCTGGCGGCCTTCAAGGAGAAGCGCCCTCCCGTCTTCACGGGTCGGTGACCGCGATGTCCACCACCGCCACCGACGGAAGGGCCGCCGTGCTGCGCAACTTCGACCCCCCCGAGCTCGAGACGCTCGAGCTCGAGCCGCTCGACGCCGGCATCGTCGTCATGACGGTCAACCGGCCTGACCGGATGAACTCCCAGACAGTGAAGATGTTCGAGGAGTTCAACACCGTCGCCCACGCGTTGCGCGACACCGACGCGCGGGCCCTCATCGTGCGCGGCGCGGGGGAGCGGGCCTTCTGCGCCGGCTTCGACCTCGACGAGATCGAGGTCATCACGACGATGGGTGTGCGCGAGTTCCTCCAGTTCCAGGAGCTCGCCACGGGTGGCATCGCCGGCATTCGGCACCTGCCGTTCCCCGTCATCGCGGCGATCCATGGCGCTGCCGCCGGGGGCGGCCTCGCCCTCGCGCTCGCGGCCGACATCCGGCTCGTCGCCCCCACCGCGAAGTTCAGCGCGGCGTTCGTCAAGCTCGGACTGTCGGTCGGCGAGCTCGGCACGTCGTGGCAGCTGACCCGGCTCGTCGGCCCGGGTCGGGCAGCCGAGATCGCCTACACGGCGAGACTCGTCCACGCGGAGGAGGCCGTCCGGATCGGTCTGGCCAACCGCATCGTGCCCACGGAGGACCTCATGGCCGAGGCCGTCACCCTTGCGACGCGGATCGCTTCGAACTCACCGGGCGGCGTCCACGTCTCCAAGCGCGCCCTCCAGCGCAACCAGGAGGTGTCCTCGTATGCCGCCGCCTCGGAGCTCGAGAACCGTGGGCAGACACTGCTGGCCCGGAGCCCGGACATGCCCGAGGCGCTGACCGCCTTCCGCGAGAAGCGCCCTGCGCGCTTCACGCGCCGTTGACCATGGTCTGGGACTGGACACCCGAGACGCTGCGCCGTCTCGAGGCGTTCCTGGCCGAGCGCGACATCACGTCGGGTCCGATCACGGCGACCCCGATCGGCGACGGGCACTCCAACCTCACCTTCCTCGTGTCGGACGGGACGCGGCAGGTCGTGGTGCGACGTCCGCCCCCACCGCCCGTCCCGCCGGGCGCGCACGACATGCTCCGCGAGGCACGCCTCGTCGGTGCCCTCGAAGGGAGCGACGTGCCCGTGGCCCAGGTGCTCGCGACGAGCGAGGCGGGCGAGGTCATCGACGTGCCCTTCTACGTCATGAGCTATGTCGCCGGACCGGTCGTCACGACGCGGACGCCCGACGCCCTCGCGTCCCCCCGGGAGCGCCGCGCCATCGGCCTCGCCCTCGTCGACACACTCGCGGCCCTGCACCGGGTGGACTGGCGTGCCGCGGGACTGTCCGACCTGGGACGGCCCGAGGGCTTCAACGAGCGACACCTCAACCGGATGGGCCGCCTCGTCTCGGACGAGAAGGGACAGCCACCAAAGGAGTTCGCGATGATCGACGACTGGCTCCGAGCCAACGTGCCGCCCGAGTCGGGCGCGTCCATCATCCACAACGACTACCGCCTGGGCAACGTCATCGTCGGCGCCGACGTCCCTGGGCGGATCACGGCCGTCCTCGACTGGGAGCTCGCCACCATCGGTGACCCGCTCTTCGACCTCGGCTACTTCCTCGCCTCCTACCCCGTGGCCGGCGGGTCGCTGACGCCGACGCAGCAGCTCGGCATCGCGGCCCTCGAGGAGGGCTATCCCACCCGCGAGGAGCTGGCCGAACGGTACGCCACCGACACCGGCGCCGACCTCACCCGACTGGACTGGTACACCGCTCTAGCCCTGTGGAAGCTCGCTGTGCTCTACGAGTACGGCCGCCGGCGGGCGGTCGACGGCGTCGGGGACCAGTACTACCGCGACCCCGCCCTCGTGGAGGCGTTCCTCAGGGCGGCGCACCAGGCCGCTGGACTGGCTCAGCCGCCGTTGATCTCGGCGTAGCGCTGGCGCGTGACGGGGGTCCACTGCGCACGCAGGTGCTCGATGCGTCGCGCGACCTGCCGGCCGACCCAGTCGGGCAGGAGTGCCTCGGGCAGCTGCGGGTCGGTGCGGGGGAACTCCTGCCACTCGTTCATCGCCCGCACGTGAGTCAGCAGGGTCTCCTCGGACCCCTTGGGCCGGAAGCCCTCGATGCGCTCGAGCACGTGCTCGTACTTCCGCCGAAGGGCGTCGAGGTCCCAGCCGCGCCGGACGATGTCCGCCTGGGAGATGCCGATCGACTCGACCGTGCCGGCGATCGAGACGGTGTGCTCGGTGAGGTCGAGCTCCTTGATGAGCCAGTTGACTTCATCGGCGCGCTCGACGTGCGGTGACAGCCACAGACCCGGTGCCGGATCACCGAAGCCCGCCCAGGTGAGGCCGGCATAGAGCGGACGGCGCGCGGTGCGGCGGGACTGGGGGATGGTGGGCATGACGGCGAGCCAGCGACCGTCCCAGTCCTCGTAGGGCCGGCTGAGCGAGTACACCCGGGCGGACCCGGTCACGAAGATGTCGAGCACCTTCGGCGTCAGCGACCAGCTGACCTCCCGGCCGTGGCGCTCGGCCTGGATCCAGTCGGAGGCCGAGGCCCGCGCGATCGCCTGCCTCGCCGTCTGCTCCTCGATGCCGAGACCGTTGAGGATGTGCACAAGAGTCGCCGTGCGGACCGGGCCGCCGGTCGGCCAGACGAGCTCACCGAGGATGGTGAAGAGCAGCGAGCGGGCGCTGCCGGGCGTGACCGACCCACTGGCGGCGCGGTACCGGGCCGACCCGGACCCTTCGGTGCGGCCAGGCGTCACGACGGCCTCCCCTCCGTGGCGGATCACGCTGCCGAGATGCCACCGTTGACGCTGATGGCCTGCCCCGTCAGCCGGGCTGAGGCCGGTCCGCCGAGGAAGACGATGAGCGACGCCAGATCTGCAGGCTCCGCCACACCGAGGTGCGCCAGCTGGGCGGCCTTCTCGAAGAGGGCCTTGCTGAAGCCGTCGCTGAGGACGTTCGCGGCCGTCGGTGTGCCGGCGATCAGGGACGGCGTCAGGACGTTGACCCGGACCCCATTGCGCTTGCCCTCGATCGCGGCCACGCGCGAGAACATCACGATGGCGGCCATGGCCGCCCCCAGCACGCTCTCGCCAGGCGTGGCGACCTTCGCGGCGTCGGAGGCGACGTTGACGATGCTGCCGCCGCCTTGCTCCTGCATGATCGGCAGGACGACGCGGGTCAGGTGCATCGGGGGCAGCGCCTGCCGGGTGAGGATGGCGCCCACGTCCTCCAGGGGCAAGCGGTGGAGCAGCTCGGGCCGGTAGGGCGAGGTCATCGAGTTGACGAGGACGTCGATGCTGCCGAGGGCCCGGTGGGCGGCCTCGACCGAGTGCCTCACCTGTGCCAGGTCGTCCGCGTCGGTGGGGATGAAGTGGACCTCGGCCTCCGCGCAGCGAGCACGGACAGCCGCCTGCGCGGCAGCGCCGCGCTCGGGGCTGCGGGCGAGCAGTGCGAGGCGGCGGACGCCGGCGTCGACGAAGCCCAGGGCACTGGCGAGGCCCACGCCTGAGGTGCCCCCTGCGATGACGACTCCAGCGTCGGGGAAGTCCCGCACGAGCGGAGAGGGAGCCGTGCGCATGAGGACCTCCGACAGTCTGGGGACGACCGGGACAGTCTACAGGATCCATGCCTCAGTTCTCGAAGACGTCTTGCTCAATATGGTCGGACCATATAGATTTGCAGGCCAGACATGCGCACGGCTGCGTGCCTGCCCATCACCCCGAGGAGTGCTCTCCATGGTGTCGAGACCCGTCTTGCAGACGTCCCACTGGCCGGCGGAAGCCGGGGAGGTCCGTGAGGTGACTGTCTGCCAGCTCCTGCGTCACGCGGCCGAGACTGTGCCGGACCGGGTCGCCCTCGTCGACTGTGTCGAGGACCGCGCCGCGAGGCGCGAGTGGACCTATGCGCAGTTCCTGGCGGACGCAGAGCGCGTCGCCCGAGCACTGCTCGAGCGGTTCGAGCCGGGCGACCGCATCGCGATCTGGGCGCCGAACAGCGCCGCCTGGATCATCGCCCAGCAGGGGATCAGCCTGGCAGGGATGGTTCTTGTCGCGCTCAACCCGGCATACCGTTCACGTGAGGTCTCCTTCGTGCTCGGGCAGTCCAAGGCCGCCGGCATCATCCTCGTCGAGGAGTACCGCGGCTTCGACATGCGGGCGATGATCGACGAGATCCGGCTCGAGCTGCCCGAGCTGCGCGAGGTCATCTCCTTCTCCGGCTGGGACTCCTTCCTCGCCAGCGGCGACCCGGCCCGCGACCTGCCCGAGGTCTCCCCTGACGACCTCGTCCAGGTCCAGTACACATCCGGCACGACGGGCTTCCCCAAGGGCGCCATGCTCCACCACCTGGGCCTCGTCAACGAGGCGACCTTCGTGGCCGAGCGAGCCGGCATGGCGGACGGCGGCATCTATGTCAACGCGATGCCGATGTATCACATCGGCGGCGGGGCCGTGACCTCCTTCGGCGCGTGGGCCAAGCGTGGCACCTTCGTCATCCTCCCGGCATTCGACCCGGGTCAGCTCCTCGAGGCCTTCGAGACCTACCGGGGCACGCACACCCTCGTCGTGCCGACGATGCTCATCGCGATGCTCAACCACCCGGACCGTGAGCAGCGCGACCTGTCGAGCTTGCAGACGATCATGAGTGGCGCCTCAGCGGTCCCGGCGTCCCTGGTGCGCAAGACCATCGGCCTCCTCGACTGCCAGTTCAGCATCCTCTTCGGCCAGACGGAGGCGCACGGGGTCATCAGCCAGACACGCGTGACGGACGCACCCGAGGACCAGGCCGACACCGTCGGCCAACCGCTGCCCCAGCTCGAGGTCAAGATCTCGGACGTCGTCACCGGCGAGCCCGTCCCAGTCGGGGAGACCGGCGAGATCTGCGTCCGCGGCTACCAGGTCATGCGTGGCTACTACGACATGCCGGAGGAGTCCGCCGCCGCCCTCGACGCGGACGGCTGGCTCCACATGGGAGACATCGGCTCGATGGACGAGCGCGGCTTCCTGCGGGTCAGCGGCCGCGTGAAGGACATGATCATCCGTGGCGGCGTGAACCTCTACCCGGCCGAGATCGAGGGCGCGCTCACCGACCACCCCGCTGTCGAGCACGCCGCAGTCATCGGTGTCCCGGACGAGAAGTGGGGCGAGCAGGTGGCCGCCGTCGTCACGATCCGAGGCGGTGCCGAGCGGCCGACGGTCGACGAGCTGACGGAGTTCCTCCGCGGGCAGATCGCCGCCCACAAGGTGCCCGTCTACTGGACGTTCGTCGACGCGCTGCCAATGACGCCGACGGGCAAGACCCAGAAGTTCGTGCTGCGCGAGCAGGCGGCCGACGGAACGCTCGGCTTCGTCGAGCGTGAGACCGGCGCTTGGCGCGTGGGCGCAGAGCTGGGACGCCGCTGACGGACGCGCGCCAGCCAACCACCGACCCCCGAGGAGTGAGATGCCCTACCAGTCGATCTATGCCCGCGGTCTCTTCGACGGACAGACCATCATCGTCACCGGAGGAGGTAGCGGCCTCGGCCGGTGCACTGCCCACGAGCTGGCCCACCTCGGCGCGCACGTCGTCGTCACGGGGCGCACCCGGGACAAGCTCGACGCCGTCGCCGAGGAGATCCGAGCCGACGGCGGGTCGTGCTCGGCGCTCGTCTGCGACATCCGGGACGAGGAGGCAGTCCGGGCCACGGTGTCGACGGTTCTGGCGGACCACGGCCGGATCGATGCGCTTGTGAACAACGCTGGGGGACAGTACAAGTCACCGCTGAAGAACATCAGCACCAAGGGCTTCGAGGCCGTGGTGCGCAACAACCTGACCGGCGGGTTCATCATGATGCGTGAGACGGTCAACCAGTGGATGGCCGACCACGGGGGCGCGATCGTCAACATCATCGCCGACATCTGGCATGGATGGCCCGGCATGGGCCACTCGGGGGCCGCCCGCGGCGGCATGCTCACGCTGACCGAGACGGCGGCCGGTGAGTGGGCTGAGCACGGCATCCGGGTCAACGCCTTGGCCCCGGGCGGCATCGCCTCGAGTGGCTTCGACACGTACACCGAGGAGGACCGCGCCTACTTCCGGGAGCACGCCGTGCCCGTCATCCCGCTGCGCCGCTTCGGCACCGAGTCCGAGGTGTCGGCGGGCATCGTCTACCTGCTCTCACCGGCCGCCGCCTACGTGACCGGCTCGTGCCTGCGGGTCGACGGGGGGACGCCGAACTGGCGGGGAGGCTGGCCGCTGCGGGGCTCGAACAACACGAAGGCGTTCCACGGCTTCCACCTGGCCAAGCCGCCCGCGGTGCTGGAGGGCACCACCTACTCCTCCTGAGATCAGGGGCGCCGGTCTGCTGCGATCGAGGAGGTCCACAGCTCGACGTCGACGGGTCGGTACGTGCCCCCGCCCACGCTGCACCTGGTGCAGTCGTGGCCCGTTGCCCGGCTGCCGGTGTGGACGTGCTCGCGGTCGACGGCCTGACCCACGACTGTGGCCTGCCCACGCAGGGCCTCGAGACCGAGCAGGGCGGCGCCGTAGGCCCCGCTGATCTGCGGCTCGGACGGCACCTGGACCGGGGCGCGCAAGGCTTCGGAGAGGAAGCGCACCGCGGCGCGGCTGCGCGCGACCCCACCCGTCATGATGACGGGAGTGGCTCGGCCGACCTGGGACACGAGCCCGATCGTGCGCGAGCACACCGCCCGATGGACCGATGCGGCGATGTCGGTGGGCGGCGCACCCTCCGCGAGGAGGGAGATGATCTCGGTCTCGGCAAAGGTGGCGCACATGCTGCTCACCTCGAGGTCGTGGGTGCCCGTCAGGGCGAGGTCGTCGAGGTCGGTCAGCTCGCACTCCAGCGCGCGAGCGAGGACGTCGAAGAACCGGCCCGTGCCGCTCGCACAGCGATCGTTCATCGCGAAGGTGTCGACGAGTCCCGCCGAGTCGACGCGGATGGCCTTGCTGTCCTGGCCCCCGATGTCGATCACGAGGGCCGCGCCGGGGCACATCGCCGCGACGCCGCGTGCATGGCAGGTGATCTCGGTGAACGTCCGGTCGACGTCGGGCACGAGGCGCCGGCCGTATCCCGTCGCGACGACGTGGTCGAGGTCGCGCCGCTCCAGCCGGGCCGCATCGAGGACGGCCTCGATCGCGGCGGTGACGCCCCGCCGGCTCACGGCGCCCATCTGGACCACGCGGTGCGCGACGATCTCGCCGCCCTCGTCGACGACGACCGCCTTGGCCGTCGTCGAACCGAGGTCGACTCCCATGGTGTGCAGGCTCATGAGTGCTCCATCGGGATCAGACGCCCGCCTTCGCCCGGCGCACGTCGATGCTCTCGAGCATCGCGACGAGCCGGCCCTCGAGGATGTCGTCCTTGTAGAACGACGCGTCGGCGACGTCGCCCTCGAAGAACATCGCGGGTATGCCGAGGTGCTCGCGTGCGGAGGACGCCAGCATCGTCTGCGGGTTGGTGAACGCCCGGCACGTCCGCGTCGAGTGGAAGACGAGCCCGTCGATGTCGAAGCGCTCGCAGTCGCGCCGTGTCAGGTGGTCGAGGGTCTTGAGGCTGTGGTTGATCGGGCACAGCAGGTAGTGCTGGGCCATGCCCCGCAGCGGGTCCTCGGGATCGATGAGGTGCGGCTCCTGCCAGAAGGAGGAGTGCGTGTAGCGGCCCGCGATGACCGCCGCGTCGTACTCGGCGAAGCGCTTGGCGAGCCAGCCGAGCTTGTTCCAGTTCATGATGCCGTCGAAGTAGAGCCGGTACCGCTCGTGCTGCAGTGCCGACACGTTGGTGTCGACCCGGGCCTGGACCTCGTCGCGGACCGAGGTGAAGTAGTCGACGAGCGCCTGGTCGCCCGGCAGGAAGTTGATGTGGGCGACGCTCGCGATCCAGTCCCAGTAGGTGGCCGGCGTCGGCTTCCTGGCACACAGGGCCATGCCTTCGAGGCGCAGCTCCGAGGCGCGCCGAATGTACGCCATGCTCTCGGAGAGGGCGTCCCAGTCGAAGGGACGGCCGGTCTGGGCCTCGATGAAGGTGATGAGCTCCCGCAGCTGGCCCACGACGTAGTCGGTGGCCTCGTCCCACTCCTGCCCGCCCATGTAGGTCGAGTCGGGGCGGTTGCCCCAGAGGAACGGGATGGACACGTTGAAGATGGGCACGCTCTTGCCGAAGACGCGATAGGTCACCTCGTCCCACTGCTGCCCCGTGCTGCAGCCGGAGTAGGCGTTGACGAAGAAGTCTGGCTTCGGCAGCCTGCTCGCCAGGGCCTGCTGGTCGACGGCGTCGACGACCCCGGTCTCCGATCCGGGGGCGGGGCCACCGCCGTTGCTGAGGACCGCGCAGCCGAGGTGCGTGCGCGAATACGAGCACAGCTCGTTGATGTAGCCGTATTCGGCGCCCGCCAGCTGCGCTGGACCCTCCAGGTGCAGCGCCGCGAGCCGGGCCGAGAACGCCTCCCCGTGGCACCACTCCAGGCCGGCGGCCTGGAAGATCGGGTTGAGGGCCGAGCCGTTGTACCAGACGACCTGCTTGCCGCGCTCCCGGGCGGTGAAGATGTTGTCCCAGTAGTCCGCGATCATCTTGCCGCCGTCGAGGGTGGCCTGCATCCGCGTGACGGTGCTGCCGGTCTGCGTCGTCATTGTCTGCGCTCCCTTGGTGTGTCGTGCCGCGTGGACCGTCAGACGGCCGCAGGGATCCTGGTCCGTCGGGAGATGCGCTCGACGAGCGCCTCGACCCGGGTGCGGATGGACTCCAGCGGGAGGCCCTCATGCTCCGTCTCGATGAGCAGGTAGGGGATCTGGCGCTCGTCCATCATCGTGCGCAGCTCCGGGTAGAGCAGCATGTGCGGTTCGCAGAACTTCGCCATCAGGATGACGACGCCGTCGGCGCCACTCTCGCCCACTGCGTCCCTGAGGTAGGTGTCCCAGTCGGCGTCGTGCTGCACGCGGGTGGGGCACGGGACGTTGACGTTGCGGTCGAAGTACCACTCGGCCAGCGCGTCGACGGGGTCGAGGTCCTCGCGCACGTCGGTCGTGATGTAGCGACGCCCGTGGTAGAGGTCGTCGTCGACGATCTCGGCGCCGCAGTCCTCGATGAGCTCGAGCAGCTCCCGCTTCGGGGCGTGGCAGAAGTGGCCCGAGAGGTGAAGGCGGACGCGCGCGTGCGGGTCGCGGGACTCGATGCCCTCGGTGAGCAGCTGCTCGAGCAGGGCGACGTGCTCCGCCTTGTCCATCACCATCGAGGACTTGACGAGGCTCTGGACGTCCTTGGAAGGGAGGTGCAGCCGGCCCCGGCGGCGGGCGTCGAAGACCTCGCGCAGCAGCATCCGGTCCCGGTTGTAGAGGCGGATGCTCTCGGCTAGCCGGTCCGGGTCGACGGGCCCGCCGGCACTGCGCTCGACCTCGGCCACGATGCGGTCCAGCTCGGTGCGCACCTTCACCCGGGTCGAGGGCTCGCTCATCGAGGCGATGAACTGACCGAAGTAGATCGGGGTCTGCGGCGAGGTGAAGCGCATGACGTCGGCGGCGCCGAGGAGCTGGACACAATGGTCGGCCACGAAGTAGGCGTCGTAGATGCCGAGCTTGCCCTTGGCGGCCTGGTCGGCGAGGTTGCGGGTGTAGCCGCAGTAGAACTCGGCGAGGATGGCGCGCCCGTGGGTGTCAGGGTCGTTGTTCTCCTGGATCACGACGGGCAGGAAGCCCGCGGAGTGCAGCAGCTCCTCCGGGAAGTTCATCGGCAGGACTCCGGCGACCTGGCGGCCGGGGTGGGCCTGCTTCCACTCGGCCACATAGCGATCCGGGTCCGCAGCAACCTCGGTCAGTCGGTTCAGGGGGGACGTCATCGCGTGATCCTCTCTCGGCCCGTCATGCAAAGTCTACGGAAGGCGTTCCTTGAACACAATAGATGTAGAGTAACCTGCGGTCAGACCAAACGAAGGAGCGTCCGTGCCCGCCATCACCAACCGCTACACGAAGC
Source organism: Intrasporangium sp. (assembly GCF_035688975.1). Taxonomy (GTDB): domain Bacteria; phylum Actinomycetota; class Actinomycetes; order Actinomycetales; family Dermatophilaceae; genus CALMNV01. Next base: position 8,851 of record NZ_DASSMH010000145.1, on the reverse strand, counting down.
TCGTCGGGATCGATCACCCGATCGTCCAGGAGGGGCTCGGGCCGTTCGGGACCCCCAAGCTGGCGGCTGCCGTCTCCAACGCCGGCGGGCTCGGAACGGTGTCGATGCCCGGGATGCCCGAGGACATCGCCGCAGGGGCACGCACCTTCCGCGACCACATCGAGGAGTGCGCGGGCCTGACCGACCGTCCGTTCGCCGTCAACATCCCGGTGGGCGTGGATGGCCGAGGCCGGGTCCTGCCCTTCACCGACGCCTACATCCGGACCGTGCTCGACGCGCGGCGCGCGGACGACGCGGTGGCCCGGCGGCTGACCGTCCTCACCACCTCGGCGGGCTTCCCGGGGGACTACATCGAGCGGATCAAGGCCGCGGGCATGGTGCACCAGCACAAGGTCGGCTCGACACGGCAGGCGGTCAAGGCCGCCGAGGCCGGGGTCGACGTCGTCATCGCCGCCGGGTTCGAGATGGGTGGTCACGCGCCGAGCAAGGCCGTGCACACGTTCGTCCTCATCCCCAGCGTCACCGAGGCCGTCGACGTCCCCGTCCTGCTCACCGGCGGCGCGCGCGACGGCCGGGGCCTCGCGGCAGCGCTCGCCATGGGGGCCGACGGCGTGGCCATGGGGACTCGCTTCATCACGAGCACGGACAACACCGACTGGCACCCGGCATACCTCCAGGCCCTACTCGACGCGCAGGAGGGTGACGACGTGGCGTTCGACGGCGTCTACGGACCCTGCCGGGGCCTGCGCAACGAGGCCTCCGAGCGACTGCTCGGGCATCGCGACGCCGCCGACGGCGAGGTCTCCGACGTCGTGGAGCTGACGCGCGCCAAGATCGAGTCCATGCAGCGTGCCCAGGCCGAGGGCGACGTGCGGGGCAGCCTCGTCCTCACCGGGCAGGTGGCCTCGGGCATCTCCAGTCTCGTCACCGTCGCCGAGTTCGTCCCGAGGATGGCCGAGGAGGCTGCGCGGATCCTGCGTGACCTGGCCTCTCGCCTCACCACCCAGGGCGCTCCCTGAGCCGGCCGTGACCGGCATGGCCGACGCGCGCCCGGGATGCGGGGCTCAGAGCGAGGGCCGGTAGGTGTACCTGCTGCTCCTGCTGTGGGCGAACTCGAAGATGCCGTAGCCGTCGATGCCGTCCCAGGTGAACTTCGCGAGCCGGTCGGTCAGGGCAGAGTCGAGCGTCCTGGGAGAGATGCTCCCGTCGAACGGGTAGACGTCGTGCTCCTCGTGGTCGCGTCCCATGGGCCGTCCGTGCTGTCCGCCGTACCAGCCGCCGGACATGTACGAGCCGCGTGCGGAGGCGTCTGCGTCGATCCGGTAGACCTGACCGCTCGCGGTCGTGACCTCGACCGTGCCCGACCGCAGGTCGAGGCTGTCGTCGAAGGTGAGGTCGTGCCTCACGCCGACGATTCCGTCGAGCTCGCCGTTCGTGTGCATGACCGCGCCCTCGAGGAGGATGGGCGCGTGCGCTCGGTCCTCGACGTAGAGGAAGCCGACGCACCGGTCGGGGAACTGCGCCTGGTACCACACGTGCAGGCCCTGCCCGCCGGACATCGTCCGCACGCCGCGCGACCGGTCGCGTTGGCCGTACCAACCGGTGACGTCCTCGGTGACTCCGTCGATCGTCAGCGTCCCCTCGTAGAGTCCCGACTGGACGAGGTGCTCGAACGACGACGGCACCCCGTTGTCGTTGTGGACGGCCACGTCACCGCACCACGCCGGCGTGCGCGCCCGCCACGTGAGGTCGAACTCCATTCCCGTGGGGTTGGGGCCGAGCATCAGGTGCCACGTCGCGTGTGGCTCGACGACCTGGAAGCGGAACGGCCCGGCACCGTCGCCCTCGGTCGCGGTCAGCTCGGTCGAGAAACGCACGTTGCGCTGCTCGCTGCGCGTCACGAGGATGGCGAAACCGTCGACGACGTCGCGTGGCGGGTAGGCACCGAAGCCGAAGAGGATCGACGGCGTCACCGCGTCGGTCCGGTGGAGGTTGAAGACGAAGCGGTCGAAGTACCGCTCGGGCAGCTCGGGTGAGGTCCTGGTGACCAGCTCGTCCCGGAAGACGCGCGCCATGGTGAACTCCTTCGTATGCCGCTCAGCCGCGGGTCAGACGCCCCGCTGGGACTTGCTGGCCGCACTAGCCGCCTTGCTGCGCTCCCTGGCCTCGGTCCAGTCCTCGGGTGACATCGAGCGGAGGCCGGCGAAGGTGCCCGGACCGGCCAGCATCTGGCCGCCGTCCATGGCGATCGTCTGACCCGTGAGGTACTCGCAGGCATCGGAGAGCAGGAAGATCGTCAGGTGGGCGAGCTCCTCGATCGTCCCCGTGCGACCCATCGGCACCTGGTCGGCCTGGGTCGCGCCGACCGAGCTCTTGTCGGTCGGGTTGAGCATCTCCCACGCGTAGTCCGTGGGGATCGGTCCGGGTGCCAGGGCGTTGAGCCGGATGCCGTACTTCGCCCACTCGACGGCGAGGGACATGGTCATCGCATGCACTGCGGCCTTGCCCATCGCCGAGGGGACGACGAAGGCCGAGCCGGTCCAGATCCACGTGGTCAGCGTGGAGAGCACGACGCCCTTGTCACCGCCGGCTATCCAGCGGCGACCCGCTGCGTGGGTCGTGTTGAACGAGCCGTGCATCACCGTCGAGGAGACGGCCTCGAAGCCGCGCGGGCTGAGTGACTCGGTCGGGGCGATGAAGTTGGCCGCGGCGTTGTTGATGACACCAGTGAGCGGGCCGTGCTGGGACCAGATCTCGTCCATGGCCGCGTCCACCATGTCGGCCTGGCGGACGTCGACCGTCTGCGTGTGGATCGAGCCGGGTCGGTTGGTGGACGCCTCGGCCGCAGCCTCCTCGAGCACGGCCGGTCGCCGTCCCCAGAGGTGCACCTGCGCGCCGTGCTCGACGAGGTGCCTCGCGACGCCCTTTCCGAGGCCGGTGCCGCCGCCCGTGATCAGGACCCGCCCGCCGGCGAGGAGGTCGGAGCGGAAGGGGGAGGTGGTCATGCACGGGTCCTCTCGGGCTGTGTGGCGAACCGGTCAGAGACCGAGGTTCTTGCTGATGATCTCGCGCTGGATCTCGTTCGTGCCGCCGTAGATCGGCGGGGCGAGCGCCTTGCGAACCTGCTCCTCCATGCCGTACTCGCGGGCGTAGCCATAGCCGCCCATCATCTGCATCGCCTCGAGCGCGGTCGCCTTGGCGAGCTCGGTGCACTTGAGCTTGGCCATCGACGACTCGGTCGAGAGGTTGTCCTCCTCGCCCGCGTCGATGCCGGCCGCGATGTCGTAGACGAAGGCACGGCTGGCCGCGATCTCCGTCGCCAGGTTGGCGATGCGGTGCCGGATCGCCTGGAAGCTGCTGATCGTGCGGCCGAACTGCTCGCGCTCCTTGACGTAGGCGATGACGTCGTCGAGCGAGCGTTCGGCCGCGCCGAGGGACATGGCGGCGATGATGACCCGCTCCACCGCGAGGCCGCGCATGAGGTGCCTCCATGCCTGGTTGACCTCCCCGACGACCGAGGAGACGGGCACCGTGACGTTCGTGAAGAACAGGTCGTTGACGGTGCGCGCCTCCATGGTCTCGATCCCGCGGATCTCGAGGCCCTCGATGTCCGCGGGCACCATGAAGAGCGTCAGCCCCTGGTGCTTCGAGCCCGAGGTGTCGGTGCGCGCCAGCAGGAGGATGTGCTCGGCGACGTGGGCGGCCGAGCACCACGTCTTCTGCCCGTTGATGACGTAGTGGTCACCCACGAGCTCGGCCTTGATCCGGACCCCGCCGAGGTCCGAGCCGGCCCCCGGCTCGCTCAGCGAGATCGCCTCGAGCTTGCCGGACGCCATGTTCGTCACGATGGTGCGCTTCTGCTCCTCCGTCCCGTAGCGCAGGTAGGTCTGGGCGGCGGTCAGGCCGGTCGAGTATGCCGTGATGGGGGCGAGGCCGCGTGCGGTCTCCTCGAGGAAGATGACCTCCTCGACCATGCCCGCGCCGCCGCCGCCGTACTCCTCGGGGAGCGAGACGGCGAGCCAGCCGAGGCCGGCGAGCTTGTCGAGCACGACCGGGCTGTTGGCGAGCGTGCCGTTCTCGGTGAGGGCGTCGCGCTGCTGGAGGGTCTTGCAGTTGCTGCTGCAGAAGCCCCGGACGGCGGCCGCGAACTCTCGCTGCTCGTCGGTGAACCGCATGTGGGCACCAATCTCTCGACGGGGAAGGGGTCGCGCCGGCGCGGTGGCTCGACGAGCCCGCCGACCCGGTCGCTGGCTCTGCTCAGTTGCCGCGGAAGCGGGAGAAGTCTGGCTGGCGCTTCTCGTTGAAGGCGGCGATGCCCTCCTTGGCCTCCGCCGACTCGCTGAACATCTTGAGGGTCGTGTAGGCCATGTTGCCGATGGCCACGAAGTGCTCGGTGTCGCTGTTGAAGGATTGCTTGAGCACCTTCAGGGCGGTGGGGGAGAACTGGAGGATGTGGTCCGCCCACGCGCGGACCTCGGCCCTGAGCTGCTCCGCCGGGACGACCTTGTTGACGAGGCCCCAGTCCAGCGCCTCCTGCGCGCTCAGGCGGCGCAGCATGAACCAGATCTCGCGGGCGCGCTTCTCTCCGACGACGCGAGCGAGATACCCCGAGCCGAGACCCGCGTCGAAGGAGCCGACGCGTGGGCCGTTCTGGCCGAACGTCGCGGTGTCGGCCGCGATCGTGAGGTCGGCGAGGACGTGCAGCACGTGGCCGCCACCGATGGCGATGCCGTTGACGGCCGCGATGACCGGCTTCGGCACGTCACGCATGACGCGGTGCAGCGCCTCGACCTCGAAGAGCCCGCTCTGCGAGGGGCCGTAGTCTCCCGTCTCGGCTCGCTGCTTCTGGTCACCGCCGGAGCAGAAGGCCTTGTCGCCGGCGCCGGTGAGGCAGATCACCCCGACGTCGTCGCTGCCCCACGCCCTCTTGAAGGCGAGCACGAGCTCGTCGACGGTGTGGGCGCGGAAGGCGTTGTAGCGCTCGGGACGGTTGATGGTGATCCAGGCGAGACCGTTGTCGACCTCATAGGTGATGTCCGTGAAGTCAGTCATGTGACTAGGCGGGTCCTTCCGTGTGGGAGCGCCGGGACGGGCCGGTGCGGCGAGGCAGTGGTGCTGCTAGCATTTGGTCCAACCGTATGAGCAATATACTGCGCTGGGCGGTCGTTTTCAACGCGGACGGGGGATACTCGATCTCATGACAGAGCCTGCCGAGGACCTTGACTGGCGGTGCTGGCACGAGCCCGGCTCGGTGGAGGTGGCGCCCGGTGTGCATCGTCTCCCCCTGTCCCTGCCGATGGATGGGCTGCGCGCCGTCAACGTGTATGTCCTCCGCTCCCGGGAGCGGGTCATGCTGCTCGACGCCGGGTGGGCCATCGAGCGCGCCGAGGCCGAGCTCGTGGACGGGCTCGACGAGCTCGGCCTCGGGATCGGCGACGTCACCGACTTCCTCGTCACCCATGCCCACCGCGACCACTACACGATGGCGGCGGCCCTGCGGCGCCGCTTCGGTGCGCGGCTGACCCTGGGTGAGCCGGAGCGCGTGAACATGGAGGCGTTGCAGCGCCGCGAGCCCTGGGACGTCGTGCCGCAGCGCGAGTTGCTGATCCGCTCGGGCGCCCCCGACCTCGCCGAGGTCATGGGCACCATGGACGCGCCCTTCGACCGCAGCGACTGGCCGATGCCCGATGTCTGGGTCGCGGACCGGCAACAGCTCGACCTCGGCGATCGGTCGATGACGGCCATCCACACCCCAGGCCACACCCGGGGGCACTTCATCTTCCACGACGAGGCGCATCAGCTGCTCTTCACGGGTGACCACGTCCTGCCGCACATCACACCGTCCATCGGTTTCGAGCAGGTGCCGCCCTCCTCGCCCCTGCGCGACTACCTCGCCTCGCTCCACCTGCTCAAGACGATGCCGGACGCGACCATGCTGCCCGGGCACGGTGCGGTCGGTGCCAGTGTCCATGAACGGGTCGACGAGCTCCTCGCGCACCACGACGACCGTCTGGACGCGACGTTGACGGCCGTCGCCTCGGGGGCGGCCACGGCCCACGAGGTCGCGCGATGCCTCACGTGGACCGGACGTGGGCGCCGCCTCGACGAGCTCGACGACTTCAACCGGATGCTCGCGATCCTCGAGACCTATTGGCACCTCGAGGTCCTCGCCGAGCGCGGCCGGCTCGCGAGGTCTGGCGGTGACTCCGGGCCGGTCGTGTTCGAGACGGGTGGACGGACCAGCTGAGCGACGCGGGTGGTGTCGGCGTCATCGCGGGCCCATCGCCGAGACGACCGGAACCGGCCAGTCCAGGGCTTGGTCGATGCGGAGCCGGGCGTCGAGCAGGTCGGCGACGTGGGGTGGGTAGGGCACGACCTTCCGCGTGGCCATGTCGACGCTGAGGCTCAGCGACTCGAAGGTGTTCGCGAGCTCGTTGCGGCTGACGTTGACGAGGAACTGCATGACGTGCAGGGCCTTCTCCGAGCGGCCGAGCATGCGGACGTGGACGGCCACGACGTCGCCCACGTGGACCTCGCGCAGGTAGCGCAGGTGCTGCTCCACCTCGAAGCTGCCCGCCGAGCTGTCTGCCGCGTGCTCCTCGCCGAGCCCGAAGTGGTGCATGTACTTCCATGCCGCGTCGTTGTGCAGCTGCATGTAGCGCACGATGTTCATGTGGCCGTTGGCGTCCGCGAAGTCCGACGGGACGACCTGCTCATGTGCGCACGGCAGGGCCCGCACCTGCCCGGCGGTCACTTGGAGGCTCGACATGACGAGTCACACCCCCCGGAACAGGGCTGCCCGGGTGGCCGTCACGATTGGTTCTATGGTCATGCCGTCAGGCTAGAAGGGCTTGCCGAGCTGCGCGACACAGTCGTCCCCGGCGTTCGACGCCCGGCCCGCCGCATGCCCTCGCCGAGCACTATCCTCAAGGTCGGGGCCCGGTGGAGGGGCAGGCGGCTGCGACCTGACCCGTCGGGCGGACGGGAAGCCAGGTGGGCCATGCGCGCTCGACACAGCCCCCGCGACTTCGACCCCGTCGCGCTCGGGCGGCTCGAGACCGACGCCTGGGCACGCTACTACCGGCATGAGTGGCTACGAGCGTTGCGGGCCTTCGTCGGCTTGGTGGGCGAGGGCTTCGGCCTGGGACCGCGCCTCACGCTGGTCGGGGCCTGGCACGTGCTGCGGGCCAACCAGGCGTGGGCGCCCTTTCCCGACAACGACCCGGGCGCCGCTCGCCGATCGATGCGCCGGTTCTACGAGCTCGTGGCCGCCCACTCCGACCTGAGGCTCGATCCGGCCCGCGCCGCCGAGCTCGAGGTCGGGTGGTGGCGCGTGCACCGGGCGCACCAGCACGACCCGTCCGTGGGGAGGGACGAGCTCGAGCAGGCCCTGGTCGACCTCTACTCCCACGTGTACGCTGCCCCGCCGGCGACGGTGGTGGACGCCGCCCGGTGGCGCGCCGAGGCCATGGACCTCTCGGACGCCTGGGTCGCCGCGGGCTGTCAGCTCGACGACCCGCTCATGGGCGCTGAGCGGCGCGCCCTGGTGGCGGCGTATGCCGCGCTGCTCGACGCCGTCTCCCGCAGGCAGGCGTGAGTGCGCATCCTGGGCGGCGCAGCGCAGATCGGTGCCATTGGCGTCAGTCGATCCTCCGCCCGCCGAGCCAGCTGACCATGGCGGGGTCGCGGTGGTCGAAGAACAGGCTGGCGCCGGTGTCCAGGGTGGCGATCTTGCTCATCTGGTCATCGGTCAGCGTGAAGTCGAAGATGTCGAGGTTCTCGGCCATCCGGTCCGGCCGCACGGACTTGGGGATGACCACGACCTCCCGCTGGACGAGCCAGCGGAGGACGACCTGGGCGACGGACTTGGCGTGTGCCTCGGCGATGGAGCTGAGCGTGGGGTTGGTGAACAGGTTGTTGCGGCCTTCGGCGAACGGCCCCCAGGACTCGATCTGGACGCCGCGTTCGCGCATCAGCTCCTGGTCTGTGGCGCGCTGGTGGAACGGGTGCGTCTCGATCTGGTTGACCGCGGGGGTGATCTCGTTGTGGTCGATCAGGTCGATGAGCCGGTCGGGGTGGAAGTTGGAGACGCCGATCGCCCGGACCCTCCCCTCCCGATGCAGCTGCTGCATGGCCCGCCACTCGCTGTAGTAGTCACCGAGCGGCTGGTGGATGAGGTACAGGTCGAGGTGATCGAGGCCGAGCCGGCGCAGCGAGCTGTCGAAGGCCCGCTTCGTCTCGTCCTCCACGCTGCCGGTGGGCGCGTGCTGGATCCACAGCTTGGTGGTGACGAACAGGTCCTCGCGCGGCAGGCCGGTCGCGGCGATGGCGGCGCCGACGGCTTCCTCGTTGCCGTAGGAGGCGGCGGTGTCCAGGTGTCGGTAGCCGGCCTCGAGGGCGGCCTCGACGGCGGCCTGGGTCTGGTCCTCGGGGATCTGGAAGACGCCGAACCCGACGATGGGCATCTCGACGCCGTTGTTGAGCGTGACGGCCTGCATGGGTGTGCCTCTCTCGCGCCTCCCGGTGGCTGCTTCGAGCAGTGAGCATATGTCGAGGCCGGCGGACCAGCCGCGCAGCGAGCTCCGCCGGCTCTCGGCAGGCCCACCGCTGACCGTAGGCTGACGCGGGAGGGGGTGACGATGAGCGAGAGAGGTCTTCCGCTCCTCGGCCGGTGGAGCTGGCACCGGCTGGCAGCACTGGCCTGGCCCAGCCACCCGGGCCGCTGGCGCGACGTGCCGGGGCGGCTGCGGCCCACGCTGATGACGGTGCTGCGGCTCACGGCGGGCGCGGTCGTGTCATATCTGGTCACGCTGCAGCTCACCGCCGGCGCCCTCGACCTCACCGGCCCGCT